>CAZYEC010000004.1:0-7045 GCA_964646385.1 uncultured Eubacteriales bacterium | reverse complement strand
AAGGCCATCAACCCGGCGTTCGATATTACTCCCGCTTCCTTGCTCACGGGCATAATCACGGAAAAAGGCGTAATCCTGGAACCCTCGCGAGATGCCGTTGAACGGGTCGTGCTCGGCGACGGAGCCCGGAGTTAGCATTGTGACATTAGGGTGGTTAAAGTGAAGCAAACGCGGTTCGTGGACTCAGGATGGCGAGTGACTATTCCCAAAGCCATCAGGGACAGGCTAGGTTGGAACAAGGACACCCGGGTTTGCATCGGCTGGGACGGAAAGGAAGTGCGGATCCGTCACCCGGAAAAATGCATCAGGTGCCCTGACATAACTCGTCTGGGTTCTTTGGGCAAGATTGTCATCCCCACGAAGGTGCGAACAGAGGCACAAATTTACCGTGGTCAGATTCTGTCTTTAGATGTGGTGGGGGATGAAGTGGTCGTGTCCGCGGTGGGACGCCAGGTCAGGTGTCAAGCCTGCGGGTCAGAGGTGGATGTAAAAAAAGTTCTGCCCAATGTCTTTCTTTGCCCCCGTTGCCGCGAGGCATTGGATCTTGCGGCTTACAAAAAAGCCGCTTTCAGGTAGAAATATCTAAGCGCACCGGGCACACAGCCCACGCTCTGGAGATTGAAAAGTGTTGTGAAGGGGGCAGGTGTTTTGGCCGCTGAGATGGCAGAGGCAAAACAACACGTGTGTACATTGGCGTCTGGCTGGCGGGTTACCATTCCTTCCGCGCTCAGGAGGGCCCGGGGCTGGCATGAAGGCTTCCATCTGATTGCCAAAGCAGCAGAGTCTGAGCTTTTGCTCGCAACCCCGGATGCTTCCGGTTACTTTGACAGACTGCCAGGTAACAGGGCCCCGGTGCCATGTTACCTGGGATTTGGCGGCAAAATTGTTGTCCCGGCGGCGTTACGACCTGCCCTGGCGTGGGAAGTGGGGGAGAGATTGGCCGTGTCCGGCGCCGGGCCTGCCCTCGCTGTTGTGCCATGCTGTCACAAGGGCAGGTGTAGATCGTGCGGGTCCATCCAGAAGGTGAAGGAGATCATTCCCGGGCTAAATCTGTGTTCCGATTGTTGGCAGGATTACATCAGCGCGAAGCGCCACCCATAAAGCAAGCGGTGGCTGCAACTGCTTTCAACAACTTGCATAGGACATTGTCACCGGGTATAATTTGAACTGGACCGAGCGGGAGTAGTTTAGTGGTAGAATGTCGGCTTCCCAAGCCGAAGGTCGCGGGTTCGAACCCCGTCTCCCGCTCCATATTATTTGAGATCTTTTGCCGGCGTAGCTCAGTGGCAGAGCAACGGTTTCGTAAACCGTAGGTCGTGAGTTCGACCCTCACCGCCGGCTCCAAGGTTTTGTTCTCCCAAGATCTTTGAAGTCCCGCAGCACCGTCGCCCAAACAACGCCTGTCATGAAGGGCGAACCCCCACGGGTGTGCACTGTGCCAGATTCATCTACTGCCGGGCTGCCTCACCTTGACTGCCGCAGGGGGGTTTGTTACTTTATTCACGATAGAGGGAAGTCTGCCTGCCTGCAGACGACTTGCACTAATGCGGGACAATATATGCCGGAGCATACCGGCTGTGGGGGGAAAGGCTGTTGCAGAATCTGGTGGAGATTCGTTGGCATGCCCGCGGTGGGCAGGGCGCCAAAACCGCGTCGGCATTGCTGGCGGAGTCAGCAATGAGCGTCGGGAAATATGTGCAGGGATTTCCCGAATTTGGTCCCGAACGAATGGGTGCGCCCATTTTGGCTTTTAACAGGATCGGTGATGCACCCATAACTATTCACTCCAATGTGGAAGAACCCGATGTGGTGATGGTGTTGGACCCTTCCCTGATAGGGCCCGTTGATGTCGCCGGGGGGCTGAAGCCCGGGGGGATTGTGCTGGTGAATACGCCCCAAACTCCTGGTGAGATTAAAGAGAAGCTGGGGAAAGATGTTAGGGCAGCGACCGTTGACGCAAGCAGCATAGCCGTGAGCTGCATGGGGCGAGAGATCCCCAACACGCCCATGATGGGCGCTCTTTTGAAGGTGGCGCCCATTCTTCCGTTTGAGACCTTCATCGACAGGGTCAGAACCGACTTGTCAAAAAAATTTCACGGCAGGATGGACATTGTTGAGGGCAATATTGCCGCCATGCGTCGCGCTTATGAGGAGGTGCAGGCAGGGTGAGCAAAAAGAAGGCCCGAGATCTCCCTTTGGGCGGTGTAATTCGCGATGCGGGAAACTCCAGGCTCTACAAGACGGGGGACTGGCGCAGCATGAGGCCGGTCTGGCATAAAGACGGGTGCGTTCACTGTCTTTTGTGCTGGGTGTTTTGCCCCGATTCTGCAATTACAGTTGAAAACGGCAGAATGACAGGCATCGATTACGACCATTGCAAAGGCTGCGGGATCTGCGCCAGGGAATGCCCCAGAAAAGAGCAGGCCCTCCAAATGGTGAAAGAATAAAAGGAAGTTTTCCTTTAAGGGGGATCGGGAGTGGCTCACAAACAAGAACAAGTGGCAATGACGGGAGACGAGGCAATAGCCAACGCCATGAGACAAATAGACCCGGATGTCGTGGCTGCCTACCCTATCACGCCCCAAACAGAAATTGTTCAGTACTATTCTCAATTTGCCGCGGACGGCAAAGTGAAAACGGAATTGGTTACGGTGGAAAGCGAGCATTCCGCCATGTCCGCCACAGTGGGGGCATCGGCGGCAGGCGCCAGGGCTATGACTGCCACGTCTTCCCAGGGGTTAGCGCTTATGTGGGAGATCCTTCACATAGCGTCGGGATTCAGGCTGCCCATCGTGATGCCGGTGGTTAACAGGGCCCTGTCTGCCCCGTTGAACATCCATTGCGACCATTCAGATACTATGGGATCCCTTACCACCGGCTGGCTTCAGATATATTCTGAAAATGCTCAAGAGGCTTACGACAACGTCCTGCAGGCGCTGAAGATAGCCGAAGATCCCAGGGTATTGCTTCCCGTAATGGTTTGTTCCGACGGTTTCATCACAAGCCACGGAATAGAAAACGTAAGTCTGCTGGACGATCGGGATGTTCGGGAGTTTGTGGGGGAATACAAGCCCCGGGAATACCTATTGGACGTGAAAAGGCCGACCACCGTGGGACCGCTGGTGCTTCCCGATTACTTCATGGAAATGAAGTTCCAGCAGGCCCAGGCGATAAAGGCATCCAAAGAAGTTATTCTGGAAGTGGCCAAGCAGTACGAGAAGATTTCCGGTCGCCGGTACGGCTTGTTTGAGGAGTATCTTGTGGATGACGCCGAAAGGGTCTTGGTAGTGCTGTCGTCGGCTGCTGGCACTGCAAAAGCGGTGGTTGACAGGCTAAGAGCACAGGGGGAGAAAGTAGGCCTGGTTAAACCCAGGATTCTTCGCCCGTTTCCTGCCCGGGAACTGGTGGATGCTCTCTCCGGGGCCCGAGCGGTGGCGGTGATGGACAGGGCAGAGGCTTTTTCTGACCAAGGGGGCCCGGTGTACACTGAACTCAGGGCAGCATTCTACGAGTCTTCCGCGCGCCCCTTGATCCGGGGCTATGTTTTTGGTTTGGGTGGGCGAGATACGACCGTGAGGGAAATCAGCCAGGTGTTTTCAGACCTTGACGGGGACCTTCGGCGGGGCCACGTCCATGAACCATACACTTATCTTGATGTAAGGGCATAGGGGGAGATTTAATGGCCAATTTGAAACAACTCTCTACCATTCCCGAACTGCTCAGCCCGGGCCACAGAATGTGCGCCGGGTGCGGTGCGCCTATAGTGGTCCGCCAGATACTCAGGGGAGCCAAAGGCCACGTCGTGGTGGCGAATGCTACGGGATGTCTGGAGGTCTCAACTACCATCTATCCGTATTCATCCTGGAATAGTCCTTGGATTCACACGGCTTTTGAAAACGCGGCGGCGACACTTTCCGGTGTGGAGGCCGCTTACCGTTCGTTGAAGCGTCAGGGAAAAGTGGACGAAGATATTCAATTCATTGCTTTCGGGGGTGACGGGGGGACGTATGACATCGGCCTTCAAAGTCTGTCCGGCGCCATGGAAAGAAACCATAAGTTGGTCTACGTTTGCTATGACAATGGCGCCTACATGAACACGGGCATTCAAAGATCGTCGGCCACTCCAAAAGGCGCCGACACAACAACTACTCCGGCGGGCACTATAAGCGCGGGGAAACGAGAGCACAGGAAAGATTTGACCAAAATTGCCGCTGCTCACGGGATCCCTTACGTCGCCCAGGTTTCTCCGGCTCACTGGAACGATCTACACAAAAAATCCGAAAAGGCTTTTGATGCGGATGGAACTGCGTTCATCAACGCGTTTTCCCCGTGCCCCAGAGGATGGCGGTACGATGCCAAAGACACCATTGAATTGTGTCGAGTCGCAGTAGATTGTTGCATGTGGCCGCTTTACGAAATGATTGACGGCAGAATTCGAGTCACTTACAAACCAAGAAAAAAGAAGCCGGTTGAAGACTTCTTGAAACTTCAAGGCAGATTCAGACACCTGTTCCAGCCTAAAAACGAAGGGATCATCGAGGATATTCAGCAAGACGTGGATAGGAAATGGGAGGACTTGCTAAGAGAAGAGGCCTCAGACTTGGCTGTTGTCGCCACCGAAGAACCTGCGGGGGGCTAGGTCGCCGGCCTGGGGCCCCTTGGTTTTCCCCACCGCGCCTTTTCCAAAAGGCGGGTCACAGGTGTTATAATCCTTGCAGAACCGGGCAGTCCAACCTGATTGCCCGGTAGGGGGCACCGGGTCCCCGTCGTTAAGAGAAGATGAGGTGTGGGTTTTGGGTGTAGTTCGAGTAAGATTTGCTCCTTCTCCCACGGGCTACCTGCATATAGGCGGTGCCCGAACGGCGCTTTTCAATTACTTGTTTGCCAGGAAAAGCGGCGGCAAGTTCATCCTTCGCATTGAAGATACCGATGCCGAAAGAACGATTTCGGATTCGGCAGAAAAACTGATGGAGTCGTTCAAGTGGCTTGGCCTGGAGTGGGATGAAGGTCCTTTGGTGGGCGGGCCGGTGGGGCCTTACTTTCAATCGCAACGCCGGGATCTGTACCGCAAGTATGCGGCAACATTGGTCAACAAAAGGTTTGCGTACAGGTGCTATTGCACCCGTGAGGAACTGGAAGCCGACAGGGAAAAGGCCCGCGCTGAAAAAAGGGCACCTCGCTACAACAAATGCTGCCGGGAGCTCACCTCAAAACAAATAGCCCGGTACGAAGCGGAGGGCCGGGTTCCTTCCGTACGATTCAGGGTCCCGGACACAGGCGTCATAGCCGTGCGCGACCTAATTCACGACGAAGTCGTCTTTCGAAACGAGGAAATATCGGATTTTATAATCATGAAGTCGGACGGGTTCCCCACTTACAATTTTGCATGCGTGATCGACGATTGGCTCATGGGACTCTCTCACATCATAAGGGCCGATGAGCATTTGTCTAACACGCCCAGACAAATGATGATTTACAGGGCGCTATCGGCTCCGATGCCCAAATTCGCTCACGTTCCCATGATCTTGGCCCCGGACAGGTCAAAACTGTCAAAGCGTCACGGGGCGCAAACGGTGGAGGAATTTAAAGAAAAAGGATATTTCCCTGACGCATTGCTGAATTACATAGCCTTACTTGGCTGGACCCCTTCCGATTCCACCAAAGAGATTATGACGTTGGAAGAAATGATCGACGAATTCGATCTTACAAGAGTCTCATCGACTCCCGCCGTATACGACACTGCCAAGCTCACTTGGATGAACGGCCAGTACGTGCGGATGCTGGACGAAAACGCGCTGGTTGAAAAGTATATCCAGATTGTCTCCCAGGCCGGCCTTGCAAGTCGAGACGCGCTTTTGGCAAAAATGGATTGGGTGGCAAAAATCGCTCTTGCCATTAGGGAGAGGATTCGGACCACCGACGAGATGGTCGAAATGTCCAGATATTTTTTCGAGCCTCCGGCCGAGTACGATGAGGCGGGTGCAAAGAAATTCTTTTCCAAACCCGGTGTCGCCTCTTTCTTGCGAAAAGGTGCCCAAGCCTTGGATGCCTTGAAAGAATGGAATCTTGAAACACAAGAGCAGGCTTACAGGGACCTGATTGTGGAAGAAGCGATAAAGGGCGGGGAACTCATTCATCCCACCAGATTGGCCCTTACAGGCAGGACTGTGGGGCCGGGTTTGTTTCACATAATCGACATTTTGGGGAAACGAGAAGCGGTGAACCGTCTGAACAAAACAGCCGACTTGATTGAAGCGAAAGCCTTTGGCGGGCGGGGCCTGTAGAGTTATGTTAGGGGGGGAACCTCAGTGGATGTTGTGGAGGCCATAAAGAAGAGAAGGAGCATAAGGGAGTTTAACCCGAAGGACGTTCCTAAAGAGGCCGAAGCCGCTATTTTGGATTGTGCAAGAGTTGCTGCCAGCGCAGGAAACCGTCAACCTTGGGCGTTTGTGGCCGTGAGGTCGGCAGAAGTAAAAGGCGCTCTTGCCGAGGCGGCCGGAAACCAGGCTTTTGTTCGGGAGGCCCCTTTGGTGATTGTCGCCTGTGCAGATCCCGATCGGTGCGGCCAGCGATATGAGGATAGGGGTCGTACGCTTTACGTGTTTCAAGACACTGCGGCGGCAGTGACCAACATGATGTTGGCCGCAACTTCCTTTGGGTTGGGCACATGCTGGGTAGGCGCGTTTCGAGAGAGTCAAGTGAAGAAGATTCTGGGCCTTCCTCCGAATCTGAAGCCCGTGGCATTGTTGCCCGTGGGGTATCCCAATCAGGATCGCCCCCCAAGGGAGCTACGGCCAAAAGAAGAGGTAATCTTTAATAGATGATGGCGCCGGTTGCCTGAGCGGTCTGCTGCTGCTATAATCTGAATTGCTCCTGTGTTTCATTGGGGGATCGGCTAGTGGTAGGCCAGCAGACTCTGGATCTGCCTGCGGAGGTTCGAATCCTCCTCCCCCAGCCACAAAAGAGCGTGGCCCCATCGTCTAGAGGCCAAGGACACCGCCCTCTCACGGCGGAGACAGGGGTTCGAATCCCCTTGGGGCTGCCA
>CAZYEC010000003.1:0-71089 GCA_964646385.1 uncultured Eubacteriales bacterium | reverse complement strand
AGATGCAACCAATCGGTAATCGACACCAATGCCAAAAGAACAGCGATGCCTTTCAACAGCTGCACCGCCCTGGTGCCCCGAATAAGGACGAACATGCGGTAAAACAGATATGCAACGATTGCGATATCCACTACCGCCAGAAGAACATCTTGCCAGCCGGACAAATACCAGAGGTCTTTCAGCAAGTCTTAGTCTAGCCTCCCAACACATTTATAGGATACCATTCGCTCACTTATATCGGAAGCCTCCAAAGGCCGCTTGTCGCCCGGTGGTAAGTACTGACAAAAGAAAGCACCCAATCATGTCATGAGATTCTATTTCCATTACAATAGGGGTGAGAATTATCCCATCGGAGTGATTGCAATGGCAGTTTATTTTGACCGGAGGGGCAGGCACAACACCCAAGAGACTGCCCGATTGGCATTGACTAGGGCAGAAGAACTGGGAGTCGAACATGTAGTGGTGGCATCCAACACCGGATATTCCATCAGGCCATTCCTGGGGAAAGGCCCCCAAATAGTGTGCGTGACCCATCACGTGGGTTTCAGAGAGCCGGGCTTTGACGAGATGGGGACCCAAACCAGGGAGGAACTCGCTGACCTGGGGGTAAAACTGCTGACGACCACCCATCTTTTTGGCAATGTGGAAAGGGCTATAACGGGTCAGCAAGGAGGGCTATACCCCGGGGGCATTGTTGCAAATGCCTTACGGTTGTTTTCCCAGGGCACAAAGGTCGCTGTTGAGATTGCCGTCATGGCCTTGGATGCGGGCCTCATACCTTTTGGCAAGCCCGTCATTTCCCTGGGGGGATCGGGCGGAGGGCTTGACACCGCCCTGGTCATATTGCCTTCACATGCAAAGACTTTTTTTGACACCGAAGTGCTGGAACTCATCTGCAAACCCAGGAATCCGAAAGGGTAGATTAACAAAGCGCCCACAAACCCGACGAGATTAGGTGACAGAAATGCAAAACGTCCGAAGTGACGGACACAACTTATCGAAACTGGCGGGCTTCGATTTGTGGCTCAAAGACGGCACGCTGCGTTTTGGTCAAGGAGTCGCTGCCGTCCGGCCCGCCGAAAGGACGCTTCAGGATGCCCACCCGGTACTCCTGTATCCCGGGGAAAAAGGGCCCGACATACTTTACAGAATGTACAGGTGTACGGGGTTTGAAGACGACCAAAGGGCCATACACGCCGCAGGCCTTCGTTACGACATTACCGTTGTGTCCCCCGGGAAAATCGGTTCAGAATTTGTAAAAACCGTTGGCCATTATCACCCGCGCGTCCCGGGGCAACCTTGGTCGTACCCGGAAGTCTACCAGGTTCTTTGGGGGTGCGCTCATTTTCTGATGCAACGTGGCGGGCAGATTAGCGGAAAAGTGGACGATTTTGCCGTAGCCGATTTCGAAGCAGGTGATATCCTGCTCATTCCCCCTTTTTACGGACACGTCACCGTAAATCCCGGTCCCGAGCCTCTTGTCATGGCCAACTGGATAGCCCGAAGTTTCGAGTCTGTTTACGACCCCATCAGACGCCGCAAAGGAATGGCTTACTACGACGTGAAATATAAGGGGCAAAGCATCTTCATGCCCAACGACATGTACGAGTCTCACCCCAAACCCAGGCTGGTAAAATCGGGTGAAATTCCGGAACTGGGCTTTCGCCGCGGTCGCAGCATATATGAAGCCTGGCGTTCCGGGAAAAATCTTGATTTTCTTCATAACCCATCGGCGTACGAAACCTTTTGGAACACCCTGGGACTCGCACCCGGGGAGGAGTAGAGTCAGAAGAAGTGTGATTTTTTGGTACAAGCTAACCACAACATGGTAATAATCACGGGACTTTCCGGCGCCGGGAAGTCTCAAGCCCTGAGGACCTTGGAGGATCTCGGTTACTTTTGTGTGGACAACCTCCCTCCGTCCCTCATACCGGCGTTTACGGACCTGTACAGCCGGGCGAGGGAAGAAGTTATGAGAATTGCCCTGGTGGTGGACATCAGGGGCGGGGAATTTTTCATGGATCTTGCCGATACAGTCGAGACCCTGCGCGCCAAAGGTATTCGCCCCACAGTCCTTTTTTTGGAAGCAGAAGACGAAACCCTTGTCAGGCGCTACAAGGAAACCCGCAGGCGCCACCCTTTGTCGCCCCAAGGGAGCATGCTTGAAGGGATCCGGGAAGAAAGACAGCTGCTGTCGGATCTCAGGTCCTGGGCAAGCATTATTATTGACACCTCAACCCTTCTGCCCGGGGATCTTCGCCGCCAGTTGATCGAGATTTTTTCCAAGGAAGTCAAACTGCAAAAGCTGCTGGTGACGATCGTGACATTCGGTTTCAAGCACGGGCTGCCCATGGATGCCGATCTTGTTTTCGACGTCCGTTTCTTGCCCAATCCTTATTACATTAAGGAATTGAAGCCTCTTACCGGCCTCGACCCTTTGGTCGTGGAATATGTGAGCCGGCCTGTAGTTACCTCTTCGTTCCTCTCGCACCTGAGAAGATTCATGGATTTTCTGTTACCGAAATACGTTGAAGAAGGCAAGACTCATTTGACTGTAGCTATTGGTTGCACAGGGGGCAGGCACCGGTCCGCGGTAATAGGAGAAAAACTCAAAACGCATTTGGAGCGAAAAGAACACACTGTAGTGATCGAGCATAGGGATATTGAACGAGGAGAATTCGGGGGGCAGTAGATTTGTCCACAGGTCGGGTCCCTGAGATCGTTGCGATAGGGGGCGGCACGGGGTTGGCTTGCGTTTTGAGGGGCCTGAAAACCCATGTGTGCAGTCTGTCAGCAATAGTGACTGTAGCCGACGACGGCGGCAGTTCCGGAAGACTCCGGAGGGATATGGGAATCCTGCCTCCGGGGGATATCAGGAACTGCCTATTAGCCCTCGCTCAAGCCGAACCCGATATGACGTCACTCTTAAACCACCGGTTTAGAAAAGGAGAATTGGAAGGCCACAATTTCGGCAACCTGTTTTTGGCAGCCATGACCGAGATGACAGGGGATTTTCAAATTGCCCTGAGGACCATGTCCAGAGTGTTGGCCGTCAAAGGAAGAGTATTACCTGCCACCCTTTGCGATGTAACCTTGCGGGCCGAGATGGCCGACGGTTCAATTGTGTCAGGTGAACATGCCATTCCTTGTGCCCAAAAAGAGATAGCTCGTTTGCGCTTGGTTCCCGAAAACCCCTTGGCATTGGACGAAGCCGTAGCGGCCATCGAAGCGTGTGACGCCGTTGTTATTGGCCCCGGCAGCCTTTACACTTCCATAATCCCAAACCTGTTGGTTCCGGGCATCAGATACGCCTTAAAATCCTCCAAAGCATCCAAACTTTACATCTGCAACATCATGACGCAGCCCGGCGAAACCGACGGCTATGCCGCTTCAGACCACGTACTGGCCGTTCAAGAACATGCGGGAAGGCTTTTTAGTCACGTTTTGGTCAACACCGCTACGGCTCCTTGGGACATTGCCCAAAGGTACGCATCGGAAGGAAGGTTTCAAGTCAGGGCAGACATGGGGGTGCTGGCATCTCGGGGTTACTCGCTTATAACGGGAGATTATCTTACAAGGGGGAACCTGGCGCGGCATGAGCCCGGGAAACTGGCCCGCTCAATTTTGGCTTTTGTCAGGGCGGGACAGACATCCCAACAAAGCTTGGCGGCTACCCACTGAAAATGGGCAAAGACACCTTTTCAAGAAGAGTTAAAGAAGAATTATCCCGGGTAACAATCGCCGGCTGTCCTCAAGCCTTATGGGAAACCGTGGCCCTTGGAAGATTGCTCCCCTCCGGGCGCAGCTTGTCGGGGGAAACACTGCTGCTTGCAGAACCGTTTGTGATCAGGAGGCTCTATCGCCTGTTGAAATCGGGCTTCGGGCCTGTGGCTTCTTTGAAAATCCGTATCCCCGAAACACATGCGAGGCTGAAACGGGGCAAAGTTTATGCAAGCACCGACACCGGGCAGACGCAACTTTCGGCGTCCGACATATTGCACCAGAATTCGGCTTGCCGCCGGGCTTATTTGCGCGGTTCCTTCTTAGCCAGAGGTTCAGTATCTTCCCCTGCCAAAAACCACCACCTGGAGATGGTGTTTTCCACAAAACGAGATGCTCTCTTAGTTCAATCCCTCATTCGGCTGGAGGGATTAAAAACGGGGATCGTGGCCAGACGTTCGTCCTTTGTGGTTTATTTAAAAGGAGGAGACCGAATTTCGGAATTTTTAAAACTCGTCGGTGCCGACCAAGCTGTGCTCCACTATGAAAATGTCCGGGTCGGGAAATCAGTCAAGAATTTCGTTCAAAGAGTGGTCAACATGGACAGGGCCAACGTGTCTCGCGCTGTTGAAGCGTGCCTGAGGCAGCTGGACGACATACAGGTGATTGACGCAAATTACGGATTGCTTAAATTACCCAAAGGTCTGCAGGATATCGCTCGCTTTCGTCTGGAAAACCCGGGGCTGAGCATGGAGGAGCTGGGACAACTGCTCACACCGCCGGTCTCGAAATCGGCAGTAAACCACAGGTTCCGGCGCATAGCCGCGATGGCTGACAGAGTTCGGACCAGCCAAGCGGGACCAAAATCCACGGATACGAAAAGGGGGCTTTAAGCCCCCGGAACGCCTTGCCCGCAAATCCAACCCTTACTCTATGGTGATTTCCACGTGCATGCCTTGTTCGTCATCGGTAACGTCGAGGAACTTGCCCTTAACTCCATGACTGAGCACAGCTCTAAGCCCTTCAACGTCGATCCCCATTCCGTTCAGGTCGGGGCCCCCGAAAGACGACGCCACGCGAGTCCCCGTGCGAAGAGCCCAGTCAACGATGCCCATGGGAAGGTTCAAAGAGACTTTTGCCTTGCCGGTCTTAAGGTCCGTTACTCTCAAACGAAACCATTTTGCTTTGGTTTCGGGAACGCCCGATGCTTCGTCTGGAGCGGTTTCCAAAGCCTCTAGAATCTTCACTGCTTCCTCGGCCGCAACCTTGCCTTCCTTTACCATATTGAGCACACGAATTCTCTCTTGGTCCACCAATCTCCACCCCTTCCCCTTTACATCGAGACTGCTATCCTGCCCGTAGTTGTAGAAGCTTTAAGCGTGGCCTTCGATGCCGCGTCCATAAAACCCCGCGACCGGGCCTTGTACCGGCCTGCCCCCACCTTTTGCTTGCTCCCCTCCAAAAGAACATCCTCCAACCCGGTTACGGAAATTCTCCCCATCTGCGTAGACACATCGACTTCGTAACCCACGCCGCCTGCCTTCACTATGTTGACCTCTATGCGACCGTTGGCCGAATCAAGCCTCCAATCGCCGGCGCCTTCCAGATCAGCCACTATCCTGCCGTTGGCGGTGCTTGCCCTCAACGCCTTGGCCTTGCCCCGGTACTCGACACGACCGTTGGCAGTGGCAATTACACATTCTTCAAAATCGGAACCCTGTACCAGGATGCGCCCGTTAGACGTTGATGCCCTGAGCTCAACCCCTGAAACCCCGTCGACGGTAATCCTGCCGTTGGAAGAATCTAACCGCAAAGATGAGACTTTGTTTCGAGGAATGCTGAGATTGAATCCCACCGAGATCGAGTGCCAACCAAAATTCGAAGTTGCTTTTGTTCGGGCTTCAAGGGTGTTTCCGTCGTGAGTGAAAGTAAAGGCATCTTCTAGCATATCTTCAGCTTCCGCATCGGAATTCGCCCAGACTTTTTTGCGTACATCCAGGCGAAACCCTGGTTGGTCCCAAGCCCTAACCTCAATTCTGCCGTTGATGGTAAACAGGCCTACCTCCAGAACACCTCCGGCTGGGATCTCCCCGGTAAACTCCTTATGAAACTCCCTCTCGGGACCGCCCGGCCTGAAACTGCCACCGAACATCCTGGCGATCGCTTTTCCAAGACCAGAAACGCTGCTTTCGATGTTGCTGCTGAGAGCGCTTCCCGGGTCATTTTGCTCGTGGCTGGCTTCAGATGGCCTGGCTGGGCCGGAAACCTCCGGTTTTGCTCTTCCAAGGGCCTGCAAAAGCTCTGCGCCCTGTTCCGGGCTAACCGCGCCTTTTGACACCATTTGCACAATCAAGAGTTTTTCTTTCCTGGACATTTTTGCGTTCCCCCTTCCTCTTGCCCAGTTGCCCAGCCAATCGCCGGATCAGTGCGAAACGCAAGGCAATTTTCCACCGTCACCTTGCAGTGACAGTCCTTAGCAGTTTAGCGGCTTCTTGAGGTGTAATCTCCCCGTCTTCAAGTCTGTTCAGGATCTTTTTTCTCGCTTCTGTGGCCATCGTCTCATCCCGCTCCCGGCCCGAGTCCTGGGAAACCGGGTACCCAAGAGCCCTTATGAGGGTCTCCAGCCTGCTTCGCACGGTGGGGTAGGAGATCCCCAACTCGCGTTCGACTTCCCTAATGTTTCCTCTGTTCTTAATGAAAACTTCTGCAAAAGAACGCTGGTCAGGTGGCAGTTTACAAAACCTGCAAAGTTCAAAACCCCCGGAAATCCTGGTCCCGCAACCGTGACAGTGCAACTCGCTAACAACCAGGGCATCACCACAAACGGGGCACTTGCCGATCACTTCGTTAGCCATACCATCACCTTCCGGTGATAATATACAATGCTGCCTTAAATAAAGTCAATACACACATTAAATTATTTAACACAGTGGTTAAAGACAGGGTTTAGTACGGATTGAAGTCTGCGCGGAAGATTCGAAAAGCTAACGTTACTTGCGGGAAAGATGCGCAGCAATGGTTCGTGCCAAAGCAGGCCCAACGCCTTTAACCTTGGCTATATCATCAAGAGAGGCCTGTCTTATGGACTCCACATCGCCAAAGGCAGTCAGGAGTTCCTTTCTTTTGACGGGGCCTATTCCCGGGATGCGAGAAAGTGCTGAGCGAAGCGCTTTTTCCCCTCTAAGTCTGCGATGGTAAGTTACGGCAAAACGGTGGGCCTCATCCCGCAGCCTCATAACCAAATACAAAGCGCCCGAATCTCGTGAAAGGACCAAGGGATCTCTTTGCCCTGGAAGGAAGATCTCTTCGTTTTTTTCCGCGAGGCCTGCCAAAGGAATGTCCAACGCAAGCTCATCCAAGACCTTTTTGGCGGCGTTCACCTGACCTTTCCCGCCATCAACCAGCACCAAGTCGGGGAAAACCGAGAACTTGCCACCCCGGCCCGTGACCTCCATCTCCCGGCGCTCCTTCAACCCCCTGGTGAAGCGTCTCCACAGCACTTCTTGCATCATGGCAAAATCGTCTGGTTTCGCCTGAACTTTCATGCGGAACCTGCGATACTGGCTTTTGTCGGGACGCCCGTCCCGGAGAACCACCATTGCTCCTACGGTTTCTTGTCCGGAAATATTGGATATGTCGTAACCCTCTATTCTTATGGGCAGCGCCGGCATTCCCAAAGCCAAAGACAGATCGTGCATGGCAGCCAAGTTTTCTTCCTTTTGCCTCTGCTGCCTGGGCACGATGTCTGCCATCATGGTTTTCGCGTTGTCGCCTGCCATAAGAACCAGTTCCCTCAACCGCCCGCGTTTGGGGGTTTTGAGGCGAACTGCCCTTTCTTTGCCCTCATTCCGCTTCTTTTGTTTTCTGAGAAAAGCCCCCAAATCCGAGTCAGGAGGCAGCGCGGAAGGAAGCAAAATCTCTCCCGGGACGAAAGGTGCTTGAGAATAGTACTGGGAAACGAAGGCTTCCAGGATTCCGGCATCCTCTTCAGCCCCCGCCCCCTTCAAGATGAACCCTTCCTTGCCTGTGATCTTCCCCTCTCTCACGGGAAGGAGCGCAACAAAGGCAGTGTCGGCGGTGCGTGCCAAGCCTAAAACGTCCCTGTCTTTCTTATCAGGCGACACGATCCGCTGTTTCTCGGTGATGTCGTCAAGGCTTTTTATCTGGTCCCGTACCCGAGCTGCCGATTCAAAATCCATTCGGCCGGCCTCTTCCAGCATCCTTGTTTGCAAGCTTTCCCTGACCGCCCGGTGCTTTCCCTCCAGGAATTTCACAACTTCGTCTATTGTCCTTTTATAAGCAGTCTCATGGATTTTGCCGGTACACGGACCCAAACAGCGCCCGATGTAGTAATCCAAACAGGGCCTCTGTGCCTGGGCCAGCGCCCTGTCGGAGCAGTTCCTGAAGGGAAACAAACGTCTCAGGACAGCCAAAGTCTCCCTGACGGACCCGGATCTGGTGAAAGGCCCGAAATACCGGGCCCCATCACGCTGAACTCTCCTGGCCACCGTAACTCTGGGCCATTTTTCTGAAACGCCCACCCGAATGTAGGGGTATTGTTTGTCGTCGGTGAGCATTATGTTGTATTTTGGGCTGTGTTTCTTTATCAGGTTGAGTTCCAAAATGAGCGCTTCAACCTCAGAATCAACGGTGATGGTTTCAAGTCCGAAAGCCCTTTCCATGAGCGCCTCTGTTTTGGGGGGCAATGCCGAAGCAAAGTAAGAACGCAACCTTTTGCGGAGATTCTTGGCTTTGCCGACGTAGAGGACCTCTCCGACCGCATCCCTGAAAACGTATACCCCGGGCGACTCCGTCATATCCTTTGTTCTTTCGTCAAGGATTTGCCGGTCCCCCCGAAACCCCACCCAAGCGCCTTCTTCCAAGAAACTAGTCGGCCGTGCCATTTGCCGCACCGCACATCCCGGCCCCGTTCCCTAATATCCTCTTGAGAAACTGGCCCGTGTAAGACGAAGGCACCGTTGCCACAAGTTCGGGTGTTCCCGTGGCGATCACGGCCCCGCCTTCTTCGCCGCCTTCCGGCCCCAAGTCGATGATGTAGTCGGCGCTCTTCACAACATCCGGGTTGTGTTCGATGACCACGACCGTACTGCCCTGGTCCACCAGACGCTGGAGCACATCCAGAAGACGCCTCGTATCCTCAAAATGTAGACCGGTGGTCGGCTCATCCAAAATGTAAAGGGTCCGCTCGTTGCCCCTTCTTGACAGCTCCGTAGCAAGCTTCACGCGCTGCGCCTCGCCGCCGGACAAAGTCGTGGCAGGTTGCCCTAACCGAATGTAACCCAACCCCACATCGGCAATTGTCTGCAGCTTCCGTTTTATTACTGGCACGTTCTTGAAAAGCTCGAGGGCTTCGTTAACCGTCATGTCCAAAACTTCCGCAATGTTTTTGCCGTGGTACTTGACTTCCAAAGTCTGGCTGTTGTAACGTTTGCCCCTGCATATTTCACAAGGAACGTAAACATCAGGCAGAAACTGCATTTCAATTCTGATGATGCCGTCACCGCGGCACGCCTCACAGCGCCCCCCGCGCACGTTGAAGCTGAACCGCCCCGGTTTGTAACCCCTGATTTTGGCGTCGGGCGACATGGCAAACACGTTTCTGATCTCAGTGAACGCCCCTGTGTAAGTCGCCGGATTTGACCTGGGGGTCCTGCCGATGGGAGACTGGTCGATATCGATGACTTTGTCCAAGTGTTCAGTACCAAGTATCTGGTCATGTTCGCCGGGTCTTGTTCTGGCACCGTTCAAAACCGACGCCAGCTTGCGATACAAAACATCGTTCACCAAGGTGCTTTTGCCAGATCCCGACACGCCTGTAACGCAAGTGAAGACGCCCACAGGGATGTCCACGTCGACGTTTTTGAGATTGTGTTCCCGAACCCCCTTAAGCCTGAGCCATCTGCCATTGGGGGCCCTGCGCCGAGGAATTTCAATCTTCCTGCGGCCGGACAAGTACTGCCCGGTAATCGATTCCCGATTGAGAGTGATATCCGACAGTCTCCCCGCTGCCACAATGCGGCCACCGTTTTCTCCGGCACCGGGCCCGACATCAATGATGTAATCGGCGTGCCTGATGGTGTCTTCATCGTGCTCCACGACGATTAAGGTATTGCCGATATCCCGAAGATGCGTGATGGTATCCAAAAAGCGTTTGTTATCTCTTGGGTGTAAACCCACGCTCGGCTCATCCAAAACGTAAAGTACTCCCACAAGCCCCGACCCGATCTGGGTTGCAAGCCGAATTCTCTGGGACTCCCCACCGGCCAGGGTGCCCGCATGCCTGGTCAGAGTGAGGTAACCCAGGCCCACATCCATGAGAAATTGTAGTCTGGAACGAATTTGCTTTATCACCTGATTGGCTATGAGGCTTTCCCTGGAGGAAAGCACCAAGTTGTCGACAAAGGACAACACAGTCCCTATTGACATGCCTGTCAGCTGGTGGATATTTTTGTCACCCACCGTGACAGCCAGGGCCTCGGGTTTCAACCGGGCCCCTCCGCAAGCGGGACACGGTTTTGTGGCCATAAACTCCTCCACATATGCCCTAATGCTCTGGCTGGGGGCACTCTTGTACCTTCGTTTCAGGTTGGGAATCACGCCCTCGAATCTTACCATCCTGTCACTGGACCTTCCGTAATGACTTTCGTAATGAAACGGTATGCGCTCGTCCCCCGACCCGAACAAAATTGTGTTGATTTGATCCTGAGTCAAAAAATCCACCGGCACGTCGGTAGGAATCTTGTAATGCGCTGTTACGGCGTTCAGCAGTTGGGCGTAGTACCCGTCAGGTGAAGCGTTCCAGGGGGCTATCGCCCCGTCTGAGATGGACTTTCTGCCGTCGGGGATGATCAGCTCCGGCTCCAGCTCCATATTGACACCCAGGCCGTTGCACGCTGGGCAGGCGCCGAAAGGATTGTTGAAAGAAAACAACCTGGGCTCCAGTTCGGGAAAGCTCACTCCGCAGTCAGGGCAGGCCAAAGATTGGCTAAAGATGAGGTCGCCTTCACCCTGAATCTCCACAACCACAAGATCCCCCGACAGATGCAAAGCCGATTCGATGGAATCTACAAGCCGGGAACGGATTCCCTGCCGGCTGATCAACCTGTCGACCACGGCTTCGATCGTGTGCTTCTTCTGTTTTGCCAGGCGTTTTCCCAAATACTCACCAAGTTCACCCGTGACTCCGTCAACACGGACCCTGACGTAACCCGCCCGTTGGATATCATCAAAGACTTTCTCGTATTCGCCTTTCCTGCCCCTTACAAGAGGAGCCAAAATCGAAAACCTTGTGCCTTGAGGAAGGCCCTCAATCTGCTGAGCGATCTGATCGACGGTTTGCTTTGCGATGGGTTTGCGGCAGACCGGGCAATGAGGGTGACCTACCCTGGCGTAAAGGAGCCTGAGATAGTCGTAAATTTCAGTGACAGTGCCCACAGTGGACCTGGGATTTCTGACGCCCGACTTCTGGTCGATAGAAATGGCGGGCGACAGACCTTCGATGTGGTCCACATCGGGTTTATCCATGAGGCCCAAAAACTGCCGGGCATAAGCCGACAAGGACTCCACGTAACGCCTTTGCCCCTCGGCATAAATGGTGTCGAAAGCCAGAGAGCTTTTGCCCGAACCCGACAGTCCCGTGATCACCGTCAGCTTGTCCCGGGGGATCTCGACATCGACACCTTTGAGGTTGTGCTGCCGAGCCCCTTTTATGACGATCTTATTTTTCGACATGCATCAAACCCCGCAAACCCGATGTCCCCAACTTATCTTCAAGCTCAAATATCATATCTCTCAGGAGGGCCGCCCTTTCAAATTCCAGATCTCTGGACGCCGCCTTCATTTCTCTTTTCATCTTCGCCACAAGCTCGGGAATGGCCCTTTTGGGAACATCCTTGATATCCTTGTCTTTCCAGTAATACCGGTTTTCTACGTGAATTGGCTTTTGTGCCTGGATAACGTCCCTGACCGCCTTTTCCACAGTAGCGGGGGTTATCCCCCATTCTTTGTTGTGGGCTTCCTGCTTCTTTCTCCGGCGCTCAGTCTCGCTCATAGCCCTTTGCATGGAACCGGTAATTCTGTCAGCATACATTATAACCCGTCCGTTGACGTTTCGCGCAGCCCGTCCGATGGTCTGGATAAGGGATGTTTCGGAACGCAAATAGCCCTCTTTGTCGGCATCCAGGATGCACACCAAGGACACTTCCGGAAGGTCCAACCCTTCTCTCAAAAGGTTGATTCCCACCAGCACGTCGAACATCCCCAAACGGAGGTCCCGGATTATTTCCATGCGCTCAAGAGTCTGCACATCCGAGTGCATGTATCTGACTCGGATGCCGATATCTCTCAAATAATCGGTAAGATCCTCTGCCATCCGTTTGGTCAGCGTGGTGATTAACACCCTTTCTTTTGCCTTGGCCCTTATACGGATTTCCCTCACCAAATCGTCAATTTGACCTTTCGTCGGCCTGACCTCAAGACCGGGGTCAAGCAGGCCTGTGGGCCGCACCACCTGTTCTACCACTTTTGTGGCGCGCCGGGATTCATAGGGACCGGGAGTGGCAGAAACGTAAACTACTTGGGCTACGTGCTCTTCAAACTCCTCAAAGGTAAGAGGTCTGTTATCGTAGGCCGAAGGTAATCGAAAACCGTAGTTCACCAAAGAATCCTTTCTGGACCTGTCCCCCAAATGCATGCCCCTGATCTGGGGAATGGTGGCATGGGACTCGTCGATTATCACCAAAGCGTCCTTCGGCAAAAAATCAAGCAGTGTGTAGGGGGGCTGGCCCGGGGCTCTCCCCGTCAAATGCCTCGAATAATTTTCTATGCCCGAGCAGTACCCCACTTCCCGGAGCATGTCCAAATCGTGGTGAGTCCTTTGCTCCAGTCTGTAAGCCTCAAGAATCTTTCCTGCGTCTCTCAGGGCTTTCAGTTGCACTTCCAATTCCTCTTCAATCGTGCCAGTGGCCCGAAGCAGTTTTTCGTCTGTGGTCACATAGTGTCGGGCGGGAAAGATGGCAACATACCGCTCTTCAGTCAGGGCTTTTCCTGTCAGGACATCAAACTCGGTAATGCGTTCGATCTCGTCCCCGAAAAGCTCGACCCTCACTGCTTTATCTGTAGCGCCTGCCGGGTAAATCTCAAGCGTATCCCCTCGAACGCGGAAAGTCCCTCTTTGGAAATCGAAATCATTTCTGGTGTACTGTATTTCCACGAGCTTCCTCAGGATCTCTTGCCGGTCTTTCACCATACCGGGCCGCAAGGAAACCATCATGTCACGGTAGTCTTCCGGCGAGCCAAGTCCGTAAATACAAGACACCGACGCCACCACCAAAACATCCCTTCTTTCAAGAAGAGCGCTTGTGGCGGAATGTCGCAGCTTGTCTATCTCGTCGTTCACCGTCGCATCTTTCTCGATATACGTATCAGTCTGAGCCACATATGCCTCAGGCTGGTAATAATCGTAGTAGCTGACGAAGTATTCCACGGCATTGTTCGGAAAGAACGTCCTGAACTCGGATGCCAGTTGTGCCGCCAGAATCTTGTTGTGAGAGATCACAAGAACCGGGCGGTTCAACCTCTCCACAACATTTGCTATGGTGAAGGTTTTGCCGGAACCGGTGACGCCTAAAAGCACTTGGTGCTTTTCGCCCCTGTTCACGCCTTCAACCAGCCGGTCTATCGCTGAGGGTTGATCGCCCCGGGGGATGTAGTCGGAAACCAGTCGAAAATCGCCCATTTGTTCGCCTCCGCCAGATCATTATACAAATGGCCGCCATAAGGGGCAAATGAATGTTGCCGACCGTGGGGAGGTCAGAAAACGTGGAAATTGTCAGCGTTCCGGCTTTTTCACGAAGCTCTTGACCCATCTTGCCAGGAGACCAGGGGCGTTGGCGCTTGCCATCGGGCGGTCACCGGGCTCAGGTGCAGTCACGATCCCCAAAGGTTCGCGTCCACCGCCCACATTTAAGTGTCGGAAGCCGGCGCGCCTAAGCCCACCCACTTTGAGCATCGCAGGCCCTGTTTCGGCCAAAACCTCTTCTAATTGTTCCCGGGTCTTTACCGGCATCCCTTTTGCCTCCAGAATGACATCCCCCGGCCGAAGGCCGGCGGCGAACCCTGAGGTTCCCTCAAACACATCCATCACCACTACACCGTCGCCGGTATTTTCGAAGAAAGGCTCCGGCACCAGTTCTTCTTTGGCGCCAATCTTGATGACCGCTTCGTGCCCAAAAGCGGAAAACAAAACTGCGACCCAGGAAAAAGCAGGCAAATTGGAAGCCGCAATGGATAGGCCCAGCAAAAGGACGCTGTACACCGCCAAATTCGCTGCAGTGCGGGCGGCTTTTTCTTTGGGAGTGCGTGCCAAACTCAGGTCTCCGTATCCCAAAGCGGCCACCAAAGGCATGGTTACGAACACCGGCGTGCCCGGCCCCGGCACCGCAGGCACACTGATAAGAGGCCACCAGTCGGGCAAATGGATTAAACCCCGGACGGCCGCAAGGTCGGGTATTTTGTGCAAATACAAAACCATAAGGGGGATGGGCCAGAACCGCTGCAGCGTAAACCCTCCGGCGACTTGACCATTTTTCCCCTCGATATACAGCGGGGTGGTACAACCGTCGCCGCTCATTTTAATGAGAAGGGCCTCGGCGGCGTGAAGACAAGCGACCAAGGCCATCATAGCAGGCACATTAACCTCGGGCCATC
The DNA here is from genome assembly GCA_964646385.1 of uncultured Eubacteriales bacterium. Taxonomy (GTDB): domain Bacteria; phylum Bacillota; class Sulfobacillia; order Fermentithermobacillales; family Fermentithermobacillaceae; genus JAXGZG01. The sequence continues at coordinate 56,641 of CAZYEC010000003.1, read as the reverse complement.
CAAACAACATATAGCTCATGCTGGCAAGACTGCCTGCATATGAAAAGCACAAAAATCTTGGGCTGAACAGATAAAGTATCAGTGCGACGGGAAGAAGGTATCCGATCCCGCTGTCACTCACCGTTACCCCAACCATTACCAGAAGAACGCTCGCCAGCAACCCGCCGAAAAACCCCAGGCCAATGGACTTCAGGGTCTGCCCGAAAGCCTTGTTTTTAGATCTGCCGTACATCTTTTCTTCCAGGGATTGAATTTTGACATACTGCCCCGCCACCAAGGCAAGCACCACAAGGTACAAGACCGTCACAACCGGACTTAAGAACATTGTGGGGTAAGATTTGAGTACCAAAAACAGCAGATCAACCAAGGGTTTCAAAGACGTGCCCCTTTCTACTCAGCAAAAGATTCCTTCACGATATCCAAGGCCTTAGCCAGCTGCGCAGGATCCCCTTGAACCTCGATGTCGGGCAACAAGCCTTGCCCATGAATCGACCTGCCGTTAGGCGTGAGGTATTCCGCGGTAGTGACCTTCACCACCGATTTATCGGCCAAGTAGAAGATGCTTTGCACCAAACCTTTACCGAAAGTTTTGGTCCCAATGAGAGTCCCCACTCCCCGGTCCTGAATCGCCCCGGCCAGTATTTCCGAAGCGCTCGCCGTACCGCCATTGATCAAAACAACCAAGGGCATGCCCAAACCTTTGCCATGAGATACGCTCACCTTTTCAATCTCGTCTTTGTACCGCAGGCTCACCACTTTGCCTTCGGGAACGAAAAGTTCGGCAATGTTCAAGCATTGATCCACAAAACCGCCGCCATTGTATCGGACGTCCAATACGATGCCTTGGACTCCTTGAGCCTTCAGGTCTTCCAGGGCAAGTTTGGTTTCAGCAAAGGAATGCTCGTTGAAGCTCATGAGCTGAATTAACCCCACTTGCTCATCAAGCATTTCATGGCTTACGGCAGGCATCATGATCGGTTTTCTCGTAATGGTGAGATCAAAAGTAGTGCCGGTCCTGAGTATAGTCAGGGTAACATCGGTGTCAGCCGGTCCCCTTATCCGGGCGGAAGCTTCGTCGCTGGATTTTACAACTTCGCCGTCCACCCTCAAAATGATGTCCCCTGCCCGCAAGCCCGCGGTCTCGGCCGGCGTGCCCTTCATAGGTTCCGCTATCCGAACCATGTCATCTTTCACATCTATGGTAATGCCGATACCGGTGTATTCCCCGGAGGTCCTGATAAGGTACTCCTGCCATTCACCGGCATCCATGTAGGCTGAATAGGGATCCCCCAACGCCGCCACGGCGCCTCGGGCAGCGCCTTCGAAAGCAGCCTGCCGGTCCACAGATTTATGAAAAGACCTGTCAAGCACATTAACAATTTCCCAGATCTTGCCCAAAGGCCCTATCCGCACCATCAGGTACAGTGTGAAACCGCTGCCCAAGACAGCGGCGATCAAAGCCGATGCCACACAGACTTTCCAGACTCTTCTTTTGGACACCATAGGTAAGAAAGCCCCCTTTAGGGCGCGCCAATCGCACTAATCAGAACTCTTCTACGTTGTATTCAGTCTAGCACATGGGGATACCGCCGACCAACGCCGGCCAAGGGGAGACTGCTCGGGCCCGGTCAGGGCAACCAATCCAGAGGATTTTGCGTGACCCCGTTCACCCTTACTTCGAAGTGAAGGTGAGGGCCTGTGGACACGCCTGTGGAACCCACCTTGGCAATGACCTGGCCTTTGTAGACTTCCTCACCTTTTTTTACCAAAAGTTTGGAGGCATGCCCGTACAACGTGGAAATTCCGCCCCCGTGGTCTATTATTACGCAAAGACCGTAGCCGCCGTTAGTGCCCGCCAGCAACACGCTGCCGGCCTCCATGGCCTTAATATCTGTTCCGGTGTTGGCGGCGTAATCGACGCCCGAATGGAATTTGGGGATATTCAAAATCGGGTGGTTTCGCCAGCCATAGTAGTCACTTATCCATCCGCCACTGATGGGCCACGCCATAGACAGATTCTCGTTTTTTGGCCTGGGATTCTTGGCCTGAAGATCCGCGATAACTTTTTCCAAAGCCTTGGACTCCGCTTCCATGGCATCTAGAAGCTCTTCAAGCCTTTTCCTCTCTTTTTGCACTTGGGCAAGATAGTCTTCCCGGCTTCTGCTTCTGGAGACTACTTCAACCCTTTTGTCTTCTTGGTCTCTTTTGAGAACGAGCATCTGGGCCAAATCGCCCTCCAGCCCCGCCTTTCGCTCCTCCAAATCCCGGTGTTCCGCTTTGTATGTATCCATCAGCTGATTGTCGTAAGCAGTCAAGTCCCGCAAATAGCGAACCCGTGCCAAGAAATTGGATATGCTGTCTGACTCAAGCAACACCTCCACGTAGGACACGTTGCGCGATTTGTACATGCTCACCAATCTGGCCTCGAAACAAGCCTTTTGGGCCGCAAGCCTTTCTTGGATTTGGGTGATTTCCTCTCGGGTTTGATCAATTTCGCCGTTGAGGTACGTCATCTTGGTTTGTATGTAGGCAAGTTCCTTTTCTGCAAGAGCCAGCTCTTTGTCAAGCTTTTGGATCTCGTTCATGACGGAAGTCTCTGTTCGCTTTTGGGAACTAATTTGGGACTTGTACTGGTCTATCTCTTTTAACAGATCTTGGAGCTCCTGAAACTTTTCATCCAGGGCATCTGCGTAGACCGGCCTGCTTCTGACCATAGTTGTTGGAACAATTAACGCCGCCAAAATTACCGTGAGAATCACCAGGCGCAGTCCTTTGAGTTTCAAATGCATTACCCCCCGGTTATACCCTAAGATAACGTCGGAGCGAAAGGGTTGAGCCCAGAACACCCACCAAAACCCCGGTAGCCAGCATTATGCCCAGCATCCGAAGCGCAGTGTTAAGCTCCAGAACGAGCACAGGTATGAACGGCAAGAGGCTTTCCACGGCTGAAAATACCCAAAAGTACAACCCCACGGCAATAGCTCCTCCGCACAACGCCCCGGCAATTCCCAACACCACGCCTGCCAGCAGAAACGGTCCCGCAATGAATCCATCGGTTGCCCCTACCACTTTCATAATGGCTATCTCGTGTCGCCTGGCGTCGATGGACAACCTTATGGAGTTGCCTATGACCATGACAGCGACCAAACCTACCACAAGCATCCCGCCCAAAGAGACTGCCTGAGTTATCCGGCCTATAGAGGCAACCCTGCCCGCGGCTTCTTCTTGAAAAATAACTTCTTCCACTGCCTCCAACGACCGTATCTCCTGGGCCACTCCTTGAATCAGCTCGGCCCCGTTTGTTCTCACCCGGATGCTCGCGGGAAGGGGATTGTCGTCACCTAAACCTTCAAGGACCTGGGGACTGTCCCGAAACATGTCCCTAAACTCCTCAAGAGCCTCTTCTTTCGTCACAAATCTGACTTCGCAAACGTCGGGCAAATCCCTAATTTCGTCAAAAGCCAGAGCCGCCAATTCGTCACTGGCATCTTGTCGTAAATAGGCTTGAATTTCCATTTGTTTTTGAACCGCATCCAACATGAACGTCAGGTTCATGTTAACCAGAAACGCCACTCCCAGCAGAAATAGGGCCAGCGCCGTGGTGGCAGAAGACAAAAAAGACGACAGCTTGTTTCTCCAGATGCTCTTTCCGGTTTCTGAAAGCAGATAGCCGCCTGTCCAGAACCTCAATGGCTGTACGCTCCCCTCCAGACGTCCCGGACCAAACAACCGGATTCAAGTTCAATGACTCGCTTACGCATTGAATTCACAATGTTGCTCGCATGGGTTGCGATCAATACCGTCATGCCAAACACATTGGCTCTTTCTATAAGCCTGAAAATTCCCAGGGCTGTTTTGGGATCCAAGTTTCCCGAGGGTTCGTCGGCCAAAAGAATGTCAGGATTTCTCACAAGCGCTCTGGCCAGGGCAACCCTTTGTTGTTCGCCTCCAGACAGCTCCATCGGCCTGGCTGCCTGGCGGTCCTGCAAACCCACCAAAGAAAGCACCTGGGTTACTCTTTTTCTGGTGTCACGCCCGGTCGCACCGGTCACTTGAAGGGCAAATGCAACATTTTCAAAGACAGTCCTATCCGAAAGAAGGCGGAAGTCCTGAAATACCACACCTATCCTTCGCCTAAGGAAAGGAACATCTCTTCGGCGCATCCTGCCAAGATCTCTTCCGGCCACAAGGACTTGCCCTTCGGACGCCGTTTCCTCGCGGTAAAGGAGTTTTATAAGCGTTGATTTGCCGGCTCCGCTGGAACCAACCACAAAAACAAATTCACCTTTTCCGATATTAAGAGATACGTTGTCCAACGCAGAAATTCCGGCAGAATATGTCTTGCACACATTTCTGAGACAAATCAAATATATCACCCGTCGGCTTGTTGCTGACCTATCATATATTCGACAGGCTCCGACTCAATCCTGTTCCCGTTTAAGGAATTTACGACCAAATACTCGACTCTAACAGCCTAAATGCCCAAAACGTCTTTGGTTTCCACAACCAGCTTACTTGCGGTCAACCCGTAAGTCTCAAGAAGTTCCCGGGCCGTGCCCGATTGCCCGAACTCATCCCGCACTCCGATTCGCCTGACAACCGCCGGATGCGACTCTGACAAACACTCGCATACTGCGCTCCCCAGTCCGCCGATAACGCTGTGTTCTTCCGCCGTAATAACGGCTTTGCTCATACTTGCCGCCGCAACCAAAAGGTCTTTGTCCAAAGGCTTGACTGAGGCGAAATTCAACACCAGGCAACGGATACCTTGCCTGCCCAAAACATGGGCGGCTTCAAGACAGGCTTCTACCATGGCCCCGCAAGCCACCAGCAAAGCATCAAAAGGGCCCACGTGATTTCTGCCGATAACCTGTTCCCTTTCCAGCTTCGGATAAATGGGGACACCGCGGCCGAACTTAAAAACCTGATCCGGGCCCATGACCGCCGGCACAGGCTCTCTGCCCAACCGCAAATAAACGGGGCCATCCAGAAGGGAAGCGGCCCTGACAGCTTCGGCAGTCTCCTGGGCATCGCAGGGCACCACTACGGACATGTTAGGCATGACTCTCATGAGCGCGATGTCTTCCAAAGCCTGATGCGTAGCCCCGTCAGGGCCGACGGTAAGCCCCGCGTGCGTAGCGGCAATTTTGACGTCAAATTTGGGATACGCCACGGACTGACGAATTTGATCGTAGGCCCGGCCCGTGGCAAAAACAGCAAAACTGGAAGCAAAGACCACCTTGCCGGACTGGGCCAAACCGGCAGCCATCCCTATCATGTTGGCCTCTGCTATACCGGCGTTAAAAAACCTTTCGGGAAACGCCTCGGCAAAGGCCCTGGTTTTTGTGGACGAAGAAAGATCGGCATCCAGCACCACCACACGAGGATTCTCTTTCCCCACCTCCACAAGCGCTTTCCCGTAGGCGTCCCTGGTCCCCACGAGTTTTCCCATCAAGAACACCTCCACCCGATTCGCCTTACCCCAGTTCCCGAATAGCCTTTACAAGGTCTTCCCCTTTCGGGGCTTTTCCGTGCCAATCCACCGCGCCCTCCATGAACGAAACACCTTTCCCTTTTACAGTCTCGGCTATTACGGCAACAGGCCTGTTATTGTGTTCAGATATGTTTCGAAAAGCCATGAGCAAGCCCGGAACATCGTGACCGTCCACAACAAGGGTGTTCCAACCGAAAGCTTCAAACTTAGAGGCAATGGACCCGGTGGACATGACTTTTTCCACGGGACCGTCGATTTGCAGCCTGTTGTGATCCACGACGGCCGCCAAATTCCCAAGCCCGTAATGGTTTGCGGCCATGGCTGCCTCCCAGATCTGGCCTTCCTGACACTCGCCATCCCCCAAAATGGCCCAGACCTTATAATCCTTGCGGTCCAATTTGCCCGCCAGAGCCATACCCACTGCCAGTGACAGCCCTTGCCCCAAAGAACCTGTGGACACTTCCACTCCCGGGACTCTCCGGCAATCGGGGTGGCCCTGAAGAATCGAGCCCAATTGCCTGAGAGTCGGCAGAACGTTCACGCCGAAGAATCCCCTTTCCGCCAGTGCGGCGTATAACGCCGGCGCTGCGTGACCTTTGGACAACACTAACCTATCCCGGCCGGGCCACGCAGGTTCATGGGGTCTGACACGAAGCACTTCTCCGAAATACAACACGGCCAAAATATCGGTGCAAGACAACGAGCCGCCGGGATGCCCGGAACCCGCTTTACCGATCATGTCTATTACGTGGTAGCGGATGACCCGGGCTTTAGACAGTATTGTGTTCGTCATCCTTGTCGTCTCCCTCGCTTTCCGTATCTTTAACCTTGCGTTTGGAGGCCTGGACACACACTTGGACAGCAAACGCCGCCAGGGCCAGATCGGTTTTGAGACGGCGAGGCTCTTTGGCCAGTCTGTACAGCCACTCCAAGCCTGCCTTTTGCAGGAGTCTCGGCGCCCTCACGGCATCGCCCGCCAGTATGTCAAGAACCCCGCCGACCCCAATACCCACGCGGGCCCCAAGCACCGATCTGTTCCGCCAGATGAATTTCTCCTGTCTGGGAGAGCCCATGCCTGCCAGCAACAGATCAGCCTTGCAGTCTTTGACTGCATTCACCACAGCACCTTCCTCCTGCACTCCGAAATAGCCGTGGTGGACACCTACCACCCGGATACCCGAGTAGCGTCTTTCCGCATTTTGCTTGGCTTTTTCGGCGACACCGGGCTTGCCCCCTAAAAAGAAGACCCTTTTGGGCGGATCTCTCCCCAAAAGGTTTTCCACCAGATCCATGCCTGTGACCCGTTCCGGGAGCATGCCGCCGAGTTTTCGCGCCGCCCAGAGGATTCCCACCCCGTCGGGCACCATGAGATCGGCGCTTTTCATAACATTCATGAAGACCGGATCTCGTCGGGCGTTCATTACCATTACAGGATTCCCTGTGATCACTAACCGTGTAAAACCGTCGTTCCTCGACAACATCCAATCGACAGCCTTCAAGGCTCCTGAGAGAGTTACGGGGTAAAACTCCACCCCAAGCACATCTACGAAAGCCACGCCATCACCGTTCCGTTCATTGTTCGGCACCAACAAACATACCCGGTTACAGTGTGCCACATTTCAACAAAGAAGACGAGGGTTCCTGCCCCGGCGCAGCCCTCCGTGGAACCCTCCTTTTACAGTTCAAGCGCTTTTTGCTATGATTCCTGGGGTGGCAGCCGTTTCGTCAGCATCTTCGGAAGAGAGGGTGCGCAAATTGAAAAAAGTCCTCATTTCCGGATACTACGGATTCGGCAACATAGGAGACGAGGCAATATTGGCATCCACTGTTTCTGCTATACGCGCTAAAGATCCCAGCATAAGGATCACGGTCTTGTCCAAATCACCCCGTGAAACGGCCCGCACTTACGGTATCTGTGCAGTTCCCCGGATGTCGTTTGCTCAAGTGGTAGGCGCCCTGAGGGGCTCCGATCTTGTGATATTCGGAGGAGGAAGTTTGCTGCAGGATTCCACGTCTTTCCGGTCTTTGGTTTATTACTTGTCAATCTTGTTTCTTTCCCATCTTCTAAACAAACCTGTCGTGGTTTACGCTAACGGCATCGGGCCTCTGACTTCCAAGACCGGCAGGAACCTCACGCGAATCGCGTTGTCTCGGGTCAAACAAATCACGGTCAGGGATTTTGAGTCTCGGGACCTTTTGAGAGACATTGGGGTGAACCGCCACATAAGGGTTACTGCCGATCCCGCTTTTTTGTTGGAACCTGCCCCCCCCGCAAGGGTGGACGAAATACTTGAAGCCCAAAAGGTGGGCCATGTTTCCGTATGGCTGGCCCTTCGCCCGGGAAAGGCCCCGGGGACTTTTTACCGGTCCTTGGCCAATTCAGCCGCACGCTTCAGGACTTTGGGCCTGGAACCGTGCCTGCTGATCATGCAAGAACGCGACCTGGGGCTCGTCGAGTCCTTCAACAGGTACCTGGGGGAAAAGGGAGAACGACCTGTTCCGTTCCTATCGGGGCTCACCCCGGCGGAGGCTCTGGGGGTGCTCCAAAAAGGGGAGTTTTGCGTGGGGATGAGACTGCACACTCTGATATTGTCGGCCCGGGCGGGGGTTCCCTACCTGGGCGTCGAGATTGACCCTAAAATCGGGGCATTTTGCCGGATGACAGGTTGCCCTGTTCTGCCGAACCCGACTCTCTCGTGTTCGGACCCGGAAGCTGCAGTGATGGCCCTGGCCGGGGAACGGGAAGCGTTATCCCGGGACCTGGGGAATTTGCTGCCAAACCTCATTTCCTTGGCCCGGGAAAACCTTGACATAGTCCTGTCAACTCTGCGGGTTTGCCCTTAAATCACCTCATAATCGCCCCGCACCATAACGATTATGTTTTGGGAGGCCGATATTCCCCTGCCGTCGTCCCGTGGAATGATTAGCAGGTGGTTTGCGGGGATATTTTGTCGCGCCCTTAAGTCTGCACCTGCCGTGACATCGGACAAACCGCCCAGCTGAGAGTCTATTGCCAGAGCGCTGCCGCTTCGCAAAATGATTTCGGTTCCCGCCTTTCCGATTAGGGTCTTTCCCGCCGGAACTTCCACCACCTCAAAAGCGGTTTTACCTATTTGGCCAATCATTTCGTCCACATAGGACTTGGTCACCAAAGGGTCCTGTTCGCTTCCTGGAAGTGCAGATTCCGGTGACGCCAACCCTTTTCCGAACCAACCGCACACCAGGCCCAAACATAGCACCGGCAGCGCCACAAAAAGGCATATTTTGCCCTTCATCAGATGTCTCCCTTTCCCACAACCGGATTACTACAGGCCACTTTCTCTGTCCTGTTGAAGTTTGGCGTAAATGAAATCGTCGATCCCGCCATCCATCACTTTTTCAACGTTGCCGATCTCTACGCCCGTCCTGTGGTCTTTCACTAAGGTATAGGGTTGAAACACATAGGAGCGGATTTGGCTTCCCCAAGCGATCTCTTTTTGGGGCCCCCTTATGGTGTCGATCTCTTTGCGCCGTTCTTCTTCCCTGAGCGCCAAGAGTTTGGCAGACAACAGCCTCATGGCAACTATCTTGTTATTGTATTGAGACCTTTCATTCTGACAAGAAATGACGATCCCCGTGGGAAGATGGGTGATCCGCACCGCCGAAGCAACCTTTTGCACGTTCTGGCCACCCGCCCCGGAAGATCTGAATGTGTCAATTTTGAGGTCGTCGGGGTTTATGGAAATGTCGTCTTCCTCACCCATTTCGGGCAGCACATCTACCGAAGCAAAAGACGTATGCCTCCTTGCGTTTGAATCGAAAGGAGATATCCTTACCAGCCTGTGAACGCCTTTTTCTACCCGAAGGAAGCCGTAGGAGTAGTCCCCTGTCACGGAGAAGCTGACGCTTTTAAGCCCGGCTTCGTCGCCGGGAAGCATATCGAGGACCTCCGTGCCAAACTGCCTGCGTTCGGCCCATCTGGTGTACATGCGAAACAACATTTCAACCCAATCCATGGATTCAGTACCACCGGCCCCGGCGTGCAGGGCCACTATTGCATCCCTGGAATCATAAGGGCCGGATAACAAAGTAGTGAGTTCCATATCCCTGACTTTTTCGGCCAGTTCGGTGGAAACAGCCCCGAGGTCCTGTATCAGGGATTGATCCCCCTCCTCTTCCGCCAAAAGGGCCATTTCAAGATTGTCGTCGATATCTTTTTTCAGGCGTTGCCAGGTACCCAGTTTGGATTCGGCAGAAGCCACCTTTTTCCCAAGACTTTGGGCTCGTTTCCGATCCCCCCATACAGAGGGATCCTCCATCTCTTTGCGTGCAGCGGCCAATTCCTGTCTGAGACCATCTAAGTCAAAGAGACCTCCCAATATTGATGAGTTTCTTCTGGGATTCCTGCAAATCTCGAACAATTTCCTCGTACATGATGTAACCCCCTTGAAAAGCGCGGATCCCTATCCGCTAAACCACCTTGCCGCAGCAGTTCTTGTACTTCTTGCCGCTTCCGCACGGGCAGGGCGAATTGCGCCCCACTTTGTCCGCTTTCTTGGCCCCCTGCCCCGGCGAGGTCCCCGGGGTTGAAACAGACCGGCGTCCCACTGGGGCCGGTGTTGCCCCTGCACCCTCCCGTCTAGGTTGCCCCCGAAAAACCAACCGCACTGTATCGCGCTCAATATTCTGGATTCTGCCTTGAAACATCTCATAACCCTGTTTGGTATATTCCACAAGCGGGTCTCTCTGTCCGTAAGCCTGTAACCCTATGCCTTCTCGAAGGTGAACCATCATGCCAAGTTGATTCACCCAATGGTGGTCTATTGCGGAAAGCAAGACCGCTTTCAGAAAACCGTTCGCTTCTTCGCCCAAGAACGTCAGTTTTTCTTCAAATGCGCTTCGAAAAGCGCCCTTGACCGCTGTTTCTAAGGAATCCCTGTTCTCGGCAGCCAGGAACAAAGAATCAGGGATGGCGGAATTGACTTCTCTCAGATACTGTGACAATGAGGAAACGTCGGCTTCCTCGCGTTTTGCATTTTGTGGCCAGTAAAGATTCAGGGCCAGATCCAGCACCCTTAGAACCATCTCCCAAATGGTGGCGGCGAGATCGTCCTGGAACATGGCCGTCCGTCTTTCGCCGTAGATGACTTCCCGTTGCCTGTTGAGAACATTATCATATTCCAAAACACTTTTCCTGATGCCAAAATTATGGGCTTCGATTCTTTTTTGAGCGCCCTCCACAGATTTTGACACCAAGGAGTGCTCGATGGGGTCATCTTCGGTAAACCCTATTCGGTCCATCAAACCCGATAGGGCCTCCCCACCGAACAACCGCATCAGTTCGTCTTCCAGGGATAGATAAAAGCGTGACGACCCCGGATCCCCCTGGCGCCCCGCCCGGCCCCGAAGTTGATTGTCAATCCGGCGGGCTTCGTGACGCTCCGTCCCCAAAACGTGCAGTCCCCCTAGCCCCACGACTTCGTCGTGCTCAGCATCGGTTTTCTCTTTCCATTCCTTGTATAGCTCCGCATATCTCACCCTGGCATCCACAACTTCTTGAAGATCTTCGCCAGTGTCTCCCTTTTGCAGCCGGGCCGACAAGTTTTCGGGCAGCGCTTTTTCCGAAGCCAGAAGCACGGCCTCGGAAGAATAATCTTCCTGCCGCAAAGCCCTTCGAGCCAAGAATTCGGGGTTACCGCCCAAAAGGATGTCCGTGCCCCTTCCGGCCATGTTGGTAGCTATTGTTACGCTTCCTTTTCTGCCTGCCTGGGCCACAATCTCGGCTTCTCGGGAATGGTGCTTGGCATTCAAAACTTCGTGGGGAACGCCCTTGCGTCTCAGCATTTCGGAAACCAGCTCCGATTTCTCAATTGACCTGGTTCCAACCAGCACAGGGCGCCCCATTTCGTAACACTGGCAGATTTCCTCTGCCGCGGCTTTGTATTTGGCGGCCTCGGTCTTCCATATGGAGTCGTCCATGGTGTCCCTTACGAGCGGTTTGTTGGTGGGAATGGAGACGACATCCAAACCGTAAATCTCTCTGAACTCCGGTTCTTCTGTCAGGGCCGTGCCTGTCATGCCTGCAAGTTTTTTGTACATCCTGAAATAATTCTGCACAGTTATGGTGGCAAGAGTGTCAGCCTCTTCTCGAATGTTCACCCCTTCCTTAGCCTCTATTGCTTGGTGAAGGCCGTCGGAATAACGGCGCCCGGGAAGTATCCTGCCTGTAAACTCGTCGACAATCAAAACCTCTCCGTCTTTCACCACATAATCGATATCTCTGCGCATAAGCTCTTTTGCTCGAAGGGCCTGACTTATATAGGCGTGCAGTTCCAGATTCTCCTCAGACTCTAGTCCTGCTACCCCCAGCCAATCTTCGGCCCGCCTGTCCCCTTCGTCCGTCATGACCACAAGACGTGCCTTTTCGTCAACGGTATAGTCCCTGTCTTTTTTGAGAACTTTCGAGAGATCCCGAAACTTTTTGTAAACCTCGGTGGAACCCTCGCTGGGGCCCGAAATAATGAGAGGTGTTCTGGCCTCATCAATGAGGATAGAGTCAACCTCGTCGATTATCCCGTAATCGAGGGGGCCCTGAACCACGTCTTCTTTCTGCCAGGCCATGTTGTCTCTCAAATAGTCGAAACCGAACTCAGAATTTGTCCCGTATACGATAGGGCAGGAGTAGGATCGCCTCTTGTCCGCAGCATCCATTTGAGGGACCACAAGACCCACATCCAGACCCAGGAAACGGTGTATTTGGCCCATCCATTCCCTGTCCCTTCTGGCCAAATAATCGTTTACCGTTACCACGTGAACGGTCCTGCCGCCAACGGCGTTCAAATAGGAGGGGAGCGTTGCCACCAGAGTCTTGCCTTCACCGGTTTGCATTTCCGCTATCCGTCCCTGGTGAAGAACTATCGCCCCCAACACTTGGACGGGAAAAGGCCTCATGTCCAAAACCCTTGCGGCCACTTCCCTGACCACGGCAAAAGCTTCGGGAAGGACTTTGTCCAGGTCTTCGCCGTTTGCGATCCGTTCCCTGAATTCCCCGGTCTTTGCTGCCAGCGCGCCATCGTCAAGTTTTTTAAAGGGTGCCTCAAAAGCCAAGACTGCTTGTTGCAATGGCACAAGCCTTTTGAGCTCCCTGACATTGGAGTCGAACAACTTTTTCAGAAATGACAGAAATGACACGAAGAAACCCCCCGTGAAAGCTCAATTAATACTATCATCAACCGGGGGGCAGGGAAAACCGCCTAACATGACCCTGACGATGAACCACGCGGCGCCGATAGCCAACAGGACATCCCCCACGCTAAACACCGAAGTTTTTAGCCCCGGTAGACTGAGCTTGAAAAGGTCCCCCAGAAATTTCACCCGAGTGCCAGGTTCCATGCTCCTATGAGTCAGGCAAGCGGCAAGCCTTTGCAGTTCGCCATCTAGTTTTTCGGGAGTCAAACCCGTCAGACTCACTGGCATTCGCCCGCCATTGACCATTTTCACCGCGAAGTTCAGGGATGTTCCTGCCGCCATCGTTTTGAAGCCGGGCATCGACAGACTTGGGACTACTGAGTAGCAGAAAAGGCAAAATGATACTGCTGAAATCAAAAGGGGCAGGTGACCCGCGGGGTCGACTTCAGCCAAGAAAGGCAGAACAGGCAGAAGCTTTGGGGAAAAAGACGCCAGAAGGAAAGGCAACCGGGGAATCTCCACATTTCCCAGACGGCCGATTTTGCCGCCCAGACAAAGACCCAAACCGATGGCCGCTGCCATAAAGAGTACGGTCACATCGATCATTTTCGACTCGCCAGTTTATCTATTACCTTTATCATAAATGGCACGACCTGGGGATCAAATTGGGTCCCCGAACACCGGATAATCTCTTGTTTCGCATCCTCAAAAGACATTTTTTTCTTGTAAGGCCTGTCGGTCGTCATGGCGTCGAAGGAATCGGCACATGCCAGAATGCGGGCCTCCAAAGGAATTTCCTCAGCTTTCAACCCGTCGGGAAACCCCTTGCCGTCCCACCGTTCATGGTGGTGCCTGACCCAATCTCGCCCTTGCCCCAAAAACTTCATGCCTTCCAACATGTCGGCTCCCATTGTCGAGTGCTTTTTCATCTCTTGATATTCTTCGTAGGTAAAGGTCCCGGGCTTTTTCATGATAGCATCCCTAATTCCCACTTTGCCTACGTCGTGCAGAAGCCCCACGTACTTTATTAGATCCACCTTGTCTTCCGACATTTTCATCTCTTGTGCAAGCATGGCCGCATACTCCGCGACTCTTTCCGAATGGCCCCTGGTGTAAGAATCCCTGGCGTCTATGGCGTTACTCAGAGCCATCGCCATTTCGGCATAGGCATCCCTTAAGTTGTAGTATTTTTCCAAAGACTGCTTGGCCACCAAAAGGGGAACCCAGAACAGCAAAAGGTACCAGGGGCCACCTTGCTCGCATACCACCGTCATGAGGACACCCACAGGAATCAACCCCAGGATACTTGGAAGGCTTCTGACGATGTTTTGCTGCCACACACTCCAGACCGACATACCCAGGTTAAGAGCGAAACCCGCGGAAATTATCACGGAATTGGCCATGTTAAAAACCAAAGCTCCGGCAATGAAGGCCAGAAGACTTCTGTACCCGCTAAATGTGCCGGTTGTTCCGCCTGCCAACCGGTACACGAAAGAAAAAGCCTGCGCCGAAAGAACGAGCATGCCTCTGTTGAACAAAACAATATGTAAGGGGACTTCCCCCATCAGATCCTTTTTGCGCAAGGTCGCCAGGCTTGCCACCCACGCCGCAAGGGAAGGTCCGCGAAGCACAGCGATAACGAACAGAAGAGGCGCGGTGACGGAAACGGTACCTTCGCCGCCCCGCAACGGTACCGGTGAAAACTCGCCCAACAGCACAAGCAGTGCCAAAAACAGGGATACAAGCGGCCCACGGGTTAGGTCAGGAACGCCGGTAACCAAAATGTAGAAACCTAGCGCTGCCACCAAAAGACAATATGCCTTAAATGCGCCTTGCTTTTTCTCCATCTAGGGGCCTCCACAGTGAACCGGCAGCCTCTGTTCACCTTACTAACCCATCTGCCACAGAGAAGCTCCTGCAAGAACCATTGTAAAAATGGCGAGAAGCACCTTAAACAGCTTGTTCACGAATGAAACCCCCGGAGTAGGACGTCTCCGAACCGCTAGCCCGGATCCTGGCCTCCGCTTTCGTAAACAGCAGGCTGCCGGTTAACCGATATCTTCTACGTTTTTTCGACAGTTCCTTTTTCCGGCATGTCTTCTTCACACTTACTGCGCCACGAGCCCGGAAAATCTGCGATTGAGGGCATCCAGAGTTGCTTTCACAACTGCCTCCCTGTCATCCTGGGACACCGGACACGATCCTGTCACCAATTGGTCGTGGCCCGAAGCGGAAATGACTACGGAAACCAAAGCGACTCTCAAAGATCTAATTGTGGTAACAGTTACATCTTGAAGACTGAAACACACACCTGCCGCGGTGAATTGAGACAAGGCTTTTATGGTCGCCCCCGCTGCCAACAAAAGCCAGTTTCTTAAAGTGGGCATCCCTTTTTCAGAACCGGTAACGGTTCTGGTCCCAAGTCCCAGCTGCACGCCGATTTCGGCACCCTCGGAAGAAGAGACAATTTCCACCTTTTTCAGTTGCACTCTTTGAGGAACCCGGCCCGCCGCTTCCCCGCCGAGCTGAGCCACGGATACCTTGCGTCTGTCCAAAGAAACCCCGAAAGCCGCGATGATGGCCGACTCAATATCCCGAACAATGTACTTTGCAGCCCTGTTGCCTTCGGCCAAAACATGTATTTCCTCAACGGTCCCATCCGCCGTTGTCACTACCCTTGCCGCTACGACACCTTTTACCCGTTTAAGCACTTCTTCGCACTTTGAAGGCGAAATGCCCCGGTTCTCCTCCGTCATTACATCACCTTCCTGGCCTAGACAAAACGCACAAAACGTAGCTACAAGTCACCTGGTCGACATGATGAAGGTGTTGTGACGATAACCCATATCCTCTCTCTCTTTGGCGATCATCTCTGCCATGAGCCACAGACCTGCCGCCACCAGACTGTGTCCCCCCAAAACCACGGGAATGCCGGCCTCACCTGCACATCTGGTAAACTCTTTAACCCAGGGGTCTTCCACAAACCAAAATTGCCCAAGATCCGACTGAAACCTATCCCAATCGGAAAGGCGTTTTTTCAGATGCCCAAATATTACCCTGGTATCTATGAACGCAACATCGCAACTTGAGGCCAAGTACTTAAAAAATCTGCGCGGCCCCAGCTCTTCCAGGGCAAACCCGAGAAACGAGACTACTTCGCCCCTGCTTTCGCGTCCTAAAGCTTTCATACCTCTTTCTTCGGAAAAAACCCGCATTCTGTGAACCAAATTGGCGTTGATGTACTGGATCACGGCCGGGCCCACTCTTCCTATAACCGCGACTTCCTTTGATGATTCTCTCATAACTGAGAAGGCGTCATCGATCTGTTGTCGGGGCCAGTTCAAAAAATCGATGGCTCTTTTGACCCTCGAACCGCAGTCGGGGTGCATACCCAGGATCAGAATATCTGTGGGGGTGTCCAAATCAAAGTTGACTCTACCGGAGTTAGGTATCAAAAGCCTGCGCATACCGATGTCCCTCAACAAGGTGCCCAGAGAGTTGTCACCATCCGGGAGCTCTAATTCATCGATGGCCCTAGCGGGAGAAAAGGCCACAAGGTCCGCTGATTGGACATTATTCACGATGACAAGGTTCCTCTCCCGCTTCAAGGCAAGGGCTACGTCGTCGAATTCTTCGGCAGAAAGAAGCGGAGCGGCTGCGCCGCCCATGTAAATTACATTTTCCAGCTTGCGCTTAACAATGACCTCCCTGAGGCGTCTGCCGAAGTGAAACCTGGGCGCCCCCGCCTCTTCCAGATCCCAGCCGATGCCCATGCGGTCCGCCTCGGTAGCCAAACCCGGATAATTTGTCACGACAACTATGTCATCAACAGATTGCGCTTTTTTTAGCTTTTCCAAAGTCTCCAAGACGACGCAACGTCTCACGCCGGCCACCGCCTCATCCATGGTGGTCCTGGCTTGTCCCCCTTCGAACAGAACCACAGTAACCCTAGGTTGAAACAACATAGCGCCCCTCTCTATTCTTCGGGTTCTATGAGACCGTAATCCCCGTCCCTTCGTTTGTATACAACATTAACCGATCCCGTGTCGGCGTTCAGAAAAACGAAAAAACCGTGCCCAAGCAGTTCCATCTGCATGGTCGCTTCTTCAGGCGGCATGGGTTTTATGGGGAACCGTTTCACCCTTACTATCTTGCCGCCCTCAGGAGTCTGCTCATGATGCTGCAGGGAAGGCTCCGCCTTGTCCCTCTTCCGTAGCCTGGTGCGGTACCTCTCGATCTGCTTCTCCAACTTGTCCATGACAAGATCCACTGCCGCAAGAGCGTCCCGGGAAGACTCCTCCGCCCTCAGCAGATACCCGTTCAGGGGAGCCGTCACTTCCAACACATAATTGTCTCTCTGGGTAGAAAAAGTGGCATGGCAAGAAAGGGGCGACTGCCTTAAGTACTTTTCGACCTTTCTCAGTTTTTTTTCGGCATAATCCTTCAAAGCCGGACTAATTTCGATGTTTTTGCCCCTCACTATGATTTCCACTGACATACCCCCCACAACCTGTTTGCCTATATTATTCCCTGACCCCGAACTAAATCCTTCCAGACAGGCATCTGAACTCTCTTGCCTTCACACTGGAAAACCGCAATTTGGGGCAGCGATAACGAAATCACCGGCAGTGCGCTTCAGCGGGTAAATGTCTGTTGACTGGGCCTAATGGGCATGCTATAGTTCGGAGCGAGCGCATAGCTCCAGGAGACGACGTGGCCGGGATCCGTTGTCAAGGAATTAGGAGGAATGTCCCGAAATGCAAGGTACAGTAAAATGGTTTAACGCGGAAAAAGGTTATGGCTTCATAGAACGCGATGACGGTCCGGACGTTTTCGTCCACTACACTGCTATTCAAACTGAGGGGTTTCGTACACTTAACCAGGGTGATATAGTAGAATTCGACATAGTTGATGGCCCCAAAGGGTTGCAGGCTGCCAACGTCTCTATTGTCTCATAAAGAAATGGAGGGGAAAGCCCCGGCACGCGCCGGGGCTTTTTTGATCTTTTATGCAGTTTCTTTCGTGTTTCACTTAAGTTTGTCGAATCTTCGAGTTTTCGGCACGATTTTGTCGTAGGCAGAAAGGACTTTCTTTTTGGAAACCAGGGCGGCAGTCTCGTCTTTATTGCGTTGCATCTCACACCTCAGGCAACGGGTTATTTCCTGATCTATTCTTCTAACTGCCAAAAACCCGTCACGCACCGCTTCTCTGGCATCCTCAGACAGGCCGCGCAGTTCCCCAGACGTCTTGATCTCCTCAATGATTCTGCCGCGCCTGTCAATTGTTTCTTTGAAACCCAGCAGATTTCCCTCAAGCGCCAGCTCCAACGCCCTTTCCGACAAACATATCAAGTTGCCGCATTGTTTGAAAAGTGCTTCACGGCGTTGTGGGGTACTCACGGCGCCCCGCCCAACAGCTCTTGCCACGCATCCCTCAGTTCTGTCATCACTGCCAGAGCGTCTTTTGCCCTTTTCGAGTCTTTCCGTATGTTTGCGTAAAGCAAACTGTCGTAGACAAATTCATACACCAGGGCCAGGTGGGCCGCTATGTGCCCCCCGGCGTCAGTGTTCAAAGAGGTACGAAGCTCGTCCACGATGTCTTGAGCCTTCAATAACTTGGAGTTGGCTGAACAGACGTCGTTCAGTTCCATTGAAACGATGCAGTCTCGCACTGTTTTGACAATCTCGTTGAAAAGCAATAAAACTAGCTGGTTCTTGGAAGCGGTTCCCACTGCCGAAAGTCTATACGCATTTATGGCTTTGTTCCGATCCAGGCAGCCTTGGGCAACATTTGTCACGTTAGAATCACCCGTTTTCCTTTGCCTACATTCCCGCAATTTGTTGAGACAACCAAGTCCCTTGAGAGTTCATCCTGGAAAGCATGATCTCCAGTCCGCTGAATTGCCTTCTTAGGGCCAAAAGTCTGGCATCTAGGCTTCTTTGCTTTGCCTCAATCTGCCGGGACAGGTCTTTGTCTTGGGCCTCAATTTGAGCTTTTCTCGAAGGCAGGAAACCGTCTGCAGAGGTGTACCGCCGCACTGCTTCGCGCATTAGGCCGAATATGCCCGGGGCCTCGCCAGACGCCCCAAACAGCTTGGCCACATCGCCCCTTTCATTCTTAAGGGTTTCCGTAAGCTTGTTTTCATCTAGGGTGAGCTTGCCGTCCCTGGAAAATGAATCTCGAGTCCCCGTACTGATCCCTATCTGGCCCACAAACTGCAATTCCTGAGGCCCGCCGGCCCGTCTGAAGACAAGATTCCTTATTTCACCCACCAGCCTCTGAAGCAGTGGGTCCCCAAACATGAGCCCCCCGGACTTCAGTTCCGAATCCCAGGCGCCATATTTTTTGGTCACGTCTATCAATGAATTGTATTCCTTCACAAACGCTTTAACGTTATCGACGATGCTTTGATCGTCTAATTCCACCGTGACGGTGCAGGAACCTCCCGCACCTGTGGCAGGATTGGCCGCCGAAGCCAGGGTCACAGTGATACCGGCTATCACATCGTCGATCTGGTTTTGACTTCTCACAAACTGAACTCCGTTTATCAGAAACACCCCATCCTGGGCTGCTCTTATCTGATTAACGACGTTGTTTTCTCCAAAGAATCCGATGCCTTTCAGAAGGTCGTGGTCTCCCCCAAAATCGATTTGGCCGGAAGAACCCGGGGTTTCTGCTGTAAGAACAATCTGAGCGTGTTCCGCCGTCACCTGTAGCACGGCGGCACGCACACCGATTCCTTCTGCGCCGTTTACTTTTGAGGCGATGTCCGCGAGAGTATCGGAGGCTTCCAAATATACCTCCTTGCCATTTAGGACAAGGACTCCTTCGAGATTGAGTGCCAAATCTCTGTCAGCGAAAAATCCCGATCCCACAATTTGGGCTTTGGCAAGAGATATCACTTCAATTTCGTACATGCCCGGTTCCGCGATGGTTCCGTTGACCGTAGCTGACAGAACTGAGTTGTCGCTGACAGTGACTGCCTTTTGTTGGAACTCAAGAGAAGAGCAAAGGGGAGCAAGTTTGGAAGCGAGACCCTCAAGCCTTTCCCGAATCGTGTCCCAAGCCGCTTTGAGGCCGGCAAGGTTCTGCTGCTTAGTCTGCATAGCTGCAAGGGGTTGCCTTTCCACTTTCATAAGTTCCTGAATGATGGTTTCCGTATCAAGACCTGTCACACCTATGCTGAGACCGCTCACATAAATCACCTCCTGTGGTACCGCCCTTGTTCTCCGCTTTGTTCCGGGGGTCACGTTGTGTATCGAAAGATCTGAAGAAGCGATTAACTCAATGTCTTTTCAAAATGACATCAAGGGAGGGGTCTTTTGCAAGGATCATCTGTTCGGTCACTTCACCCACTACTTCTTCCCTAAGCACTTTGGTGCCGGAAGGGGCGGTGATCCCCAATTTTACCAAGGCTCTGGAACCCGAGCCCCGTATTTCGGCGATGGTCACGATCACGTCGTCGCCGATTAAAATGGCCTGGCCTTTCTTGCGGGTGAGAACGAGCATCCTTAACCAGTCCTCTTCATGAAACTTTGAAGCGCTGCAAAAACTGTATGCTTTGTAGTATACTGCGACGACTGCACAATAACCTGCTTGCCCAACCTTTTCGCCGGGTTTATTACCAGAGGTGCCTGCAAATTGGCAGTCATCTGTTCCACTTCTTGGGGGATCGTGATGATTGAAAGCATTACAAGATCGCCGGGGGACGAGTCTCCCAAACCGGACAAATCGGTTATGCAAAACTCCGGGTCATAGCCGGGAAAGACCGCTTTTGGGTCCAAGGTAACGAAACCGAGAGTGGGATCATCCACAGATTGCAACCACTTCAGGGATTCGTCCACCCCGGCAATGCTGATGGAGACAAATCGCTTGAAATCAGCGAAGCCTATCAACCCCCGGGGAAACGTTACTACTCGGCCTTCGTCCACCTCAATTGTCCCAAATCTTTTAGTTGTCACTTGCATCTGCCAACCTCCCCGGGCCTGGGCTTACCTAAGATAGTCCAAAAGTGACGGCTGAATGAGTCTGGCCCCCACACCGAGAGCCGCCTGGTAGGACGCTTGCGCCGACCAAAGCCTGACCAGCAGCTCAGACAGGTCGGCATCTTCCACGTTAGACAGTAGGCGTCTGTACTCAATATCCGTAGTCTTCAGTCTGGCATCCAACATGTCCAATCGATTCATTTTGGCTCCGTTTTCTGCCCGTTCTGCCAAGGTCAAATCCATGACCCGAACAAGACCTTCCCTTGCATCCCCGACGAGCGCCACATCTCCCTCCTTTTTGAGCCCCTCATACAGATCGCCCAAATGACGCTGCACTTCGTCGAAAAGGCAGCTTTGGTCCTTGACGGTTACCGTCATGCCGGGCCCTACTTTCCATTGGGGCAAAGTTCCCGTTAGCAAAAGACGGCCTTGGCTTGTCCTGTTCCTTATCGCCTGAGCCTCTTCCAACAGCTCCCCCACTTCCATTGCTATGTATGCCCTGGCATCTTCCGGTGTGGTGGCCGTCCCCCCTTCGATGGCCAGATCTTGGGCCCGCATTATCAAAGTGAGAAGGTCAGCCAAAGCCTGTTCTGTCTCTTCCGTCCAAGTCTTGGCTCGATTAACGTTGCGCGCGAACTGGTTTGTCTGAGCCACATGGTGACGCAGAATCAGGGAACGCTCAACGCCCGTGGGGTCGTCCTGGGGCCTCGTGAGGCGAGTGCCCGAAGATGCCATATCCTCGAGTTTCCCCAAGCGCTCCTCAGATCGCATAAGATTGTGCAAAAAATTCCTTTCTGTGGACAAATCGGTGATGCGCACCGGCAAAACCCCCTCTATCGACCTGCCAGCCCCATTTTGTTGACAATGGTATCGATAATCTCGTCGGCCACCGTTATGAGCCTGCTTGCCGCGCCAAACGCGTGTTGCTGCCGCACGAGAGTCGCTATTTCTTCATCGATGGACACTCCGCAGATGCTGTCCTTGCGGTTGCGTAGCCCTTTGACCAGAATTTCCTGGACTTCATAACCGCTTCCCACCCTCTGGCCCAGAGCACCCAACTTTCCGACCATCCCGGTCCAGATATCGCTGAGCACTCCCTCGGCGGGAGGACTTTCCCCACCTAACAGGTCGGCGATGGCCAAAGCCATTTGCCCGTTCTCACGGTCGCCGGGAACCTGCGACGCGCATATTGCGCCCGGGTCCGCCACTATCACCGGGTTAACCGCTACCGACGAAAGGTAGGAAGTAGAACCTACTTGGAAGAAATCCAACGGCGGCCCGGAAATGGGATACCCTGCCCTGTGCAGGTCATTAACGTTGTCCACAATGGATACCAAAAGGGATTCCAATTCACCTTTGAACCCCAAAACCATTTCGTCCCTTGCCCCACGGTATCCGCCCAAAAGGCCGCCCATTGAATCCATGGGGACGCTTTCACCCGGGCCGGCTGCCCATCTAAACTCTGTGCCCTGGGATGTAAAACCCACTTCAATTTTGTAAGTCTGTTCCAGATCAACCAAGGGGTAGCCACCCACTGAAACCCTGACCGAGGCCCCCTCCTGCAGATACACGACTGTCGCCCCTGTCATTTCCGCAAGTTCGTCCAGCAACAAATCTCTTTGGTCCAAGAGATCGGCGGCGGGTTCGTTTCTTGCCATGGCCCTGGAAATCTCCAGGTTGAAATCCACTACCCGTTCTGAAAGCAAATTGACCCTGCTTACCGCCGATTCGAGCCCGGCTTCGACATCTCGTTTCAACGAGTCCAACTGGCCCCCCACATGCCTGAACATATCCGCAAGGGACCGTCCCCTCTCCATCACCTGGGCCCGGGCGCTACCGGAACCAGGGTCTATGCTGAGGTCATGCCAAGCAGACCAAAAATTCTCGAGGGCCACCCTTATGCTGTTGTCGGAGGGCTCTGCAGCTATAACCTGTATTTGATCCACTACATCCCTTTGAACTGCAAAGGCTGCAGCCTTGCCGGTTTCGGCCCGTAACACCGAATCGATGAACAGATCCCGTGAACGAGCTATGCCGGCTACCTTAACCCCAACTCCTGAAATAGATGCCATCCTCTGTATGATGGGCTCGAGAATCGTCTCCTGCCTGGAGTACCCGGGAGTGGCGTAGTTCGCCACATTGTGGCCCGTAACATCCATGCTCCTTTTTGATGCCAACAAAGCCGATCTGCCGACCTCAAACAAAGAAAAGGTTGACATAGCCGTTCACCACCGTTCTCAAATTCTTTTGTCGAACACAAAAGGCCCGTTCCTAGTGGAACCGGAGTAGCCGCTTTCAGGCAAAAGCCATAAGGAGAGTTCGTGTCGCACAAGATTCAAGGCCGTCTCGACAAGGCGTTGGTTGGACTCGTTAAGGGCCTTGAGCCTGTGCACCTTCTCTGCGAAAGAAGGCCCGAGACACCTTTCGTTCGTAAGCCTTTTGCAGTCTTCCAACAACTGCTTTTCATCGGCCACTATGTTTTCCAAAAGAGGTATATCGTTTTTTATCAGTGCATTCTGTTTTTCTAAAGAAAGAGCGATCAACCGGTCAAGAACCGGCTCGATTTCAGGGCATAGAGAATTTAGGTGAGGGTTTGCCATGGTCTTTTTCACGCTTTACCTAATTTTGTCTGCAAACAGCCTGCCCAGCAGCTTTTCGGCAACTTCTTTGGGGTCCACTTCGTAAGCCCCCTCCTTGACTTCTGCCGCGCAATGCCGGACTTTATCTTCGCGCACATCGGGTAGTTTGTCGATTATCTCCCGAATCTGCAGGAGATCGGCGTTATCAAAAGGCAAATTGAGATTGTCTGAAGCGATTGTTTCGCTTGGACCCACAGGTTTCTGCACGTTCTTGGTGTCTTGAGCCTTGTAGATCTGAACGATCTTTCCTATTTGGGCTCTTGAAATCATCATTGCGAATCACCCTTTGAACTGAATTGCCGCCCAACACACTCATCGGAAAAACTCGCCCCCGCGTTTACCCCAGAACCTCTACTTTCTGCGGCCGAAGATAGCTTCGGCCGAATACATCCTTTGAGAATCTGCTCCCGGCTTTGGGCTGTCCTTACGGGAAAACATGGACAACAGCGTTTTTTCGCATTTGAGACAAACGGACCCAGACGCGATAGGCCTCTTGCAGATGACACAAGTCAAGGATTCGTTTGGACCCGGCTTGATCCCGGCAAGAAGACCTTTTCTTAAAAACTCTATCACCAGTTGGGCTGGAACACCGGTGGCCTCGCTGACCTTGACTGCGGGCACACCGGGGTTCTTGTGCAAGTATTCCTTGACGACCAGATATTGCTTCTCTTCCAAGGCCAGGCAATCCCGACAAACCGGGACAGCCTCTCGCACGAAGACTTTGCCACAACGCTGGCAGTTGGACAACCGCTTGAGCCCTTCCATGCTTTTGTTCTTCATTCCTGCCCCTCCGCAACAGACTGCCTCGAACCGGAAACCCATCACCCGACGGTCCTTGCAACGGTTACTCCGTACACGACAGCGGCTCCCGCGTTTCTAAGCGCCCTTGCCGCTTCATCCAAAGTGGCGCCGGTAGTCATGACATCATCCACTAAAAGCACCCGGGCGCCCAAAAGGGCCGGGTGCCCCCCCGTTTTGATGGACTTTTCGAGGTTCTCCCATCTCATACTTCGACCTAAACCGGCCTGTTGTTTATAACGTTCTTCTCGCAGCAACGGATCCAAGAACAGGACATCCATATGCCTGGACACATGATAAGCGAGATCCCGTGCCTGATTAAAACCCCGTTCTTGCCCCCTGCCCGGGTCTATCGGCACCGGGACAACGACATCAAGGGGCAAAAAAGCCAGCGCCACCTCGGCCAACATGCGCCCCAAAGGACCTGCAAGCCAGCGCTGACCATCGTATTTCAGGCACCGGATAGCCTCCTTAAGATCGCCGGAATAGACTCCCACCGATCTTTGGGCTTCAAAATATCTCATTTGGCGACAACATTGGGGGCAGAAGTGAATTGACGCCGGAACAGGAACACCGCAAATGGCACACACCCGGCGCATGGACCTTTGAAGATTTCTGTGACACGACTGGCAGACCCCGCTTTCGCGGGCTAAATCTGCACCCAAGCGGGTTCCGCAAAGGGCGCAAACTGCCGGGCACCCGTACAGGGCGCCCGTAAACCCCCGGATTAATCCGCCTAACACCTTTCGGAAACTTACCACCCCAACTTGTCCACCCTGGTTGCCGCAGTCGCGGCTAATTGGTAAGAGATATCCGAGTCTTTGGCTATGCACCAAATCGGCGCTATAAATGGACTACTCGGCCGGCACTGTCGTCGAAAGGAGAACAATCCACCAGCCCGTCTTTTTGCATAAGCTTTAGCAAAGGTTCCAACTGGTTCTTTTGCCCGGTGGGCAAAACCCATATGGGCGGATAAATGCACCCGCGCAAACCGCATTCCAACCGCAGGCGGCGAACGGTGCCTTCGAGCGAAGAAGGGCATTCCCTTACAAGGATCAATATGCCTGTGGGGGCTGCCTCGTCACGGGCCCGGCCCTTGGCAAGGGCCGCAGCAATTTCCAAAATACACCACAGGGCCATGAGAAGCAAGGATGTTTTTTGGGGATTCAGCAAAACAAACCCCTCCCCCAACACGATATGTTGGCCGAGGGAAAATTGTTTTAGATGTGCTTCAGCAGGCTCTCCTTGAGGTCCAAGCGCTCCCAGGGCAAGTCCAAATCATCTCTGCCAAAATGGCCGTACGCAGCAATTCTGGAATAAATGGGCCTGCGCAAATCGAGTCTTTCGATAATGGCAGCAGGACGGAAGTCAAAAGCCCTGACTATGGCTGCTTCCAACTCATTCTCGGGCAGACAAGCCGTGCCTTTGGTGTCGACAGTGATAGATACAGGTTTTGCCACACCTATCACGTAAGCCACCTGAATTTCACATTCCTTGGCCAATCCCGCATGGACCACATTTTTGGCCACATACCTTGCCGCATAGCTTGCAGAGCGATCCACTTTTGTCGGGTCTTTCCCGGAAAACGCGCCACCGCCGTGCCGGGCAAAACCGCCGTACGAATCGACAATAAGCTTCCGGCCAGAGAGCCCGCAGTCGGCCTGGGGACCGCCTACCACAAAACGACCGGTGGCGTTAACCAGGATCCTGGTGTTTTGGTCCATCATGTTGGCGGGAACCGTTTTATTGATGACCTCTGCCGTAACATCTTGCCTGATGGTATCCACTCCGACCTCGGCAGCATGCTGAGCAGATACCACTATGGTGTGAACCCGTACAGGCCGGCCATCTACATATTCAACCGTGACCTGAGTTTTCCCATCAGGCCGGAGGTATGGGACAATGCCTTCCCGTCTGACAACAGCCAGGCGCCGTGCCAGCCGGTTTGCCATGTCTATGGGCAACGGCATGTACTGGGGCGTCTCGTCGCAAGCGTAACCGAACATGGAACCTTGATCGCCGGCCCCCAAGGTTTCCGCCATCTCACCTTGTTTTGACTCCAAGGAAAGATCGACCCCCAAAGCGATATCGGGAGATTGTTCCTCTATTGCCGTCAGGACAGCACAAGTGTCGGCATCGAACCCGTATTTAGCCCTTGTGTAGCCTATCCTCCTTAGAGTCTCCCTTACCGTAAAGGGCATGTCCACGTAGCAATCGGTTGATATTTCCCCGGCCACCAAAACAAACCCGGTCTTGACCACGCATTCGCAGGCGACCCGGGCTTTTTTATCTTTGATCAGAATGGCATCTAATATGGAGTCAACTATTTGGTCCGCCACTTTGTCGGGATGGCCCTCAGTCACGGATTCGGAAGTGAACAATCTCCTTCTCTTTCCTATCGTTGGCATCTCAGAACCTCCTTGGCGGCAATACCCTTGCATGTTAACACCGGCAAAATTCGGTGTCAATTTGGGACAGCGAACCTTATGGTGGCCGAGGCCACCTCGTCTTCACCGACGTAGCAAACGCCTTCCGCTCGTCCGATCCCTCGCCTTATGGGCCCGAGGCGGGTCACTGCCCTCAAAACATCCCCGGGGCGCACGGGGCGCCTGAACCGGGCAGACTCGATGCCGGCCAAATAGGCGATTTTATCTTTCATGTTGTCAAGGGATAACACGGCCAAAGCGCCCGACTGAGCAAGCATCTCAAGAATCAGAACCCCGGGCATCACCGGTACACCGGGGAAATGTCCCCGAAAAGCCGGGAGATCGGGGGGCACGTCAAATTCAGCAACGGCGCTCACTCCCGGTTCAATAGAAATGATCCGGCTGACAAAAAGAAAAGGAGCCCGGTGGGGCAAAATCGCCTCAACGGCTCGAAGCATGTTGCTCGTACCCATTTCATCATCCCCTGTCGCTGTTACAAAGGATGATTCGTCAAACGGCTGTAAATAACCTTCGCCAGCCCGATTCCTCCTGTCCCTGCCCATTTTGCTCCCACGGCATGTTGGGCCATGCCATCCCAGCCACCAAGGTCCATTTGCGTTGATTTGCACATTTCCTTCCACAACAACGACAAAAACACGGATTCAAAATCCACGCAGGCTTTCATGAGGCTTTGTTCGCTCGCCTTGTCCCGGGCCGGATACTTGCTGCCCAATTGGATGAGCGCACCCGCATTCATGCCAGTCATCGCTTTACATTGTTGGCTATGCCCCACATTTGGTCAGCCGTCTCCACAGTTTTTGAATTCAGTTCGAAGGCCCGTTGGGCAACAATCAGGTTGACCATCTCTGAAATTATGTCCACATTGGAGGTCTCCAAGTAACCGCCACGCAAAACCCCGATCCCGCCATTTCCCGGAGCCAGTTGCGTCCCGCCCCCCGAGGATAGAGTTGACAGGTACAAATTTCCCCCTATGGCCTCAAGCCCGGCGGGGTTTCCGAAAGTGGTAAGCATAAGAGCCCCAAACTCTTGCATTTGGCCGTCCGCTTTTCCAATTACTTTGCCATTTTCCAAAATCTCGATATCTGTTACCCCTTGAGGTATGGACAGTGAAACGTCCGACGATATTACCGGGTATCCGGCAGGTGTGACAAGCCCGCCTTGCCCGTCCAAACGAAAAGACCCGTCTCTGGTGTAGGCTACCCCTTTGGCAGTTTGAACCGCGAAAAAACCTTGCCCCTCGATGGCCACGTTCAGAGGATCATCGGTGGCCTGGAGGTTCCCTTGCTGGAAGCATCGCTGTGTTGCGACGGTTTTTGATCCGCTCCCCACAGATGCGGTTGAATCGATTCCCGTGGGTATGCTCTCGTAATAGAGATCCTGGAACTGAACGCGCTGTTTCTTGAATCCGGCAGTGTTAACGTTGGAAAGGTTGTTGGAAATAGTATCGATCATAAGTTTTTGAGAGGCCATTCCTGTAGCCCCGGTCCAAAGCGCCCTTAACATGCTCGATTCCTCCCCCGTCAGTTTGTGGGTATCCAATTCGTTGGCGACACTGCAACCCTACACAGCGCCGACTTTGTTAACAGCCTGTCCTAATGCTTCGTCGTGAGATTGAACCGCCTTTTGCGCCGCTTCGTAAGCGCGCATGGTATAGATAAGGTTCACCATTTCTGCCACGGGATCTACCGCTGATTTCTCCAAAACGCCTTGAAGCACCGCGGCTCCTTGAGACTTTGATACGGAACCGGCCTCCGCCTCGTACAGCGAATTGCCCACTTTGGTGAGCAAACTCGCGCTCTTTATATGAACTATGTCTAGCGCCGCCACTTTGTCCTCACCTGACATGAGGTAGGCGTCTTCGCTTACATAGGGACCACTGCAGTCCCCTACTCTGACAGGTTGCGAATCGCCGAGCACCCTGAAACCGGCCACGGTCAGGTACCCTTCCGGAGAAATTTGAAGATCTCCCCTCCGGGTGTACCTTGTGCCCGCCGCGGTCTGAACCGAAAGGTAATCTCCTTCCCGCAAGGCAATATCGAGAGGGTGACCTGTGGTTTCCAACGGTCCAACTTCGTGAATTGTTCGGACGTCCTGCAAGACCGTCCCTGCCGAGTACCCGCCCAGTGTTTTGGGGAAAGATGAAGGACTGCACATGCTGATCAAAACATCATGGAAAGATGAGAACACGGCTTTGTCCTGGCTATAGGCTACCGTGTCAGCATTGGCGAGATTGTTTGCGATCACTTCTTGCTTAAGAACCTGGGCCCGCATGGCCATCACACCGGAGATGATTCCACGGATCAAAAGACATTCCCCCCAAAAGTCTTATCGGGGGGTGAGGTCCAGGTGTGAAGTGCCTTTGCCTAATCAGGCATCTGATATTTCTTTTTGGTGGCTTCCCCACCTCGGATATGCCTTTCGGCTTTGTTCATATCAAGTACTTTGCGAACCATTTTCGCAAGCTGCGGCCTGATCTTTGGCAGCCTGTCGGTCACGTCTTTGTGAACGGTGCTTTTTGACACCCCGAAGGCGCGCGCCGTGTCACGGACCGTGGCATGGGTGCGTTCGATATACTCTCCTACGTCAATGGCGCGCTTCCAGATGACGTCGTTCATGGCCCGGCCCCCTCCGTGAAGTTACGCTAATATATATGCCCAGGCGGCAAGATAATGCTGGCCCTGGCGCATTACTGATTATCTGCCACGGCCAAGATAGTTTGCGGGGTTAAGGGCTTCTCCATCCCGGAAAAGTTGAAATAGCAAGTTTCCTCCCTGCAACCGGGCGATGGCCTCACCCTGGTGCACTTCGTCTCCTGGAGAACGCAGGGCGAGGCGAATGCCCGAATACCTGGTTTCCAAGTTAGTCCCGTGGGACAACACGATGGTTTTACCGTTGATGGGGTCATCTGCAACCTCGTTGACGACGCCGGGGAAAGCGGCACACACATCACGACCGGTATCTCCTGCGATAGTCACCCCGGGGAAGTATCTCCAGTCTTTCAGGTTTTCCGAATAATACCAGCCCGGTTCGGACTTAATCTCCCCCGACGAAGGCCACGCTAAATCTGACAGACGAATTACTAGTGCTTCGTAAATTTCCGATGAGCCTTCTTCGGTTGCCGGCGCCCGCGATTCGCCTTGTCCAGTTGAATTGAAATCGTCCTTTTGAAAATCTTGTTGCTCGGCCCCAGCCCAAACAAAATCCATAGAAGTGTCACCGTTCACTGAAAGACTGCCTGAATAATCCTGTGTGCCCGGGTCCGGAATTCCAGCGAGCCGACCGGCGCTCGGTTGGCGTCTGAAAGATGTTAACCCCAGGTACACGCCACTTCCGAATAACGTCAAACACATGAGGACAACGAACAGCGCCCTCCGGGTTTTGCAGGCTTGCGTGACACGCTTCCTGGTTTGACGCGCCTTGGTTGGCGTTTTGTCTTCCCCCACAAAAATACACCTCCAGACCATTATGGTTGCCATAATTTGCCGGAGGTATTCGAGGTTTTTTTATTGCATCGTCACTTGGGACATCGCGGATCATTCTTCAAAGATGGCCGCAACTCTGGTTCCCGGGTAATAGTGAGACAGAATTTCGTGGTATGTCCGATTTTGCTTTGCCATACCCATGGCACCGTACTGGCACATCCCCACGCCGTGGCCGTAGCCTTTCACCTGGAACACGACCGAATCGCCTTTGACTGACAAATTCAAGAGTCTGGTGGACTTAAGGCCAAGCGCCTGCCGAAATTCCAAGCCCCGCATGGGTTCACCGTTCACGAGTACCTGTTGAACGCGGCCTGTGGGGGAAACCTGGCTTACCACGATGCCGTTCCCGGCGCGGACGGTACTCACGGGAACCGAAACACCTGTCCCCCCCAAGGAAGCAGACACGGCAGCTATGGGAATTGACACTGTTTCGGGCCGGAAATAAGGAGAATCGGAACAGAAACTGCAAGGTACGCTTGAAAGGTAGGGAAGATCTTTGACCCAGACATCTTTTGACGCTTCGGTGCTCCCCGCACATGTAGAATGATACACTGCCTCGCAAGGCAGCCCTCTGTAAGTCAGGATGAGGCCTTGAGTCTCTTCGCACGCTTTCACGATTTTTGGCCAGTTCAACCAGAAAGCAACGGGGCCCCATTTTTGCCTTATAACACTTTCAGGATTCCACGCCTGATCCACATTGTGGTCGGATGTAACATCCGCGTCTTCCCTGGAAGGAGTGCCGCCAAGCACTCTCATTTTCCTCACCGCCACGGTGCGGGCGGCAATGGCTTGGGCTTTCAAAGCCTCAATGCCGGCGGAAGCCGGCATTTCCGAGGCAACTACGCCTTTAACGTACTCCTCAAGGCCCACCTTGAGTACAGTGCCTGTGGCTACATGGTAAATGTCAATATTGAGAAAAGGGTCAGTGCCGGGCACTGGGATAACAACCGAATCGGCTGCCAAAGGGGTTCTTGGTATGCCGATCATGACTCCCAGAATGAACAACAGGAAATAGACGAACCGCCTCAAGGACACCAACCCCCGGGGATCTCTACGGACTCCCCATAGCTATGGGATCGGGCGGTAATTTATGACTGAGGGGTCACCAAGTGGGTCAACGAGCCCTTACAATGTCTTTAACCTTCATAAGCCGGGACACATTGGCCCGGTCTGCCTCTTCAAGGCGCATCTCTACGTCTTTGGCGGCTTCCTCCAGCTCAGGGATAAGCACATATTCCAACGCATTCACCCTTCGCCGGGTACGCTCTATCTCATCGGCCAGCAACTGAATCTTTCTTTCTATTTCCGACAGTTTTACAAGGCCGGGCAGGATTCCCCGAAACTCCATGAGAGCGTCGTCTAAATCCGAGGATGTGGTAGCGAGACCGTAAGGCATCACTTCGACTCCCGAAGCCTCGCTCGTTTCCGTTACCAGTCCCATCTCTGGCACCACCACATTCATTATATGTCTATAGGTAACCCCGACCTCTTTAGGCTCTCCCGGAACCATCAAAGCTTGCTCCAACACCGGGCCGGACAACCAGGCCTTGGCTCGGGAAAAACTCCTGTGGGCTGCGGCGAGTCTTTCCTCCAAATCTTTGCGCAGCCTTTGGTTTTCGTAAACTATGGCCAGAAACTCTTTCATGAGCTGGTCCCTTTTATCTTTCAACAGTTTATGACCGCGCCGAGCCATCTTCAACCGGGCTCTAAGCCGAGTCAATTCCTGCCGGGTTGCGTTCACTCTTAGTGTCACGTCCTTGCACCTCTTCAACCCAACGCTTCTTTTGTCGCCTGTTCCGGATTTATGGGCAGATACTTTTCGGCGTTTGCGTCAGAGATACGCTTCAGCTCGCTTCTGGGCAAAATGGACATGAGACTCCAGCCAGTATCGAGAGTCAGCTCGATAGACCTGTTCTCGGTCGCTCCTTGCTTTACGAATCTGCCCTCAAACTCGTCGGCAAACTTCAAAAACATCCTGTCGGACTCTGTAAGGGCGGCTTCCCCAAGAACTACTGACAGCTCTCTGGCTTCTCTGCCTCTGTCGTAAGCGTCAGAAAGCTGGTTCAACACATCAGCGTGGTCTTCTCTGGTCTTGCCTGTCCCTATGCCTTTGTCCTTCAGCCGGGACAGAGATATTGAGATGTCGATAGGCGGGTAAATGCCTTTTTTGTGTAGTTCTCTGGACAAAATAACCTGGCCTTCCGTGATATACCCTGTAAGGTCCGGAATCGGGTGCGTCTTGTCGTCTTCCGGCATGGTCAATATGGGGATCTGAGTAATCGATCCTTTCAGGCCCCTGATCCTGCCTGCCCGCTCGTACATCTGAGAAAGGTCCGTGTACATGTAGCCAGGATACCCGCGCCTTCCCGGGACTTCTTTGCGGGCGGCTGACACTTCTCTGAGCGCCTCAGCGTAATTGGTCATGTCAGTCAAGATGACCAGCACGTGCATATCCTGCTCAAAAGCCAGGTATTCCGCCACTGTCAAAGCCATCCTGGGCGTGGCGATACGCTCAATGACCGGGTCATTGGCAAGGTTTACAAACAAAACAGACCGGTGTAGAGCCCCGGTCCGGCGGAAATCCGATATGAAATAATCGGCCTCTTCAAAAGTAATGCCCATAGCCCCGAAGACAACCGCAAAGAGCTCCTGGGAACCAAGCACGGCCGCTTGACGGGCTATCTGCGCGGCTATCTCTGCGTGGGGCAACCCGGCCCCGGAAAACACGGGCAGTTTCTGACCCCGAACCAAAGGGTTCATGCAGTCGATGGCCGAAATGCCGGTCTGAATGAATTCTGAAGGGTAGGAACGGGCATACGGGTTGATCGGGTTCCCGTTGATGTCCAAACGCTTTTCAGGGATGATTCTGGGCCCCCCGTCTATAGGGTTTCCGGCGCCGTCAAACACGCGGCCCAGAATGTCAGGGGACACAGGTATCTCAAGAACCTTACCCAAGAATCGTATTTTGGAAGCACTGACGTCAAGTCCCGAAGTCCCCTCAAATACCTGCACCAGGGCCCTGCCCGACAAAGCCTCGAGCACTCTGCCTCTTCTGACCTCACCGTCTTTTGTTTCAATTTCCACTAACTCGTCATAGTGAACTTCGCGTACCTGTTCTACCACAACGAGAGGGCCCGATATTTCGCTAATGGTCGTGTATTCCAAGGGCATCCAAATTCCTCCAATGCCTAAAGGTTAACCTCTGTTTGTATGGCGGCCAGAATCGCCTCGAGCTCGCTGTCCCAGTCCTCTTCTGGAACCACCCGCGCCCTGGCCATCCGTTCCCGCACCGCCAGCCCCAAGACGCTGTCCAGTTTCGCGCCGCTTTCCAAAGCATCAAAAGCCTTGTGATGGAACTCCAAAATTGCATGCAGAATGCCGTACTGCTTCTTTTGGGAGCAATAGGTATCTACCTCGTGGAACGCGCTTTGGTACAAGAAGTCTTCCCTCAGAGACTTGGCCGTCTCAAGAATCATTCTCTGCCGTGGGGACAAAGCATCCAAACCGACCAAACGCACAATTTCGGTCAGTCCCTCTTCTTCTTGAAGAATAGCCATTGCTTCGTCGCGCATTTCTGGGAAGTTCTCGCCCATACGCTCTCGAATGAAACTGTCGAGTCTGTCGGCATACAGGGAGTAACTGGTCAACCAGTTGATAGCAGGAAAGTGCTTTCGCGCCGCAAGCCGGTCGTCAAGCCCCCAGAACACTTTCACTATGCGAAGGGTGGCCTGGGTAACCGGCTCCGACAAGTCGCCTCCCGGAGGCGATACGGCTCCAATGGCGCTCAGTGCACCCACCCGCCCGTCGCTTCCCAACAGGTGGGCTTTGCCGGCTCGCTCGTAGAACGCAGAAAGTCTTGATCCCAAGTAAGCCGGGTACCCCTCTTCACCGGGCATCTCTTCCAGGCGACCGGAGATCTCTCTGAGGGCTTCGGCCCATCTGGAAGTGGAGTCAGCCATCAACGCCACATCAAAACCCATGTCCCGGTAATACTCGGCAAGAGTGATTCCCGTATAAATCGACGCCTCCCGAGCGGCAACAGGCATGTTGGATGTGTTGGCCACCAGAATCGTGCGTTCCATCAGGGGCCTGCCACTTCTCGGGTCTTTCAGTTCGGGAAACTCCAACAAAACGTCTGTCATCTCGTTCCCACGTTCGCCGCAACCTATGAAAAGGATTATGTCGGCATTGGCCCATTTCGCCAGCTGGTGTTGGATTACGGTCTTGCCGCTTCCAAAAGGTCCGGGTACACAGGCCGTCCCTCCTTTGGCTATGGGGAAGAAAGCATCGATCACTCGCTGTCCGGTCACCAGCTGGTCTTCGGGAGCAACTTTCTGCTTCACAGGCCTGGCAGATCTTACAGGCCATCTTTGAAGCATGCTCAAGGCGCGTTCCTGCCCGTCCACCAGCAGCTTACAGACGGTTTCGAGTATGCTAAAGTCCCCTTCAGCGATGTCCAAAACCTTTCCCCCGGCTATATCCGGGGGTACCATGATAAAATGCTTCACCAGCTCTGTTTCCTGAACCCAGCCAAGAACATCTCCTGCAACAACTTCATCGTTGACTTTGGCTGTAGGGACAAAGTGCCATTTCTTGTTTCTGTCCAAACCCGGGATGTCAATTCCCCTTTGAATATAGCTGCCGGCCATTTCCTGGATGACGTCCAGAGGCCGCTGAATACCGTCGAAAATCGAGCCTATAAGGCCCGGCCCCAGTTCAACGCTTAAGGGCAACCCGGTGGACGTAACCGTTTCCCCGGGACCAACGCCCGATGTTTCTTCGTAAACCTGGATGGATGCGGTATCCCCTCTCAGTTCGATGATTTCTCCGATGACGCCCTTGTCGCCGACCCTGACAACGTCATACATGCGGCAGCCGGCCATGCCCGAGGCCACCACCAACGGGCCGGATACTTTCACAATCCGTCCTTCAATCGTGGTTTCTGCCATGCCGCATCAACCCTCTCCCTTTACCAAAATGTTCACGCCGACCGCCCTTTCAACCCTTCTTTGCAAAAGCTCCATTCCGAGTCCCCCCGGACGGTTCGCATCGGGCACGATGGTTACCACGGGCTTGGGCATTTCGTACATGGGCGTCAGCTCCGCCGCAAGGGTTCTCGCCATCTCCTCCGTAACCAAGAGTATAGCGAAATCGCCCTTTTGGATCTCTTCCAAAGCCACCCGGGCTTCACAAAGGC
The DNA here is from genome assembly GCA_964646385.1 of uncultured Eubacteriales bacterium. Taxonomy (GTDB): domain Bacteria; phylum Bacillota; class Sulfobacillia; order Fermentithermobacillales; family Fermentithermobacillaceae; genus JAXGZG01. The sequence goes on along the minus strand of CAZYEC010000003.1, from coordinate 21,432 downwards.
CGCTGGCAGAAAAAACTACCGCCCCGCTGGCCTTGAACCCCAAAACGGCATCTCTGGCACCCAAAACTGCAACTCTAGACATAAGGCTCGCGCAGCCTCCCAAGCATTGCTTCGGGGGGGAGCAACAATTCTTTGCCCGAAAGAATGCTCCTCAAATTCCGGACCTCGGTCTCTTTGCCGTAAAGGTACCCAAAAGCGGGTTCCGGGCCCATAGGCACGGTTTTCGCTCGTTTTATATAATTCATAAGTTCATCGTCGCATTTTTTCTCCCAGGCGCCGAAAGACAAACCGCTTTCTGCAGACTCCGCCCCTTGTCTTGCAAGACCCTCAAAGGGAGTCCCTTTGAACCCAGAAAACAATGCTTTCAAATCCTGGGGAAACCCGTTCTTCAAAAGATCGGGGCTCACTGTTCCGCCCTCCAGAAACAGCCGTTCCATGATCGTGCAGGGTATCCCCTGTCTTACACCCCTGAAAAATATCCTTAAGTTGGTGACATCAATTTCTGACGAGACAAACCGGTCCAGGATCTCATACCCCAGACGCTTTAGCGACCGGCGATACCAGGCGAAGTAGGAGCGATCCACCCAGGCGTCGAGACCCAAAGCCCTTGCGGTTTCCGTTTCAAAACCCTCTACCGCAGATTTTGTTCCACAATAGGCTTCTGCAAGGGCCGTTTCCACGAAACCCTCAGGTCTTTCTCCTCCGTCGTCAACGGACGAACACAGCCTCTCCAATTCGTGACACTGAACGTTTCCCATAGGTGAAAAAGCCTCTTCGACCGCAGATATGCCAAGCCTTCTGCTTTTGGCGTGGACTTTGAGGTTGTGGAAATCGTGCCTGGCCCGGAATACGACTACGACTTCGGGCTCTGGGGCCATAGAGGCCAATTGCCGGTATTCCCAGGCCAAAGCATCCTGCAAAGCCAATTCAACGTCTTGCGCTCTATGCCTGGCCACAAAAGGCCCGTAAACCGTATCCCTCAACGCACCCAAAGCAGACTCCAGACTGCCGGAAGATGCAATCTGACCCAACTGGGTTTTGGTCAAAAGCCCTCTTTCCAACACCCTCAGTTTGCCTACAGCACTGGCCCAACCGTATTCGTCCAAAGTTCACCCACCCCAAAAGGAGCTTTTCGGTTATTCTTGGAACAAGACACGAGCTATCTCAATTTCCAATTCATCCAAAAGCTTTTGCAGCACCGCCGGGAAAGTCACGTTGAGGCTGATTCCGCCCTGTCTGAGAACAAATCCCCCTCCCGTCACAGCCCCATCGTATTCCAGAGTGAAATTGGGCGATTTACCCCTGGCTTGCAGTTCCGCTTCCAAGAAACCTGCAAAATCCCCGCCCAGGCGATTCTCGTCCCCGGGGTCCAAGAGTATTTCCTCCCCGCCGGTCATGGCCTCGGCTACGGCCGCCGCCATGAGACCCTTGTACTCACCCTCGGGAAGAGCAGCCAAATGCGCCAAAGCTTTTTCGAAAACCGATGACACAAGATCTTGTTTTTCTTGCAAAATCGACTGGCGGCGTTCCGTGTCCGCGACGGCTCTGAGTATGTCCACTTCCCGTTTGGCCACGGTTTCCGCTTGCCCAATAATCTTCTCACGAGACTGTGACGCTTCCTTAGCGGCCTCATCCAAAAGGTCAGCAGCTTCCTTTTTGGCGACCGCAATAATAGCAGAAGCCTCCGCCGCCGCTTGTTTCGCTATTTTTTCTAGAATATCTTCTAAGGGCATGTCGTTCCCCCTAGACTTGAACCGCAAACATGATAAGAAGCACAGAAGCAAGCAAGCCCAAAACCGCGTAGGTTTCGACCATGGCGGGCATGATGAGGGCTTTCCCAGACTCCTCAGGATGCTTTGCAACTATATCCATTGCGGCTACGGACACCCGGGCCTGATAAAGGCCGGAAACCAAACAGGCGATAGCCGCAGGTAAGCACGCAAAAAGAAATTGCCAGCCTTGTTCCAAAGACAAGGCAAAACCACCGGAAAAGGCTCCCATCTTGAACATGGCAAGAAAGCCGACCAGGAACCCGTAGATGCCCTGAGTACCGGGAAGAGCCTGCAAGAGCAACAAGCGACCGAACTTTTCCGGATCCTCGCTTGTGATGCCCGAGGCCTTCTCACCGGCTATCCCCACGCCCACAGTCGATCCCATACCTGCTAAAAGCACGGCGAGACCCGCACCCATGAGGGCTATCGCATTTCCCCCAAGGAGAGGGCCAAACAACGCTCCAACCGTAATCGCTATAAGAATGAACACGACTCCCAAAGCTGTCATCGAACCTGCTGATCCCCCAAACACGGCCAACCCCTCCCAAATCAGTGGTAACGCCAATTTGATGCCGCATCCGACTCTAGCTCAGCCACACACTGTCACTGACCCTTTTGAGCGGTTTAAACGGTCTGCCACCTCCCTCGAAAAATTTGGTGAAGAACTCCACAAATTGCAGACGCCCCGAGTGGATAAAGCTCCCCAGGACGTTAATGACGAGGTTAAACACATGCCCACCCAAAAGAACGATGGGCACGAACACCCAACCGACGACGGGTATCATGTTTACCACAAGTTCCGCTATTTTGTTCACAACTACCCCCACAACTGCACTGGCTAAGCCAAGGGCAAGCAACCGCGAGTAAGACATGGTATCCGAGAAATAGCCCACAACATCGTACAACCCATACAACCCTGCGAAAGGTTTCAGCAAGATGTTTTTTTGGTTCCGCGAGGCCGAGTACATCACCATAAGCGCACCCAGAATAGCGATGTACAAGGGCAAGGGAGAATTGATGAACCCTGCCTGGGAAGCCAGCGTTGCCACCAGTCCCGCCAAAAATACGACCCAGGAGCCCTGGGAAATGATGCCTTCCGCCACTTGCCCGGAAATGATGAGGCCGTACATGTTCACAATGATCCCAACCCACACTTGGAAAATACCGAGCACAAACGATATTCCCAAAAGGGTTAACGGATCTCCGATGGGATCCAGGACTGCCACTTTGTTGGCAAATCGCTCAACAAAAGTGCCTTTCAAGAACACCGAGGGCAAGTCTGCCAACCAACTGCCCATAAGCGCACCCATGATAATTGTGGAAATGCCCGAATACATAAGCAAACGGACCATTTTTTGCCCGCCATCTTCAAGCCTTTGAGTCCTAAGGAACAGCCAACATCCTAAGGCAAGCAAAATGCCGTACACGGCGTCCCCCAGACAGATTCCGAAAAATACCCAAAAGAAAGGGGCCAGTACCGGTGTGGGGTCCACTTCTGTGTATTTTGGAAACCCGAATATATTGGTAATGACTTCAAATGGCCTGATAAGAGGGTGATTTTCAAGATACACGGGCACTTCGTCCTTCGGGCCCGGATCCTCGTCAATTATCTCGATCTCGCTCATGCCGGAAAAAGCGTTGCGAAGCCCGGGCACATCCCTGGCTTTTACAAATCCTTCTACCAACAATGTATAAGTTGTTTTCCTGGTGCATTCCGCAACACTGGCCAAGTTCCCCTGGTCTTGATAATGATCCCAAAGGGCCAAAATTGAGGTTAAGTCTTGGGACATATGCTTGTCCCGATTCTCTATCCGGTCCCGCTCCTGTAACAATCTGTCGTGCATTTCGTCTAACTTCAAGATGCACTCCCTTGCTGTCTTCCCGCTCAGTGTATCCGGGAGAGTCACCTCCACCACACTTCCGCCGGCGGAAGAAACGAGAGAGAGCACCTCTTGTTGCCGGTCCTTAGCGTAAAGAACCCAAATCCCGACTTTGCCCTTGTCTTCCCATACTGTCTCGACGTGTATAGCGTTGTTTCGGGTATCCTCAAGGTCGCTGAAAATCGAAGGAGACACTATGGCCAGTAGGTTTCTCGTTGAAACCGTTTCCCCTAAGCGCCCCAAAGGCAGTGTGAAATCTACCCAAGGTTCCAGCTGTTCTTTCAGGGCAAGGAGAATCCCGGTTTCCTGATCGATGGATTTGAGTCTTTGCTCGTGGTCCAGGACCTCACGGTGGGCAGATTCAATTTCATACGTGTCCAGCATTTCCTGAAGTCTTTCAAAAGACACTTCGGGTTTGCTTCCGGTAAACATATCTATGAAGCCTTTTTGGGATGGATTGTATTTTTGCAGATAGGACACTATGTGGGACAGCCGGTCGACTTTTTCCTGAATGTGCTCGGGAACACCGGCCTGCTGCCCCCGAGACTCCTGGGCTTTGGTGACCTCCATTATTTCAAGATCTCTCAATAACTCAAAGATGGATCCCTTAAGTTCCCGAGAAGCGAAAATGGTCACTTTTTTCATCTTGGCCACAGCCATGAACGGCGCCGCCGTCGAACCTTACCGGCGACTCTCCTCCCTTCACATGGCTTTCAGTATTCGTCTCACAACCAAGGCAACGGCCTCATCAAGCCGCTTTTGGGACCGTTTCTTCACATCTTTAAGGGTCGCCCGGGCATTTGTTTCGACACCGGCTTTGTAAGCGTCGCTTTCTGCCCTGGCCGTTAAAATAATCTTCTGAGCATCTCTTTTGGCCGCATTTTCGGCTTCCGAAACTAGAAGGGCAGACTCTTTGCGAGCGGTCTGAATTATGTCGCGAGCTTCTGCCCCGGCGTTCTCGATAATTTCCGAAGCTTTTCTCTCTGCTTCCAAAATCGAATCCAGCCGGTCTTTGACCAAACGCATCACTTCCCCTTCCCAAAAGATTTCAACACCGGTCGTCGGGCAATTAGGATCCGAATCGCTTATTTCGCCATTGTGAACGCAAATTCCTGCGGCAGGCCGTCCAATAGCCCCGCTCTATATTGCAGAACCTGAACGATCCTATCCGAAGCCCTGCCATCCCCAAAAGGATTCACGGTTCCGGACATCAATCTATACCTTTCTTCATTGTCCAACAAATCGAGAATTGTGTCCACTACCCTTTTCTTGTTTGTTCCTGCCAAAACGACAGTCCCCGCTTCGACGGCCTCCGGCCTTTCGGTCTTTTCCCTACACACCACCACGGGGACGCCCAAGGACGGCGCCTCTTCCTGAACACCTCCCGAATCGCTTACCAGCAGGTAAGAACGACCTATGAGGTTAACGAAATCGGGATAGTCAAGGGGATCAAACAGAACCGTTCGCGGCTTCCCTGTGAGGTGTTTTTGCACAGGCCTCCGCGCCTGGGGGTTTTTGTGCACGGACACTAGCAAACGCACATCGCGTCGGGCCCTCACGACGGCCGAAAGCGCCTGGGCCACATTGTCCAGGCCACCATCGAAGTTTTCCCGCCTGTGCACCTCGACCAAAATGTTCTTCTTGTCCCCAAGATCCATTTGTCGCAGCCTTTCGTCCCTGAAAACGTAATCGCCCCGGCGGGTCATGAGCAAAGCGTCGACGGCGGTATTCCCGGTTACGAAAATGCCCTCTTCGGGCACATTTTCTTTCAGCAGATTTTCTTTGGCTTTTGCGGTCGGTGCGAAATGAACGTCACTTATGGCATCGGCGATTTTGCGCATTATTTCCTCGGGGAAAGGCGCGTACTTGTCGCCGGTTCTCAGGCCCGCTTCCACGTGGCCAACCGGAATGCGAAGGTAGTAAGCGGCCAGCGCAGCGGAACCGGCAGTGGTCGTGTCTCCGTGGACCAAAACCATGTCCGGTTTTTCCGATGCCAGGATAGGAGTCATCCCCTGAAGCACCCTTTGTGTAGTCTCGGCCAAGGTCTGGCCCGGATTCATGATGTCCAAATCGTAGTCGCTGCAGATGCCGAAATCCATCATCGCCTGATCGAGCATTTCTCTGTGCTGTGCAGTGACCAACACTACAGTCTCGATGCACGAAGTAGGGTTTTTGAGGACTTTAACAAGGGGAGCCATTTTTGTGGCCTCCGGACGGGTACCGAACACGCACATTACTTTAAACCGGTTGCTTGAAGGCAAGTCACACACCTCTTTCAATTATCCCCGGTGCGCTTGCCCTTTGTCATCTTTTTTGATCGAGACCGTAAAAAGTCCGACCCTCTGGGCTATTCCCAACACCACCAGAAGCGCTATGCCCGCGATAGGCCCTCCCCGGGCAACCGGGGAAAAACCGGAGATCATTCCTAGGGCGCCAAAAGCCAAACTCACCAAATAGATCGACAACACTGCCTGCTTTTGCCCCATGCCCAGTTCCAATAACCTGTGGTGAAGGTGGTCGTGATCTGCTTTGGCAATGGGTTTGCTGGCAAGACACCTTCTCACTATGGCGAAAAGCGCATCGGATATGGGCACCAACAAGGTCAGCAAAGGCGCGAAAACGGACAAGGCTACTGCGGATTTCACAAGCCCTTGGCCGGACAGAACAGCCAAACTCAGCCCTATGTACATAGCGCCGGCATCCCCCATGAAAATGGAGGCAGGGTGAAAATTAAACGGCAGAAATCCCAGCACGCTTCCTGCCAAGGCGGCAGCTAAAGGGCTGACGGCAGTTCTGCCGGCCCTCAATGAGGCGAACGTCATAACAAGGGCAGTGATTCCCCCGACCCCCGCCGCCAGGCCGTCCAACCCATCGGACAGGTTGATGAGGTTTTCAAAAGAGACAACCCAAGCGATGGTTATGGGTATCGCCGCCATTCCCAGCAATTTAACAGTGCCTGTAAAGGGGTTTGTCACGAAGGATATACCGGCCCCAAAAAAGACCACAACAATAGCCGACAAAACCTGGCCCCCGACCTTCTGCCACGGCTTGAGATTCCACAGATCATCTACCAGGCCCACAGCCAGGATAACCAGCCCACCCACAAGAACTGCACAGAGCCCGCCTTTGTCTTGCTTGGGGGAAATGAGCATCCCTGCAGCCGAAGCCACGTAAATGGCGATACCGCCCAAGTAAGGAACAGGTGTGGCATGCACGCTCCGGGAGTTGGGCCGACAGAAAGCGTTAACCTTCCGGGCGAACCGGCGCATGGCGGGAGTCAGAACAAGAGATAAGCCAAATGCGACTACAAACGCGTAAACCGTCTCCAACTGGTCTGCCCCTTTCTGGGACAATCCCCATTTGTACGGAGTTTTCCATATATTTTACCCCGGCATGTCCCAAGAGTCAACGAAAATGGTCACCGGGAAAACAACATGACCTCGACACCGGCGCCATCCAACAGGGTTTTCGAAAAAGCATCTGAGTACGGTTCCCGGTAAACGACCCTTCTTATGCCGGCGTTGATCAGCATTTTTGCGCACAGACTGCAAGGTTCAGTTGTGCAGTACAAGGTGGACCCTTCCACTGAAATGCCGTACTTGGCAGCTTGGACTATGGCGTTTTGTTCGGCGTGAAGGGCTCTGCACACCTCCTGCCTTTCCCCCGAAGGAATTCCCATCTCATCTTTCAGACAACCAATGTCTGTGCAGTGCGGCAGCCCTGTGGGAGCCCCGTTGTAGCCCGTAGCCAAGATTCTTTTGTCTTTCACTATAACCGCTCCGATGTTGCGCCTCACGCAAGTAGAGCGCGTAGCCACAACCTCCGCGACGTGCATGAAATACTCGTCCCAGTCGGGCCTCGTTTGTGCGCCCATTTCTTAGACTCCCCTGCCCCGGTTTTAGTTTCCTCGTTTGTCCAACTCATCGTGGGCGTAAGTAGCTCGTTTGCCTCCGATCAACCTGGGCCTGCTTCGGGCCAAAGTCAAATGGGCCTGACCCACCGAGTCAAAAGGCAAACGCACGGGGACAGCCACCGGCAAAAGATGCATTCCGATAAACGTATCGCCGATATCCATTCCAGCGTGGGCTTGTACTGACTCGACGACTACGGGGTCAGCCATCCTTCTGAACATCGCTGCAGCAGCCGCCCCTCCCGCCCGGGGCACAGGCAGTACCGACACTTCCGTAAGGTTGTATTTCTCACAAACCTCCCGTTCCACCGCAAGACACCTATTCAAGTGTTCGCAGCACTGAACCGCCAGGTACAGGCCGGTACCCTGCATGGCATCCTCCAGACCGTCCAGAACCGCGACTGCCACGTCACAGTTACCCCCGGACCCTATCCGGCTGCCCAGGACTTCGCTGGTTGAACACCCCAAAACCAGGATCTTGCCCGGCTTTAGCCGCGCCACCTGGAGAAGTCCTTGCCCACCGGCTGCCACTCTTGCTCTTATGGCGGCCAGATCGACGGTCCCGGTCATCCTTCATGCCCCCCGCTAAATGAGTTTTCTGCAAAATGCGACTCCACATCGCGAATTTTGTCAACCCTTGGCCTGTGCCGGCCGCCGGCAAAAGATTCTTCAAGAAAGGCCGACACTACATCTTGAGCCAGTCCGCAGCCGAGAACTCTTGCGCCGATGCAAAGCACGTTTGCATGGTTGTGTCCGCGGCCCATCCTGGCTGAAAAAGTGTCGGCACACGCAATTGCCCGGATGCCAGGCACTTTGTTGGCGACAATGCACATCCCCAATCCCGTACCGCATATCAGCAAGCCAACGTCAGCTTCCCCGGACACCACGCGGCCACATACCTCAACCGCATAATCAGGATAGTCCACCGGCTCTTCCCCGGAAGCGCCCAGATCGATCACCCGGTGACCCAGGGTGGCAAGCCAAGGGCGCATCTGCTCTTTGAGACAGAAGCCCGCGTGATCGCTTCCCACAGCAATCCTCATCAGATTCCCCCCCAAAGCTTTCCAAGACGAACGGCAAGAGCCATGAGCCCTCTCCAAAGAAGACAAGCTGCTTTGTCGTATGCTTCCTGTCCCCCGCCAAAAGGGTCGTCCACGTCACCTGTGACTACCTCGGGAGATACCTCGGACAAAGTATATATCTTTTTGGAATGGGCGGGAAAGCTGCGGACCAGGCCTTCTTTATGGTGAAACTCCATGGTCACGACCAAATCAGCCCAAACCAGGTCTTTTGCGGTGACCCGAGCAGACAGGTGACTCCCCAAGTCCACACCGGCAGCTTTGGCGGCCCGAACTGCTTCTTCAGTTGCCGGGAAGCCGTCAACCGCAGATGCTCCCCGGGAGGCGACCTGCAAACACCCCTCTAACCCCAGAATCTGGGCAGCTTTCTTCAGGAACCCCTCGGCCATCGCGCTGCGACACGTGTTCCCTGTACAGACCACCAGCAGGCGCAATGGTTTTTGGACAGCCAAAACCCTTCCGCCGCTGGCCCTCCGCAAGCGGTTTTGAACCGCAAGGCCCAATCCCACTTCTGGAAATGACTCGGCGTAAAGGACGGAGACACCGAGTTCGTCGGCATAACGCAACCCGGAAAAAAGCCTGGAGGCCACAGGAGCCAAGTCAGTTCTGGATCCCAAATGTATCACGTGAAACAGTCCGGAAAACTCCCTGGCCAGACCGCCATACTTGGGCAAATTTTCGGTGGATGCCATGACCCCAACTGCAGTACCCCCAATGACCTTTTTCAACGACGCAAAACAGATGGCTTCCGCCTGTTTTTCCCACGGGCCCGAGGCCAGATAAAGGCGTGCGTCGAGCGCATAATGCCTGTACTTCATGCCCGGGGACGGGGCGGGCCCGGGATCCCCACAGGCGGCAATTTGAACTTCCCCCAGGACTTCCCTGAGTTCGTCCGCCGTGAGCCCACCGGGCCTGAGAATTTTGGGCACAGGACCCAGGATGTCCAGCACGGTGGACTCGACACCGATACCTGAGGCCCCGCCGTCGACGATGAAGTCCACCTTACCGTCTAAGTCCGCCAGAACTTGTTCCAAAGAAGTGGGGCTCGGGCGTCCTGAAACGTTTGCGGAAGGGGCTGCCACGGGAACCCCCGCAAGATCTATCAGCCTTTGGGCCACCGGGTGATCGGGCATCCTTATACCTACACTTGAAAGACCTGCCGTTATTTCAAAAGGGACAAGTTCGGATTTGGGAAACAAGAGCGTCAAAGGGCCCGGCCAAAAAGTGTGCATGAGCTTTGTGGCAACTGGGGATATGCTTGACACCAAGGGGGGCACAGATTCTGTCCTGGAAACATGAAGAATCAAGGGGTTATCCTGCGGACGCCCTTTTACCCTGAAAATCCCCCTCACAGCCTCCCGGTCAAAAGCGTTTGCCCCCAGTCCATAGACAGTCTCTGTGGGGAATGCTACCAGGCCCCCGCACCGAAGGGCCTCAGCGCAAGGGATGAGCAGATCATCGGAGGGCATGAGGGGATCCACTTTCACTACTTTGGTTGCCATTTAGGTCCTCCCTTGAATGCCAGGGCTATCCTATCCCTGCCGGCATAGTCGGGCATGATTCTCGCGCCGCGCCACCCAGAACTATCCAAAAGCGACTTCACGGCATCCCCCTGGCCGGCTTCGATTTCCATCATGAGCCTGCCCCCGGGTTTCAAAAGAGCCCCCGCTTGTCGTGCCAATCTGCTCAAATAATGTAACCCACAAGATCCCCCGTCCAGAGCCCCGGGCGGCTCAAACCTCACTTCTCTCGGCAGATATTTTATGTTCCCGGTGGGTATATAGGGAGGGTTGGATACCACCGCATCAAGCAGTCCAGAGAATCCCCCCTCCAAAAGGGGATCAAGCAAATCGCCTGCAAAAAACCGGATCCTATCAGTCACGCCGTGTTTTTCGGCGTTCAGACGGGAAACGGACAGCGCATCTTGTGAGATATCGGTAAGTAACACCTGGTATCCGCCCAGTTTAGCCAGGGAAATTCCCACTGCGCCGGAACCGCACCCCACATCTGCTACCAAGGGTGCAAGGGCAGTGCCCTTGGCAAAATCGAGTGTCCCCAAACACCCAAGGATTGCCTCAACCAAATGTTCTGTTTCCGGACGCGGTATGAGCACCCGGTGGTCTACTATGAAATCCATGGCCATGAATTCTTGATAACCCCTGATGTAAGCCACCGGTTCCCCCGAAATGCGCCTTTTGACAAAGGATTTGTACTCTTGTACTTGTGGTGCCGTCAAGATGCGGCCCGGGTGCAGATATGAGTATTCGGGGGGCTCTTTTAAAAGGTGAGCCAAAAGTACTGATGCATCTCTTGCAGGAAATTGGCTCTGCCCCCGCAACATTTTTCGAGCCCAAGCCGCGGCGGCCATCAAGGTCACTTCCGTTTTTTCCTCCAGGCCCATTCCCTCATTCCGCCTCTTGCAGTTTCAACCTTTCGTCTTCTGCCAAAAGCGCATCAATTATCTCGTCAAGAGAGCCGTCCAAAACCTCGGCCAACCTGTGGGAAGTGAGCCCTATCCTGTGATCGGTAACCCTATTTTGTGGGAAGTTATAAGTTCTTATTTTTTCCGACCGCTCGCCGGTTCCCACCTGGGAGCGCCTCGTGTCGCTGAGGGCCTTGTTCTTTTCTTCCTCGGCAATAGCTTGCAGGCGAGACCGTAAAATCCGCATGGCCCGGTCCTTATTTTGAATCTGAGACCTTTCGTCCTGGCACGTAACTACTATTCCCGTGGGCAAATGAGTGATGCGGACGGCTGAATAGGTCGTATTGACCCCTTGCCCGCCCCGACCCGAAGAGCAATAGGTGTCTACCCTCAGATCGTCGGCCTCTATGGCAAGGTCTTCCGCATCTTCACCGGTTTCGGGCAATACTGCTACGGTTGCCGTGGAAGTGTGAATTCTGCCCCCGGATTCCGTGAGCGGGATACGTTGTACCCTGTGCACTCCGCCCTCATATTTGAGCCGGCCGTACACCGCATCGCCTTCCAGGGCAAATATTACCTCCTTGAAACCGCCCAAATCCGTAGGGTTCGAGGACAGAATTTCCGTTTTCCATCCGCGCTCTTCAGCAAACCTACCGTACATTCTGAACAGCTCCCCGGCAAACAAAGCGGCTTCGCTGCCCCCGGTCCCGGCCCTGATCTCCAGGATGGCATTCTTGCCATCGTTGGGATCCCTGGGTATTAGGGCTTTTTTCAAAGCGAATTCCAGCCCCTCTCTTTCTCTCTCCAAAGGGGCCAATTCGTCCCGGGCAAGGGCCAACAGCTCTTCATCTGTATCGCCTTCCAGGATCTCCCGGTTGCCTTGGATGTGGTTGAGGACCGTTTTGTACCGCCTGAACATCGTAACAACCCCGTCGAGCCGGCCCCTTTCCTTGGCAAGCCCCCGGTATTTTTCAATATCCGAAAATACCGAAGGGTCCTGAAGGGCGGCGTCTATCTCTTCAAAACGGCTTTCCAAAGCGGAACACTTTGCCATGAAGCTGCCGGCATCGTGAATCACAGTGATTTCTCGTCACCCCTTTCGGCCTCGATAAGGCATGCCAAACTCTCGGCGGCCACTTCCAACTGATCCATTTCAGGATCTCTGGTTGTGAGAATCTGAAGAGCCATTCCCGGCGCTCTGAGCACTTTCCATAACCAGCCCCGGCGACCGGCCGACATTTTCAAAATCTCATAGGACAGCCCAGCCACAACGGGAAGTAGCAATATCCGAGCCACCATCCTGTACAAAACGCCCCCGGGTGAAACAAAGAGGAACACCGCCCAAGAGCACAAAACTGCCAAAAACAGAAAACTTGTGCCGCACCTGGGGTGAAGCCTGGGTTTCTCCGCTGCCGCAAGGGCAAGAATTCCTGCGGCTTTGTCATGTTCCCAAGAACCCGCGTCCAGATTCATCGCCCTGTATTGTTCTTCCCACGCCCATATCACTTTGTGCTCCGCACCGTGATACGACAGCACCCGCTGGATTTCTTCCATCCGGGAAACCGAGAAAATGTAGCCCGCCAACAGCAATAGCCTCACCAGAAGCTCGACGAAGCCGGTAACGGCCCTCCCCGATATCCCGGCAACTCTAAGCAGCCATGCGGCCGCGAAAGTAGGTAACAGAACAAAGGCCCCCACTGCAATCAGAGCGGCAAGAATCACCGACAAATTGAGCGCCGCCTTGCTGGGCATGTCCTCTTCCGGGGAAGCGATTTCAGCCGACTTCATGAGCATTTCCATTCCTAAAGACAAGGTGTCCCAAAAAGCAAGGGCGCCCCGGATGACGGGTAGTTTGGGCAGACCGCCATTTTGGCCGGGGGTCGGGACCCTTTTCACCGACGAGATTATGTTTCCCGACGGACTTCGCACCGAAAGCGCCACGTACCTGGGCCCTCGCATGACTACGCCTTCTATTACGGCTTGACCGCCGTAGGCAGGAACCTTACGCTCCACGAATTTGCCCCCCAAAACATTCTACTACAGCGCAAGCAAAGCAAAAGGGCAGAAATCGCGCCCCGGCGGAACTCCTGCCCTTGAAGCTGCAAAGCTATTTTTCGGGTTCTTTTTCAGGCTTCTCTCCTTGCAGATAACCGTACTTTTGACGGAACCTTTCCACTCGACCGCCCGTATCGACTATCTTTTGCACCCCTGTAAAAAACGGGTGGCATTTGGAGCAGATTTCAACCCTTATGCCTTTCCTGGTGGAACCCACATGGTAAACGGCACCGCAAGCGCACGAAACAGTGGTCTTGTGGTAGTCCGGATGAATGTTTTCTTTCAACTGCATCACCCCAAATCTAAAACCGAAAACTAATCCTGTCTGAAGCGGATCTCTCTCGAAACACCAAAGAGTATAGCACCCTACCTCATCAAAGACAACCGTCTTTTAAGGAGGGGCAAAGCCTCTTTGTTGCTTTTAGTCTGACTAAGCGCGCCCATCAGGCCCTCCAACACTTTGTCCAGGTCCAAATCGTTGGTCATTTTGTGGAACAGCCACATGGCTTCCAGTTCTTCTTTGGGTTGCAGCAGCTCTTCTTTTCTGGTGCCCGAGCGCTTGATATCGATTGCGGGAAAGATTCTTTTTTCCGCAAGTTTCCTGTCCAAATGGATTTCAGAGTTGCCTGTGCCTTTGAACTCCTCGTAAATAACGTCATCCATTCGGCTACCGGTATCAACCAGACTGGTGGCCACTATCGTCAGACTGCCGCCTTCCTCAATGTTTCTGGCAGCCCCAAAAAACCGTTTTGGCTTGTGGAACGCCGCTGGATCCATGCCCCCTGACAGAGTCCTGCCCGAAGACGGTTCGATGAGGTTGTAGGCCCTGGTCATCCTGGTAATGCTGTCCAAAAGAATGACCACATCGCGTTTGTTTTCCACCAAGCGTTTGGCCCTCTCCAAGGCCATCTCGGTGACTCGGGCATGGTTTTCCGGCGGCTCGTCGAAAGTTGAGGCTATGACTTCGCCCTTTACAGAGCGCTGCATGTCGGTCACTTCCTCGGGACGTTCGTCGATTAGCAGCACCATTAGGTAGGTGTCCTGATTGTTATGGGTAATGGCGTTGGCGATGCGCTTCAAAAGCACCGTCTTTCCCGCTTTGGGCGGCGACACTATGAGGGCGCGCTGCCCTTTTCCTAAAGGTGCCACCAGGTCCAGAAGCCTGCCGGAAAGCTCGTTCCTGGTCGTTTCCATCACAAATCTTTCATCGGGGAAGATGGGAGTCAACCCTTCAAAGTTGGGACGGTCGCGCACGGCTTCAGGATCCTGGCCGTTGATGGCTTCGATCCTCAAGAGCCCGTAGTACCTTTCGCTGTCCTTGGGAGGACGAACTTGCCCGGACACCAAGTCCCCGGTGCGAAGGTCGAACTTTCGAATCTGGGAAGGAGAGATGTAGATGTCATCTTTGCTGGGAAAGTAGAAAGCAGGTCTTAGAAAACCGTACCCTTCCTGCAAAATCTCCAAAAGCCCTTCGGCAAATATCAGTCCCCCGGCTTGAGTGCGCGCTTTTAACACCTCAAACACGAGCTCTTTTTTGCGCAGTCCTGAATACCCCGCTATGCCCAGTTCTCGAGCCACTTTTTGCAGTTCCACCAAGGTCATGACTTCCAGTTCCTTTATGGTGGGCCCGGGTTCCGGTCTGGTCCTGGCGGAACGCCTTTGGCCGTACTGGTAGTCCCCGGCCCCGTAACCGGTGCGGTTTGCGGATTCCCGCTCCCCTGCGCCGGCGGATCCTCGCTCCGGCAAGCCGGGCTCCCTTGAGACTTGATCTGCCCCTTGCCTCGTGTAACGCCCGGAAACAGAATGTTCAGGACGACTATCGGTCCGAACAGGGGCAGGTCTCGGTATTGCAGGAGCCGCCACGGCCGCCTGGTGAAAAGACGGCACGGGGCCAACAGGCTCGGTGCGTGCCGGGGACAACCCCGACAAAGAAAGCCCGGGAGTATCCCTGGTCAAAGAGCGGTAAGTAGGGTGGGGAACAGCTTTTTGTTCGGGCTGTTCCTGCCCCGGGCCGCTTTTCTCGGGTGCTGTTTGAGCCTCACGCGAGGTTTGCAGTTCTTCAGTCACCGGAGCTGTGCCCGGAGTCTCCACGGAGGCGGCAGGTACTTGACCCTGCGCTGCATCGGATATCGCCAAAGAAGACCCCCGGGGCGTTTCCACGACAACCGGGGCCACTTCCGGGGCTGCCGCCGCCTTCCTGATTATGCGCCTTTTGGGCTTCACTTTAGTAAGTTGGGGCATGTGAGCCTCATCCGTCGCGGAGTCTTCAAGTTCCTGCGGTTTTTCCGGCGTTTTCTTCCTGGTGGTTCGTTTAGTCTTTTTTGGTTCCGGAGCATCCACAGTCTCCGTCACGGGCGCTTTTTCCTCCGCTGCTGCCGGAAGGTTCTTTTTTGCCCGGGTGCGTTTCACCTGGGGCTTTTCTGCTGCGATTTCGTCCCCGGGTTCTACCAAAGGTAGCCCTGATCCTTTTGGATCGTCCAATTGCATTAGATCACATCTCCTCAGTGGCACAGCTCGCACTTGCCAGTGGCCAACGATTGGCTTTTGCGGGTTTCAAATAAACATGGGTAACAAACAACGTATATGGGTAAAGGCCCGAAAGCCCGAGTACATGAACAATCTGGAATTGAGCCATTTGTTAAACTGGGAAGGTTAGCGCACGGGAAGGCTTAATCGTTCGGCACCTACCTGAACCTATCATACGCAATAGCACCAGTCAAGATTCAAGAATTTGTGAATTTGGCCCAATCATCTTGAAAGCGCCGGATCCCTATGTCCGTCAGAGGGTGGCGCAGCATGGCTTCCATAACCTTAAAGGGCACCGTGGCTATGTGAGCGCAGGCCTTGGCAGCGGCCAGCACGTGCATCGGGTGACGAATCGATGCTGCTATGACCTGGGTCGAAAGCCCGTAGCACTCGATGATATCCACAAGGTCTTCCACCACAGCCATACCCTCGTTGCCTACATCGTCAAGACGGCCAACAAAAGGGCTCACATAGGTTGCGCCCGCAAGTGCCGCCAACAAACCTTGGGCTGCGGAAAATACCAAAGTGACGTTTGTTTTCACGCCCTCCAAGGAAAGCGCTTTGACCGCCTTAAGGCCCTCCTTTGTCATAGGTATCTTGACCACGATGTTGGGGGCAATCTTTGCCAAATCCCGCGCCTCAGGTATCATGTCTTGAGCTTTGACCGATAAGACTTCGGCTGAAATCGGCCCCGGAACGACTTGGGATATTTCCTTCACCACGGCTCGGAAATCTCTTTTTTCTTTGGCCACAAGGCTGGGGTTAGTGGTCACTCCGGCAATTACGCCCCAACTTGCGGCTTCTTTAATCTCTTCTATGTTCGCTGTATCCAAAAAGATCTGCATAATAGTACTCCTCCCCCAAAAAAGTCCGGGCATTCTGTCTCCCGCACGGTTTGAAAAGGTCACGCCAGTCGTCCATTGCTTCAGCCAAAGTTTTCCTTCCCACACATAAGTCTTGCCGTTTTGCCCCTTGGCAATACCTATCCAAGCCTCACACAGTTTATCATTCTTGGGCTAATGTCATCAAAAGAACTGCAAATTCCGGGGTAAAGTCGAAAAACCGAACCTACTCCCACAGCCCCGACGACACCTTCTTCTTGAGCAATTCAAGGCCTTTTTCTTGCACAAGGTCTCCCCTGTCTTTCACTGCTTGGACGCAAGCCACCCCCACAAGCCTCATCTGGATTTCATCAATAGCACCGTCGTATTGAAGCCCCTGTTCTTTCAGAAAGGCCTGTACAGCCGCGGCGGTATTCTGACCGAATATACCGTCCGGCTCACCTACGCTGTACCCCAGGAATGACAGGTTTTCCTGAACCGCCAACACATCCAAACCGATCATTCCATGTTTCAAGACCCTTTTGTATTGTGGGGGAGCGGGAATTGCGATTTCCGGAATGTCCACAGGGTAGTCGGGTTCAAGCCCCTTCCCTTCAATAGGGTGTCCCCCGGCAGTCCTGTATTCGGCAATCGTCAGTTTAACGCCGCCCATACCATCATCCAATTCTACCAATGACTGTATGCACCCTTTGCCGAATGTGGTTTCGCCAACAAGAACGCCTACGCCCCTGTCTCGAACGGCGCCGGCAAGTATCTCGGAAGCGCTGGCCGTGCCTCCATTAATCAAAACTACGACGGGGACAGGTTCCACATCTGTCTCATTTTCCACCACATCCATAAGGTCTTTGCGGCCAAGTTCAAAGACAGGCCCTTTGGGCACCAGTTTACACGCCATTTCCACGCATGCGTTCACTAGCCCCCCGGGGTTGTCCCGAAGGTCAAGCACGAGGCCTTTCATCCCCGAATTTCGCAACACATCGATGACCACGGGGAAGTTGTGTGCTGCCTCTTCGTTGAACTGGAGCACTCGTACGTAATGCAAATCCTCCCCGAGGCTTCTGACTTCCATAGGCGGTTGCACGATTTTGTCTCGCAGCATCTCACGATTCAACACTTCCCCGGAAGACGGCCTAAAAAACACCGCTTCCACTTCCGTGCCGGGCTCACCCCTCAAGAGCACCGCAGCGTCGTTGGGCAGTCTGCCCGCCATGTCTGTGCCTTCAACGGAAACTATAACGTCCCCTGCTTTGAGCCCCGCGGTCTCCGCCGGGGAGCCCGAAAAGACACTTGTTATCATCACAGTGCCGCCCACAAGCTCGATGGTAACTCCTATGCCCCCGTACTCGCCCTCCAGATCCGACAACCAGGCGTCCATCTGGTCCGGAGTGAAGTATTGGGAGTAACGGTCGCCCAGGGCCTCCACCATACCGCTTATGGCACCTTTATAAAGGACGTCCAAGGGAACTTCTTTGGTGTGGTACTCCTTTATCAAGTCCCGCACTTTACCAAATATTTGAAAATAGCCGACTTCATCTTTGGACAAAGGCACTGACTCATAATTCTGTGGGGTTGGGACGACTTCCTGAGAATACGTTGCTCCTCCGGGAACAAGGGTAAGAAAAGCTGCCAAGAACAAGATCATGGCAGTCTTGAAAATTGACGGGCGTTTCATGGGCGTAAGTCTCCTATTCGTGAATTATCACCTTGTGCTTAGGGTACATCCCCGGACATTCGGCGTACAGCTCCATGCCTTCCAGAATGTCTTTGTCCAGAACAATTGTGGCTTTCCCGTTTCTCAACTGAAACCAGACATCGCCCAAACGCACCAGGGCGTCCACTGCTTTGAATGTGGTCGAATCCCAGGCAGACAAGGTTACCGCAGTGCTTCCTTTGCCCCGATTCCCGACCCCTGCGTAGGCCAGTATGCTTGGGATTTTGCCTGTAACTGTCATGGGGATCAAGTTCCTTAACTCCCCGGACACATCGTCCCAGAGGGAAAGATACACCCTGTTTTCCTTCCCGGAAGAAAAACCGTTGGGAACTGACACCGCTATGTTCCTGTCGCTACCCTGGGGCCAGGTGAACTGCTTTGAACCGCTTAACCTTTCCCGTGCCTCGTAACCCGGCACATCCCTGGCCACCACAGAGGTCCACTTGAAGGTGACCTGGCCGGCCGCAAGGCTTTTGACCTCGATGTACGCTATGTACTGGCCTGGCGCGGGGTCGACCAGCGTCAACCTTTCCTCGGACGACCCGGGCTTGGAGGATGCCATGATCTCGATCCAACGATTGACGTCCTTATCAAAAGAGTACAAGTAGACATCGATATCGCAAGCGGGGTCAGAAACCTCCGAAATGCCCAAGTGAATGTAGCGGGTGCCTTGAATCACCCCCGCCAGGGATTTGGCTATCGATACAGAAGACGACGCAAACAACCTTTCAACCACGACTTCGCCGTTCTTCCCCGGCTGGATTACTGCAGGCATACATTCAAAGGCGCCACCCCGGTTAAAAACGCGGACTTCCCCGGTGGCAGGAGAACCGTCGTCTAAAGGCACTTTCAAGGGCCAGTAAGAACCTGTGGCCGCAAGGCCTTCCCTCATGAACGTTAGGCGGAAACTTGCCTCCGTAACCTCAAAAGCCGCTGACGAAGGGTCGCTCAACACCACCACTTCCCACACCCCGGCGCCGGGAAAAGCGATTTTGACTTCATCTTCGACTTCGAAAGCACCGGCTCCTATCCAAGGTCCCTCGTAAGCCAAGGAACCTGTTCCGTCGTAAACGTAAAGCCTCTCGCGCCCCCTGGGCTTTTTTCCGGCTGTGAGCGGCACTTCAAGAGCCACCGTTAGGGTCTCCACCCCGGGATCAACCCGCAGGTATTCTCTGTGAAGCTTGCCGGCGTCCAACACCCTTTGGATGGCCGCAAACCCGGCTTCACCCAGCTGTCTGGGCACGACTACCGTGGTCAGCGCCTTCATTTCTAACCCGGGCCTCAGAGGGTCGTCGCCTGTTATGAACCCCGAAGTGAGTCCCTGTGGGAGTCCCGTATTTACCCTCAAGGCAAACTCTCTTTGCTCCACGGCGGGAATACTGAGGGAAGCGGTGTCGGCCTTTCCCCAGGCCGGAAGCCCAAGGGATAGAGAAACCTCAAAGGGCAAGAAACTGTCTACCCCAAAAGGGATGAACCCGGGAATTCTGTCTCTATCAAAAAAACCGGCCGTTTGGTACCGCCCGCCCCATTCGGTCACGACCCTGACCCGCGGGTATCTATCCCCCGCCTTCAGGGCTTTGGATGCCCCATCCGCATCCAACACCCCCGAACCTTGTTCCACAGCAGACGCATTTGAAAGAGGCTTTGCGGTATCTTCCAGCACTTCTTTTAAAAGCACCGGGGAGAAGGAAGCTCCTCTTGAAACCTGAGCGCTTGCAAGGGCTACCACGGCGCCCCCGGCATAGGCGGCAGCGCAAGAAGTTCCTTCAAATAGCCATGTCTTGTTGCGCGCCGCAGCCCAACCGGGGACTTGCGCGGGGCCCACGGCTGGGGCCACCAGGCTGACAGTCGCACCTTGTGAAGTCGGTCCTAAAGATGACCAGGGCCACATTCGGCCTCCTTGAACGCCCAGGACCGTCCCGGCACCAAAGGGTATGTAAGCGCCCACGGGAAGCACATTGGGGATTTCTGCATAGTCGGGAAGAGAAGAGATGCCCGGGCCTTTGTTTCCCGCCGCCACCACAACAAGGGCTCCGTACTCCTTTTCAACCCGCCGGATGGCATCATCAAGCCTGTCGCTGTTATCACCGGGAACCAAGGGGGCAACGCTCATGATAACCACTTGCGCGCCTTTCCGGCATGCGGCCAATATGCCTTGGGCTAAAAGGTCCCACCCTGTTCTGCCGGAAGAATCAACTGCTTTTACGGCTATAAGATTTGCATTGGGGGCTAAAGGTACCAGCCCCGGTGCGTTCCCGGCAAGGACGGACGCAACTGAGGTTCCGTGGCCGTGCCCGTCGAACCCCAAAGAGACAACAGCACCGTCATTGAGAATGTCGGCAAGAACCACCTGCAAATAGCGGCCGCCGGGGAGGGCCACCGGTACAGAAGCGCGACTATTCCTGAACACTTCCAAGCCTTTTTCATTGACGAAAGAACCGTCCCCGTTTGTATCTACGTACACCGTATCGTACTGCCCGGTTATATACGTGTCTGCGGCCACCACGAAAAACTTGAATTTGGACCCCACAACTTCCCGCAAGGGTGCTTCCGCAGGCAAACTCGCTGAAGAGAATTCTCCCACCCTTAATCGCCCCGACTTGCTGGGTATTCCCTTAACCTGAAAGGACTGACCCCCATAGTCGATGGCTCCCCCGGAGGACGGAGCTATGGGATCCGAAAGAACAATCTCACCTTCACCGGTTATATCTATCCAGTCTTTAAGGCTTTCGGGAATAAGGACGGAACCGTCTACCCCGGTGTCAACGATACCTACGATTATGCCACTACCTGCCGGGCCCGAATCACCAACCAAGGGAACGAGCCCCAGTTCCGAGACCAAACCCGAAGACCAAGAAGCATCAACACCTTGCAAGGTGGATGGCAAAGCGGATGTTCCAAACAAGAGATCGGGAGCAGCTTGCCGGTGATCCAGACAAGGCGCCGCCGCAAACAAGGCAAACGCCACCACGCACAAAAGGGATATGTATCTATGAGTCCTTTTCATAAAAACACCCCGGGTTCCCGTAAACCTAAGTCATTCAAATAACAGAAACAATTGCTGCCCTGCCATTGCTAAAAACCAACCCCACCCGTTCCCCCAAGCGCAAACCGGTGGGCGATACCGGCTCACCCTCCCTGAAAACAAGGGCTGCCATGGGATTCACAGGAAATGAGATTTCCTCACCCTGAACATCTAAGACCAGTCGACTTCCATCAACGCCCACTTCCACAA
>CAZYEC010000002.1:18019-76680 GCA_964646385.1 uncultured Eubacteriales bacterium | reverse complement strand
CCTTACCGAATCTATAATCTGTTCCCTTTGTTAGGAGACTCTTAACCCCGTCTAGCCCTTTCTCTTTGGCAACGAGATACACAGCTGCAACCAAAGGTCCCCATGTCTCATCATGGCAAAACCTCGATAATTTCATGTTCTTTAACAAGTTTAAATTTGTCGAATTGCTCAATCTTCCACTAAAGCGGACTCATATTTCCATCAGTATAATGGTTAGCACTCATACAAGCATATTTCGGCAATGATGATTCGCCTATTATTTACGGCCTTTTTATGCGTACATCCAACCCGACCACACAACCTCAGAAATTCCCGAAAAAACATCTAACCTGACCACTTGACTATCAAAACTGCCTTTCTGGACTCGTTTCCTCAAACCGAAAACATCATGATTTTTGCTTGATGGGTTTTGCACCGCTGTGTACTAAAAGCCTTGATATATAAGGGTTTTCAGCTAAATCAATCTTTTACCCTCGACATCAATACCACACACTCCACATGAGGCGTCATGGGGAACATGTCCAGCGGCTGACACAATTTCACTGCCCAACCGTGTCGGTGAAGTACGGTGAGATCCCTTGCCAAAGTTCTGGGGTTGCAGGAAACGTAAACGATGGCTCTGGGCTTAAGCCTGCTTATGGCCGTGAGGGTACGTTCATCGGCACCGCCCCGGGGAGGGTCCAAAATGACCACGCCCGGTTTTTTGCCGTTTCGGGACATGGAGGGCAGAATTCGTTCGGCTTTGCCTTCCAAAAACCGAACATTGTCTATGCCGTTGAGCCTGGCGTTTCTTTTTGCGTCTACCACGGCCGGCCTAACTTCTTCAATTCCGATCGCCCGACCGGCCCTCTTAGCAGCAAACAAAGTGATGGTCCCAATTCCTGAGTAGACATCGTAGACGGTGTCGTCGCCGCCAATCTTTGCGCACTCCAAGGCCTTTTGATATAGCACGGCGGCCTGCTCTGTGTTGATCTGATAAAAGGATCTTGCAGATATTCGGAACCGCAGGTAACCCAGTTCACCGTTTCCCATCGAGTCTTCTATGTACGGCCGCCCCCAAATCGTTTTCTGCCGTTCCCCCAAAACGATGTTGGTTTTATCCCAATTGAAATTGAGTACCACGCCGCGAAGGCCGGGAAGCGACTCCGGCAGGCCTTTGGCAAAATCCGCTTCCCTGGGCAAATATCGACCGTTCAACACAACTACTGCAAGGCGTTCCCCCGTGCCGGGCGCAACCCTTGCTACCAAATGGCGAACAAGTCCCTTTCCCGTCTTTTCGTCGTAGACGGAATACTTGTTTCTCCGAATTCCTTCCACAAGACCAAGTATCACTTCTCTTGCAAGAGGATGCTCTAAATGGCAATTCTCTTGGGGGACCACTTTGTGGGTGTACGGTTCGTAAAAACCCGCCACCATTTTGCCATTTTCAAGGGACACGGGCACTTCCACTTTATTTCTATAGCCGAAAACCTGCCTGGAAGGAATGCAAGGACGCACTGCCACATCGGGCATTTTTGCTATTCGGGCCAAAGACTCTGAAACAAGTTTCCGTTTCCAATCCAGTTGAAGGGCATAATCCAGGTGCTGCCAAGCACACCCGCCGCATTTGTCAGCCACGGGACACACTTGGGGCACCCTGCCTGGGCCTTCTCTCAAAAGATCAACGACTTTGCCCCTCAAATAGGACGTTTTGCGCTCAACAACCAAATATCTGACAACATCGCCGGGGGCCGTGCCGGGCAAGAAGGCCACAAGCCCCTTATCGGGCCCATCCAGGACCCGTCCAACGCCCTCCCCCCGGTTATTGAGCCCGGAGATTTCAGCCAGAGAAGTCAATGGGGATCTTCCCCTATCACCATGAACTCCGGCTCTAAGTCAACTCCGAAAACGTCTTTTGCCTTTCTCTGAATAAAAGACATGAGATCCAGCACGTTTTTCGCCGTGGCATTACCCGCGTTTACGATGAAGCCCGCATGTTTTGTGGAAACCTGAGCGCCACCAAGGGAAAACCCCTTAAGCCCCAAAGACTCAATCATGGCTCCTACGTAATGGCCAAGAGGGCGCCGGAATGCGCTGCCTGCCGAAGGCATGTCGAGAGGTTGCTTTCGTTCCCGTTCCTGGGAGCGACTTGTCATCAACTCGTCGATGGCTTTCCTGTCTCCTTGGACCAGCGACAGTTCGACACCCAAAACCAGCAGGTCTTCTCTGGTCTGGAACAGCGAATGACGGTAGGAAAAACCAAGTTCATCGGCAGTCAGCCAACGCCTGCCTTCGACATGGGAAAATACCTGAACACGGTTCACCAAAGTGCCAATATCCCCGCCGTAGGCCCCGGCGTTCATGGAAACGGCCCCTCCCACGCTGCCCGGTATTCCCACGGCAAACTCCAAGCCCGACAGACTGTGCTCCAAAGCCGCCCTTACTACGCGGGAAAGTAAAGTGCCTGAACACGCATACAAAGACAGGCTGCCATTTCGTTCCACTTTTGAAAGACCCGGAGCCATCTTGACTATGCAGCCCCGGTATCCGCCGTCGCGCACCAGGATATTGGTACCGTTGCCGATTATCTTGCACGGAATCCCGAGCCTTTTGCAGGCAGACCACACTTGAATCGCATTTCCCGAGTTGCCGGGAAGCACCAAAATATCACACGGCCCGCCTATGCGAAATGAAGTGTGGCGCGACATGGGCTCATCAAAAAACACTCGGGAATCAGTCAGATCGGTCACTATCTCCATAAATTTCTTACGTTCATCCACCCCTGACCCCTCCCGCCTACAACCACACTATGCCCTTTTGTTGTCAGAGTATCTTACTCTTCAACATCGCGTTTACTTTCGCCGGATTTGCTTTCCCTCTGGTAGCTTTCATGACTTGTCCTACCAGAAAACCCAGGGCTTTGCCCTTTCCGCCAAGAAGATCTTTTACGGCAGGTTGGTTGGCGCTGATAACTTGATCCACTACCGCCTCCAAAGCCGATTCATCCGACAACTGCTGAAGCCCTTCTTCTCTAACAATATCCTGGGGGCCTTTCCCCGTCTCCATCATCTTTGCAAGAACGTCTTTGGCAATTTTCCCGCTTATTACCCCGTCCTCAATAAGGTCCAGCATTCGCACAAGGTTTTCGGGACTTACAGGTATTTTGTCGAGACTTAGCCCGTGAAGATTCACAAGGCCCAGAAGATCCCCCATTATCCAGTTGGATGCAGTCTTAGGGTCGGCGCCGAGGGCCACGCAACGGTCAAAATAAGCCACGAGATTTGGGCTTGCGGTCAGCACTTGAGCATCATACAAGGACAACCCCGAGGAAATCAGCCTCCGCTCAATCTCTTGGGGCAAGTCGGGCATGAAACGCCGGACTTCCTGCAACATTTCTTTGGAAATCTCCAGCCTGGCCAGATCCGGTTCCGGAAAGCACCGGTAGTCCAAGCCTTCGTCTTTCATGCGCATAGGGAAAGTGACCCCACGGACCTCGTTCCAGCCTCTTGTTTCACGCAAAACCTCTTGCCCTTTTTGAAGAACGGACGTTTGACGGCTGAATTCATAGGCCAACGCTTTGACAACTGCTCTGAACGAACTCAGGTTTTTGAGTTCTACGGGAACTCCCAATTCCGTTGCGCCCGCGGGCCTGACCGAGATATTGCAGTCAACCCTCATGGAACCTTCCTCAATTTTCACATCAGAGACTCGGGCGAAAAGCAAGATGCGCTGCATTTTCTCCAAATACTGCCGCGCCTCCTCCGGGGAAGCGATATCAGGCTCCGACACTATTTCCGCAAGGGGGACACCGCTTCTGTTGAAATCCACCAGAGTATAATCTGCCGTTTCGATGTTGTCGCCGGAATGCAATGACTTGCCGGTATCTTCTTCCAAATGGAGTCTTCTTACGCGCACTTTTTTGCCCGAATCTATTTCTACCCCCCCCCCGGTTGCAAGCGGCTCGTAGAATTGGCTTATTTGATAACCTTTGGGGAGATCTGGGTAGAAGTAATTTTTCCTGTCAAAATGCGTGGACAAATGAATGCTGCAATCTAGAGCAAGGGCAGCCCTCATACCAAGCACGACCGCTTCCCTGTTCAAAACCGGCAGAGAACCCGGCAACCCCAAACACACCGGGCAAATATTGGTGTTGGGCGGATCCCCAAATTTGGTAGAACAACGGCAAAACATCTTGCTTTGGGTAGCCAACGCGGCGTGGACCTCAAGTCCGCAAGCCATCTCATACCGTGTAGTATTCATACCGGCTGACACTCCTTGGCAAGCCGCCTTCTCATGTTTGCGAACACGGCCGTTACCCCCGGATCCCGGGCTTTTTCGTAAGCGCAGCCAACGCGCAGTAAAGTCTCTTCATCGTAGGGCCTGGCCATTACCTGTAGCCCGCAGGGCAAGCCGCCCAAAAACGCATTCTCCTGCCCCCCCGTTTCTTCCGGACGGGCAAAGCCGCAAGGCACAGACAACGCCGGAATGCCCCCAAGGTTTGCGGGCGCCGTCAATGCATCCCCGCAATACATTGACAGCACCTGATCGCACTGGCCTTCTTTGAACGCCACAACAGGGGTCGTGGGGCACAAGAGAATGTCGAAAACCCGGAAAGCATCCCTAAAATCCTTTATTAGAAGAGTTCGCATCTTGGCCGCTTTTTCGTAATACCTAGCGTAATATTCGTCTGACAGAAACAATGTTCCTGACAAAATGCGACGCTTAACGCCCTCACCAAAACCCAGCTTTCGGGTAAGACCGTACAATTCGTTCAAATCCTCGGCAGGAGCCCTTAGCCCGTACCTCACCCCGTCGAAGCGCGCCAAATTGGAGGATGCCTCCGCCGAGGACAGCACTTGATAAACGCTGAGGGCAAACTCTGCGTGAGGAAGGCTGGTTTCTTCGATTATTACGCCCAGTTCCCCCAGATTTTCCAAAGCTTTTTCGAACTGCAGTTTAACCCCCGGCGCTATGCCTTGAAGGTTTACGAGCTCTTTTGGCACCCCGGCCCGGATACCTTTGACAGACTCGTCCAGCCTTTTAGTATATTTCACTGGGGCGCGTGCGGAGGTCCCTGAATCGCGAGTATCCAAACCCGCCATAGCCTCCAAGACAAGCGCACAATCCCAGACACTTGCGCCCATGGGACCGATGCAGTCCAAAGATGACGCGAAGCCAACCAATCCGTACCGGGAAACCAGCCCATAAGTGGGCTTAAGGCCACATATTCCAGAAAAACTGGCAGGTTGGCGGACCGAACCCCCTGTATCGGAACCCAAAGCCACGGGTACCATACCCGCAGCCACTGCGGCAGCCGAACCGCCGCTTGAACCGCCGGACACCCGGCTAAGATCCCAAGGGTTATGTGTAGCGCCGAAAACCGATGTAGCCGTGGAAGAGCCCATAGCAAATTCATCAAGATTTGTCTTGCCCGCAAGCACAGCCCCGTTACTTCTGAGCCGCCTCACGGCAGTGGCATCGTAAGGGGCCGTGTATCCCTCAAGCATCCTTGACCCGCAGGTGCATTTTGCCCCCATGACGCCGATGTTGTCTTTTACCGCACAAGGAATTCCCGCCATGATTCCGGGGTCTTCTCCTCTCAGGATGGCGGCATCCACTTTCGCTGCCCCAAAACGTGCCTCGGGCTCCAACACCTCCAAATAAGCCCTGACCAGGGGATCAACCTCGGCAGTCCGAGACAGAGATGAATCCAAGACTTCCTGGGCCGAAATTTCTCCCTCCAGCACTAAAGAACGGATTTTTTTGGTACCGTGTTCCCAAATCTCCACGCTTTATCTACCCCCGGTCAAAGGTTCTTCATCTTGTGGGTCCCGTCCCGCCCCTTCCCTGGGAGCCAACACGTAAGCACCGTCCATTTCCGGAGCGATAGCCATGAGGTCCTCGTGCCTCAGACCAGGGCAGACCCTATCCTCATCAAGGAAAACACCATCCGCATCGCCCGTGCCGTAAGTAGGGGGAATTCCCGCAACATCCGCTTCCAAAAGACCAGACAAAGACTGAAGAATGGTTCGCAGATCCTGCAGCACCTTGGACATTTCTTCTTCCGAGAGATCGATCCTTGCCAGCCCGGCGATGTGCCTAATGTCTATTCCCAAAATACCACCTCCCCAAGTCAATTCACGGACTCGCCGTGACCCGAACCGGCCAATTCCTCCAGTTCCCCGTAAGACATGATTTTGATTCCCAAAGCAACCGCTCGATCATGTTTGGAGCCCGGATTATCACCGGAGATTACGGCGAAAGTGTTGTTGGACACGGATGAGGATACTTTGCCGCCCAATCCCCTCACCATCTCTTCAACCTGGACCCTGCTTAACCCGGGAATCGTCCCCGTAACGACGACAGTCTTCCCCAGCAAAGGGCCTTCGCTCTTTGGCAAAGCACGGGCGCTCAACAAAACACCCATAAGGCCGGCTTTTTTGAGTTTCTCCACTAGTTCTTTCACCTGCTTTTGTTCCCGGGTGCCCAGAATGGCTTTGGCCGTTTCAGGGCCGATGTCAGGCACCTCCAAAATTTCGGAGAGGCTAACCGCCATGAGGGCGTCAAAAGTGCCAAACCTGTCAGCCAGTGCCCGGGAAGCGCTTTGCCCCACATGGCGAATTCCAAGAGCGTAAATGACTCTTGAAAGGGAACGGGGCTTGGAAGCCGCGATGGCGGCTACAAGGTTTTCAGAAGATTTCTCACCTTGCCTTGGAATCCTTCGAATATCGTCGGCCGTCAAAAAATAGAGGTCCCCCGCATCTTTTACCAGTCCGGCTTCTATCAAGGCATCCACCATAGAGGGGCCGAGCCCACGGATATCCATGGCATCTCTGGACGCAAAATGAAGGAGTTTTTCACGGAGCTGCGCCGGACAAGCCACTCCAATACACCGCCTTGCAACTTCCCCCGGAAGCCTTACCGCCTCCGCCCCGCAAACGGGACACTTTTTTGGCATGGAAAACTCAATTTCGTTGCCGGTTCTTTTGTCCCGCAAAACGTGGAGAACTTCGGGAATCACGTCGCCCGCTTTTTGAATCATGACGTAATCGCCTATGCGGATATCCTTTTCTTTTATGAGATCCTCGTTGTGCAGGCTGGCCCGGGAGACGGTGGAGCCGGAAACGCGCACCGGTTCCAAAATGACGGTAGGCGTAATGACCCCCGTGCGACCCACCTGGACGACGATGTCTTTCACTCTTGTTTCCACTTGTTCCGCAGGAAACTTGAACGCAAGCTGGGAACGGGGGGAATGAGAGGTAGCCCCCAGGCTCCTTGCAACTCCCAAATCGTTAACTTTTAAAACAATCCCGTCGATATCGTATGGCATTTGGTGTCGCTTTTGGTCCCAAAGAGATATGGTATCCGCAAGGTCGTCCAAGGACGAACACAAGGAGTACACGGGCACGGGGAAACCCAAATCTTTAAGCATCTTCAATAGTTCTTCTTCTGTTTCCCTTTGTGCGGTTGAGTTTTCTCGGGTTTCTTCTGCCGAGCGAATTTCGTAGAAAAGTGCTCTTAATGGGCGGCCCGCCGTCACCTTGGGATCAAGCTGCCTTAACGAACCGGCAGCGGCATTTCGCGGATTTGCAAAAACCGAAAGCCCTTTTTCCTGGCGATCCTCGTTCAGTTCCTTGAAATCCTGACGAGGGAGAAAGACCTCTCCCCTCACTTCCAGAAAACCCGGAACGGGCCCGCCCTCACGGGATTTTAAACTCAAAGGAATCGAACCCACAGTCCTAACGTTGGCTGTAACATCTTCCCCGGTATAACCGTCCCCCCTGGTGAGACCCAAAGCCAGTGACCCCGTTTGGTACCTCAAGATAACGGACAGCCCATCGATCTTAGGCTCTACCACGTAACCAACTCTTTCGGCGCTGGCTTCGGTTACCCTCCTGTGAAAAGCCAGGACCTCGGAAAAAGCAAAAGCGTTTGACAAACTGAGCACGGGCTGCAAGTGAGCAACAGGTCTGAATGCCGAAGACGCTGCCCCCCCGACCCTTTGCGTGGGGGAATCGGAGGTCACAAGATCAGGAAATGCCTCTTCAAGCCGCTTCAGTTGCCGCATTAAATCGTCAAAAACCTCATCGCTTATGACGGGGTCATCTTGTACGTAGTAGCGGTATTGGTGCTCCAGAATCTCCTCCCGCAGGCGATTTACGCGCACCTGGGCTTCTTTCAAAGTCAATCCTTTCACGGAAGTCATCACTCCCTATGCTACTCTTCCCGAGTTTTGATTTCCAGAAGCTCAGCGGGAATCTCCTTTATGAACCTTGACATTGCGGTTCGAATCGGACCCCTGTAGGTTTCACGGGCAAAGGCCAGTGTCAGGTACAAAAGTCTTTTGGCCCTGGTCATACCCACATAAAGCAGGCGCCTTTCTTCCTCCAATTGGAATTCGTCCAGTGCCGAGCGGGCATGGGGCAACGTGCCCTCTTCAACGCCTACCAAAAACACCACCTCGAACTCGAGGCCCTTGGCCGAGTGCAAAGTCCCCATGATGGGAGCCTCGAATTCCGGGTTATAGGTATCCTGGTCAGAAACAAGGGAGCAGGTTTCCAAATATTCAAATAGAGCATCTTCTTTGCCTTCCCAAGGTTTCATGGACGCCATAAGTTCCTCCAAGTCCAAAAGCCTGGAATCGCTGTCGGCTGTACCCTGGCGTTCCAGCGCTTCGATATAGCCTGAACCTTCAAGCAGACCGTGAAGCAGGTTGGGCAAAGGCTCTGTAGAGGACATTTCCCACATACGAAGCAGGAACGCTCCAAAGTCCCCGGCTGATTGAGCCTGGGACCGGTTCAGGCCCTTTATGGAGTCAGCTTCCGCCATAGCCTCCATCAACCCCAAGTCGTTACGCAAAGCGTAAGCCCGAATTTTCCGCAAGGCTGCAGGACCCAATCCCCTCGGAGGTCTGTCGATGATACGCTCCAAAGATATGATGTCTTTGGGATACGCCAAAACACGAAGGTAGCTTATGGCATCCTTAATGTGCTTCCTTTCGTAGAAGCGGTACCCGGAAAGCACCGAGTAAGGGATACCACGCCTCACGAATTCCTCCTCAAAGGCTCTCGATTGGGCGTGAGTGCGGTACAAAATAGCAAAAGAACTGAGGGGTATCCCTTGCGCTGCCAGTTCTTCTATCTCTGACACCACAAACCGCGCCTCGTCGCTGCCCGACTGCCCCGCATAAAGGGTGATGGGCAGCCCGCCTTCAAGGGAAGTCCAAAGCTTTTTCTCCTTGCGCGCAACGTTGTGCCTTACCACGTTAAACGCACCGTCCAAAATGACTTGCGTAGAGCGGTAGTTCTGCTCAAGTTTCACCACTTTGCAGGAAGGGTAATCCTTTTCGAACTCTAAAATGTTGCGAATATCTGCACCCCTGAAAGTGTAAATGCTTTGGTCGTCATCCCCCACAACGGCAATCCTTTTGTGCTCCGCGGCCAGCAACCTGGTGAGCTCATACTGAACGCCGTTGGTATCTTGATATTCATCCACCAAAATATTTTGAAATCTTCGCCTGTACTTGGCAAGAATATCGGCATGTTCGCGAAACATGACTACAGTCTGCATCAGCAGGTCGTCGAAATCCAAGGCATCCATTTCCGACAGCTTTTGCTGGTACACCCCATATGCCTGTGCTACTTTAGCCTCGTAAAACGTTCCGGCCTGAAGACGGTACCCTCCTGGGTCCAACAAATTGTTTTTCGCGTTGGATATCGTACGCAACAATCCCCCCGGGGAATACTGTTTTTCCGAAAGATCCAATTCTTTCAGACATGCTTTCATTGTTTTCGTCTGATCCTGCCCATCAAAAATGGAAAACCTGGAGGAACGCCCTATTTCCTTAAATTCGGCTCTCAGAATTCTGGCACAAACCGAATGAAAGGTCGCGGCCCACAGGCCGTAAGAATCCTCACCGAGCATCGACTGTATCCTGGTCCTCAGCTCCCCTGCGGCCTTGTTGGTAAAAGTGATGGCCAATATGGAACCGGGCGAGCATCCTTGGGAAATAAGG
Source organism: uncultured Eubacteriales bacterium (assembly GCA_964646385.1). Taxonomy (GTDB): domain Bacteria; phylum Bacillota; class Sulfobacillia; order Fermentithermobacillales; family Fermentithermobacillaceae; genus JAXGZG01. The sequence continues at coordinate 66,686 of CAZYEC010000002.1, read as the reverse complement.
TAGGCCACCCGCCTCGTGAGTACGGTAGTCTTTCCGCTGCCTGCACCGGCAAGAATCAAAAGGGGACCCTCGGTGTGAGTAACCGCTTCTACTTGTTTGGAGTTGAGTCCCTCAAGAATTCTGCCTGCAGCCTTCGACATATTCTTTTCAGCGTTGGTCAATACAAAGCACCGCCCATGTCTTCCTAAAAGATTATAACGGATCGGAAAAGAATCTGCCGGGGGCAACTTGTAGTGAAACCGGTCGCGCCAAAAGGGTATTGGACGCAAAACGTAGAAACATAATCATTTAGGGGGACTCTTTAATGGTGGTTTTTGAAGCAATCCATGGGGGGAATCATGTCCAGGGATAATCCCGCAGTCGTCCAAAGCGACGGTTCAATATTGCTTGAAGTGGAAAACGCCGCTTACGAAAATGCCAGGGATAGCCTCATGCGGTTCTCGGATCTTGTGAAAAGCCCCGAATACATGCACACGTACAGGTTATCGCCGCTTTCTTTGTGGAACGCTGCCGCATGTGGGCTAACTGCAGAGGAGGTCTTGGAAAACCTCTCAAAGTACTCCAGGTACCCCGTGCCGTCCAACATCGAAGCCTACATCAGAGACACAATGGGAAAGTACGGCATACTCAGGCTTTCAAAGGAAAACGGGGTCCTCTTCTTGCATTCCAAAGATTCATACGTTTTGGAAGAAATCAAGCGTTCCGACAAGACTTTGCCGTACATCGGTGAAGTGATTTCGGATACTTGCGTGACCATCTTTTTGGAAGCCAGAGGATCTTTGAAACAGGCCCTCATAAAGATGGGCTACCCTTGCGAGGACCTCGCCGGTTACAGCCCCGGAGACCCTCTTGATATGTCTTTTCGGGAAGTCACTGCAGAGGGCAAGCCCTTTACTTTTAGACCTTACCAGATGGCGGCACGGGACAACTTCTGGGCAAGCGGCGGTTTGCAGGGCGGAAGCGGCGTCATTGTGCTTCCGTGCGGTGCCGGAAAAACCATAGTTGGCATGGGCGTCATGGAAAAAGTGGCCATGCACACTTTGATACTGACTACCAACGTCGTGGCTTTGCGCCAGTGGATTAACGAGCTTTTGGACAAAACTGACCTTCATCCGGACACGGTGAAGGAATACAGCGGCGAAAGCAAAGAAATAGGCCCTGTGACTGTGACCACCTACCAAATACTGACCTACCGGAGAAGAAGCGCCGACGGGGAATACCCGCATTTCCACCTTTTTCAACAAGGCAATTGGGGTTTGATTATCTACGATGAAGTGCATCTGCTGCCTGCCCCGGTTTTCAGAATTACAGCTGCTTTGCAGGCCAAACGCAGACTCGGGCTCACGGCCACTCTTGTGAGGGAAGACGGACGGGAAGATGAAGTGTTCAGCCTTATCGGGCCCAAAAAATTCGACAAACCGTGGAAAGAATTAGAGGAACAGAACTGGATTGCCCAAGCCCTTTGCCACGAAATCCGAGTAGATCTGTCCCCGGAAGATCGCCTGGCCTACGCAGTTGCCCCCGAAAGAGACAAATACCGGTTGGCTGCCACAAACTCTTCCAAGATACCTTTGGTGGCCCAGATTTTGGCCCGCCACCAAAAAGACCAGGTATTAATCATCGGTCAGTACCTTGACCAGTTGCAGACAATTGCGCAAGCTTTCGACGTACCTCTTTTGTACGGGCAGACTCCTAACGCCGAACGGGAGAGTCTGTACAAACAATTCAAGGAAGGTCTTTTGAAGATTCTCGTGGTCTCAAAAGTCGCCAATTTCGCCATTGACCTTCCCGACGCCAATGTTGCCGTTCAAGTCTCGGGCACCTTCGGGTCTCGACAGGAAGAAGCCCAGAGACTGGGCAGAATATTGAGACCGAAACCCCACGGAGAAAGCGCGAATTTTTACACGCTTGTTACTAGAAACACAAAAGATCAGTTATTTTCCCAAAAACGGCAGCTGTTTTTGACGGAACAAGGTTACAAATATACCATCTGGGAAGCGAACCGTTTCAAAGAATTCACCGGGGGGTGCCAGAAATGACGCTATACGAAGCGCTTTTGTCCACGCCCGGTGAAAGAATTTGCGCCATCGCGGCCTTTTACGGCTTGGCTCTGCCCGAGGTCCCCCGGTCGGCAGGCGCCGAGGCCGAGGCAGCCGCCCGGGTGGCATCTCACCTTCTTGTTCCTGCCAACGCTGTGGTAGCAATGAAAGGATTGAACCAGGAAGAAATCTTGGCCTTAAGACTAATCACAGTTGCCGCCGGAGGGTTCGGAGTGGTCGTGGAGCAATGCCACCAAAAACTCAACCAGCTGTCCCGAAAGTGGCGCAGGAACGGTGCCAAGGTAATAAACGCCCTTATTTCCAGGGGGTTGGTTTACACCCGAAGAGAGGATTACAGACACGTGTATTTCGTTCCATCCGACTTAAGGTCTGTACTGGCGGACTTTTTTCTCTCGGACATTTTCAAGGAATCGGCTTTCGAGGACCCAAAATTCAACCCCCGCCACCGGCTCGATGCGGTGGCGCCTCTCAGACACATTTGCTTGTTCCTTTCCTATTTGCGCAAGAACGAGGTCAAGCTCACTCAATCGGGCACCATCTTTAAGAAGGCTCAAAACGACCTCTCGCCTATCATAGAAGAGGACGAAACCGCCATGGGCGGCACCCTTTTTCCTATAAGATACCCGCCAAGACTGGCGTTCCTCCTTTATTTTGCAAAATCCAGAAACCTGGTGGAAGAAACGGATGGCGCTATTCAACCGGGTGCCAACGTTGAAGACTGGATGCGAGCCACGTACACCCAGTGGCGCCAGGATTTGTTCGATTACTGGCAGCAATCCTTCGTGGCTCAGGATACAGATTTGCAGACTTTGCTTTGGATAATCATGATGGCTCCCGAAAATTCTGTGCTGTCCCTGGAGTCTTTGCTCTCCGAAATGGACACCCTTTCCACCAGCCATTCGTCCCACGGCTTGAGCCTCCGAGTAGAAAAAAACCTCGTCGATTTTCTTGAATACCTTGGGGGGCTGGAAGTAGCAACAAACATCAACGGCACCTTTGTGCGCCCCACTGCCCTGGGCCGGGCCCTTTTCGGCTCCGATTCGCAATGGCCCCAGGAGGTGTTCGACCAACACGTCTACGTCCAATCCAATTTCGAGATTCTTGTCCCGTGCACCATAGCCCCGAGACTTCTTTGGGCGGTGGATGGTTTTGCAGACCTGGTTAAACCGGACCAAATGATGGTGTACAGGCTGAGCCGTGACTCCATGTACCGGGCCTTGGCCCACTCCTACAGACCTGACATTGTTCAAGATTTCCTGAAATCCAGATCAAAAACGCCCATTCCACAAAACGTCGCTTACTCCATTTCCCATTGGGGCACATCTTACGGCAGAGTGGAATTCGAAGAGGCGATGCTTTTGAAATGCGATGTGCCGGAGCTTGCAGACGAGCTCATGCTTTCGCCCAAGATTCGCCCCCATCTCAAAGGCAGAGTGGGGCCCTGCCACCTTGTGGTGGATCGAAATTCCTACGATCGCTTGGTAACGGCTTTATCGGAAGAAGGCTATATGCCTAAGTTGGGGGGGCCCGGACATTTTAGCTTGGGCCCCGAAATAGCCGCGGACACACAAAGGGCGTAAGTGGAACAGCTCACCATTGTGCCCTTCCGAAAGGCCTTGCAATAGGCAGGTACCGCCCCGTCTTTTCCGCCGATTTATCGTAATAGTGAACCCACAAAAAAGACAATCCCAACGACCCCAAAGAAAAGACAGTACCCCACAACACGTTGTGTCCCAAAACCCCGCCCAGAAGCCAACCTAAGCCAAAACCTGCAAGAGACGCGATAACAGGCAGCATGTACATGAAAAAGGACAGCTTAATATAGTCCCTGCCCGTAATCTCCAATTCCACCCGGTCCCCGGGTTTGATATCCCCGACAGGCAAAGCCCTGACGATCAGAGTCTGATTGTCGCCAAAACTGATATGCGCGTGAGAACACCGGTCACAACTGGCACACGCTCCGGTTTTCTTCACCGAAACAGTAATTCCCGAGGAATCAACCGTCAAAACAGTCCCGATCTCTTTCAAATCTTGACCTCCCACAAGCTGTCTCAGAACAATATCTTATGCCGGTTCCACCCCACATTAAGCACTAACCCGACCGCGAAGGAATTCACCAGAAGCGCCGAGCCTCCGTGACTTAGAAAAGGCAGCGGGACGCCTGTGACAGGCATAATCCCCATTGTCATTCCCAAATTAACCAGCAGGTGGAACACGAACATCGACAATATTCCGCCGGCCACCATAGTTCCCTGCCGATCGCTTGCGCCCAGGGCCGCCAAGAGACAGCGGAACAAGATTAACACATAGAGCGCCAGTACAGCCAAGGTACCAACAAAACCCAGTTCCTCGCCTATCACTGAAAATATGAAATCGGTGTGCTGTAGAGGGATGAAATCCAAACGGTTCTGGGTTCCTTTCCCCAAACCTTTGCCCCATATAGCCCCGGAACCGATGGCGATTCTCGACTGACTGACTTGGTAGCCGGTACCTAACGGGTCTTCATCGGGTCGAAACACGGAAAGAAGCCGGTCGATCTGGTAATCCTCGAAGGGAAGCGGCATCCCGGCGTACATGTGAAGCACGATGATTAAGGCCAGAAGCCCCGCACACAACATCACAAACTTCAGAATTCCGGAACCGGCTGTTCCGCCGAAGTACAAAACTCCCGTGATTACGACCACCACAACTATGGCCGTTCCCAAGTCCGGCTGTTTCATTATGAGGGCAAGAGGAATCAGCGCCCCCCCATAGTACACTGTGAGATCCCACAAAGTTTCGGGCGGATCCTGGGAACGGGAGATCACCCAAGCCGAAAAAAGGATCATGGTCACTTTGGTCAGTTCCGAAGGTTGCAGGTCGAAAAACGGCAATTGAATCCATCTGGTCGAGCCGTAAACGGTTTTTCCCACCAAGAACACCGCGGCCAACAAACCTACGGTAATCCCATAAAACCAGGGGGCCAAGCTTATCATGTCCCTGTAGTCAACGAATGTACCCAGCAAAAGGGCGCCCAAGGACAAGCCCACCAAAAGGATCTGCTTTTTTACCCAGTAGCGATCCATGGCACTGTGAGTGGCGCTGTCTATCAAGGGAAGAGACAAAATATCCAGAAGCAGCACGGCGGCTAAAAGATACCAGTCGATGCGCCTGACTATCCTGCGCTCAATACGAACGCTTGGCAGTTCGATCGTTTGGGTTCCCGCTCCTTCTGATCGAGATTACAGGGATACTGGCAACCAGAGCCCTCTTCCTATCAATATCCTTCCAGCTGAATTCGATTCCTGCCCGATCTATTTCCACGTATTTGGAGATGGCGACTATCACATCGTCTTTCATTTGCTCCACGGTTCCCGGAGCCAGGGATATCCGGTCCTGCATCAGCACTAACCGCAACCTATCCTTTGCCACATCTTTGGGAGCAGGCTTCCTACTAAACCAGTTGAACACGGCTATCCCCCCTCATGTCAGTCTGACAGCCCTCTTGAACTTTTCCCACAAAGTATCTCTTTCCGTAAGATCCAAAAAAGGCACCTCTTCCCCCAGAAGGCGCCTCGCAATGTTTCGAAAAGCCAGTCCGGCTTTGGATGTGTCGGCCAGGGCGGCCGGTTCCCCTCGGTTCGTGGATACCACTATGTATTCGTCATCAGGCACGACCCCCAAAAGGTCGATGGCAAGAATGTCGATAATGTCCGGTATGTCCATCATGTCTCCCCGGGCGACCATCTTGGGTTTGATCCTGTTTACGACCAAGTTGGGCTTGTCCAGACCATGGGCTTCCAAAAGACCCGTTATCTTGTCTGCATCCCGAACCGCTGACACTTCGGGGGTGGTCACGATAATGGCCGTGTCGGCCCCGGCGACCGCATTTCGAAACCCCTGCTCTATGCCTGCGGAGCAATCGACCAAAACAAAGTCGTGGACCTCCTTAAGCTCCCCCACGAGATCCTTCATTTGCTCCGGGTTAACCGCACTTTTGTCTTTGGTCTGAGCCGCCGGCAACAAGAACAAACCGTTTACGCGCTTATCCTTGATGAGGGCCTGCCTCAACCGGCAATAACCCTCCACAACGTCCACCAAATCGTACACAATACGGTTTTCCAGCCCCATGACTACGTCGAGGTTTCGAAGACCTATGTCAGCGTCAACCACTACGACCTTGTTTCCCAGAGTGGCCAGGGCCACCCCCAGGTTGGCACAGGTGGTAGTCTTACCTACCCCTCCTTTGCCTGATGTTATGACTAATGCCTCGCTCAATGATCTCCCTCCCATCGAGTCCCTTCTAAGGGCTCAACCACGATCATGCCGTCTTTCAGGCGGGCCACTTCCGGCTCTTTGGCCGTGGCAGCCCCATCGTCGGGGGGCCGTCCGATGACACCTGCGATACGGAGTTGTGTGGGCGCCAGCTGAAAAGCCACCACACAGACATCAGTATCCCCCTCTGCCCCGGCGTGGGCAAGCCCCCTAAGGACACCCAGAACAGCAATATCTCCCGAGGCCCGGACCTCGGCGCCGGGATTCACGTTGCCCATGATGACAACGTTTCCCCGATGAGTAATCTTTTGACCCGATCGCAAGGTCCCTCTGTGCAACAGAGTCTCCATTTCTCCGGCACGGGGCCGAACCGCACGCCGCTGAACGCCCGCATCAGAAGGGGCATGCGCCGTCTGGGACGGCGGCACCCGCGAGGGGCGCTCCACCTTGACAGGCGGGGCTTCTTTCCCGTGCACTATTTTTTTCAGCCTCAGGCCGTAAGGGTACGCCAAAATATGCTGCACTTCCAAAATTTCTTCAAGAGACAGCTCGGCCTCGCCCGTGTCCAATACCACATCGGAACCCGAAAAGAAGTATTCGGCTTTTTTCAGGTGATCCTGGAGTTTCCGCTTCAAAGTAGAAAACTCCCGATTATCATTAAATGTAAGATAAAGCCCGTCTTTCAGGCCTTTGAACACTATATCCTGCCCTTCTTTCAAAAACTGCACCTCCTGCGGACTTCAATCCGCCGGCGCGAATCCATTAGGGCCGGTAGAAAAATGGGCGTCAAATACTGCCCTGGCAACCGGCGCCGCTACCGCTGACCCCGAACCTCCTTGCTCCACGATCACCGCAACGGCGATTTCGGGGTTTTCGTAAGGTCCAAAGCCAACAAACCAAGCGTGACTCTCTCCCAGTGGATTCTCTGCCGACCCTGTTTTCCCTGCCACAACCACGGGCAGGTCCCAAAACGCCCAGTATGCCGTGCCCCTGATACTAGACGTGACTTCCATCATACCCTCTTTGACGGTACCTAACACGTGGCTTTCCACTTCAAGCGTCCCTGCAACCTCGGGGGGAAACTCCTCCACCACATGGCCTTCGTTGTCGGTGACGGCAAAAGCCAGACGGGGCCGCATCCTGACGCCGTCGTTGGCAATGGCCTGGACCACCGATGCCATTTGAATCGGTGTGTAGAGGTGAAACACTTGGCCCATGGCCGCCATCATGTGTTCTGCAAACAAAAACTCGGGCTCCCCCACCCTACCTTCGGAGTAGGCTTTGGCTTTCCAGGACGTACTGGGCACAGTGCCATAGTTTTCGCCCATAAGATCTACACCTGTCTTGGACCCAAGCCCCAAGGCTTCCGCATATTTGGCTATGGAGTCCACGCCCAAGCGCCTCCCCATTTCGTAAAAGTACACATTGCACGAAACCGCCAAGGCCTCCGCCAGATTGACAGAGCCGTGCCCACCTCTCACGTGGCATGGGAGCGAAGGCACAAGGGGGTGAAACCCCGGGTCAAAAAAGTTTTCATCGGGCGTCGTCTTACCTTCTGCCAAAGCCGCTATGGCAGTGACGATCTTAAAAGAAGAACCGGGCGGATAAAGTCCGGTAGTGGCCAAGTTCGAAAATCTCCACTCGCCGGTTTCGAGATACCTGGTGAGATCTCGCTGAGTTATTCCCGCAACCAGTCTGTTGGCGTCAAAACCGGGCACAGAACACATTGCAAGCACTTTGCCGGTTTTTACCTCCAAAACCACAGCTGCCCCTGCCTTTGCTGATTCGCTGGTTTCAAGGGCCCTTTTGAGACCATCTTCCGCTGCCCGTTGAAGACTCAAGTCAATGTTCAAATGTACGTCGTTCCCCGATTCTGAATCTATACCGGGACCCACGTTTCCTGTGGGACGACCCCTGCTATTGACCTCAACCTGATACCCGCCGGCCTTCCCGCAAAGATAAGCCTCATAAAAAGCCTCAAGCCCCTGTTGCCCCACTGTGTCGCCCATCTTGTACCCGGCCCATTTTGGGTCGCTCAGCTGATCGCCCGTTATCTCACTAACGTAGCCGAGCACGGGTGAGGCCAGTTCGCCTTGAGGGTAATAACGGATTGGTTCAGATTCGATGAACACGCCCGGCAGGTTCGGGGCGTCTTCCACAATGGCCGTATACCGTTGGGTATCTATGTCTCTTGCTATGGGGATTGGCTCAAAATACCGTCCTGCGTATTTCTGCACTTTGTCTTCAACCTCCGCCAAATCCACGCCCAATATGCAGCATAGCCGGGGCAGCGTGTCAGCGGCTTTTTCGGCATCCAAATACCAGTAAAACACCGTGAACGACGGGCGGGACGTGACGAGAGGTTCGCCGTTTCTGCCCAAGATATTCCCACGAGGGGCAGGAATCGGCGTTATCCTCATGTAGTTCTCGGTGGACAGGCGGCGGTATCGTTCCCCCCAGATAACCTGAAGGTTCACAAGCTGACCTACAAGCAAGAAAAATACCAAACAGATGATCACCACGAAAGTATCCCGCCGGGACTTCATTTGAGAAGGCGACAGGTTACGACCGCCTGCCGTACCATCGTGATGCCTTTTCATACTTGCATCATCCCGCCTTTCGGGCTCCGGGCAGGAAACAGCCTGTGCCCCAAACGTGCGAGTCGCTTTAGGGCGAAGTGAAAAGGAACCGCGAGACCACCGGACCACAGGGCACTATTCACCAAAATAACTTTTACGAAAAACGAACCGCTGAAAGGGTAACCTTTGGCCCGAAGAATCCCGAAAGATGCCAGATCGCCTAGCACAGAAGCGGTTGCCGACAGAACAATCTTAAAAGGAATAACGTCCGCGTTTACAGCCCTAGCAAACAACGATGCAGTCCCAGCCGTTACACAGAGAGATACGGCCCTCAGCCCCGGCATCCGGAAAAACATAAGATCTTCTATCAAACCGATTGCAAAACCTGCAGGCAGCCCATGCCACACATCGAAGGACAGACCGGCGCACACCGCCAGCACCATTACAAAATCGGGTCTGCGGAAGCCCGAAAAAGCAACAGATTCCAAAGACTTCAACAAAGGAACCAGCATCAAGGCGGGAACCAGAGTCAAAATGTGGCGTCTTGTCACTGCATCATCACCAGGACTTCCTCCAAATGCTCAATGTCGGATGCGGGCTTCACCGTGGCTTCTTTGACAAGCCCCGGTTTAGGAACGTAGACCGACTGCACCACACCCACCAGCAATCCCCGGGGATATTTGCTGCCAAGACCCGACGTAAGAACCCGGTCCCCGGGCCTGACATCGGCGTCTTTGGAAAAGTAGCGCATTATGAGGCTGTCAGGATCCCCGGTCCCCAACACCACCCCAAAGTCTCTTGACCTTTCCAACATGGCTCCTACCCCGCTTTCGGGGTCAGTTATCAAAAGCACAGTGGAAACCCGGTGGTCCGAAGACAAGATGCGGCCCACAAGCCCGCTCCTGGAAACCACAGGCAAACCCGCTTCAACTCCGTCTTCCGCCCCCAGAGAAATTGCTAACGTAGAAAACCATTTGAGCGGATTTCTGCTCAACACTTTGGCAGCCGCGTAATCACCCGAGGCGGATTCTTTGAACCCTAACAGTCCCTGCAGCCGGGCATTTTCTTGGCGCAGATCAGAAATCAAGGCCTTAAGGTGTTCCAAAGTGTCTATCTGCTCCGACAGACGTTCATTATCCGACAACAGGTCTTTCTTTTCATAAAACGCCAGCCTGAAATCTTGGTACTTGGACTTTATCCGGACAACTACCTTGGAAACAGGCTCTGACAGTTTCAAAAAAAAACGCTCCCAAAAAGAGGGTTCGTTCTCCGCCTTCCCGGTAACGTTCAGCAGAACAACGGAGGCAGCCAAGAGCAGTACCATAGTGATAACTTTCTTGTAAGGCGCCTGCCGCCCCACGTTGCTCCACCCTTCCCCGTGCTAATGCCTGGCCCGACGGGACGAAGCAAGCACTTTTCTCATCATTGACTGATCTTCCAGCATTAGGCCTGTCCCTTTGGCAACTGCGCTCAAAGGCTCGTCCACAATGTGCACGGGCATCCCCGTCTCCTGGGAAATCAACTTATCCAACCCTTTAAGACAGGAACCGCCGCCTGTCATGACGATGCCCCGATCCATGATATCGGCAGCCAATTCGGGAGGGGTACGCTCCAAAGTCCCTTTGATGGCATCTACGATGGCCCCCACAGGTTCCGAAAGGGCTTTTCGGATCTCCCTGGAATCCACCATGATGGTCCTGGGGAGACCGGTAACCAGATCTCGGCCGCGTATTTCGGTGCTCTGTTCTTCATCGAGCTCAAAAGCGGACCCTATGGTGACTTTCACTTCTTCCGCCGTGCGTTCGCCCACCAACAGGTTGTAGGCTCTCTTGACGTAATTGATCACGGCTTCGTCCAGCTCGTCGCCTCCAACCCTAATTGATCTGGAAGTGACGATCCCTTCAAGAGAAATCACGGCCACTTCACAGGTCCCCCCGCCTATATCCACGACCATGTTCCCTGTGGGCTCGTTTATAGGAAGGCCCGCACCTACTGCAGCGGCCATAGGTTCGGGGATCGTTTGAGCATCCCTGGCGCCGGCCGATTCCGCCGCATCTATGACAGCCCTTCTTTCAACCTCGGTGCAGCCGGAGGGCACCGCGACCAACACAAAAGGTTTGAGAATACGGCGCCTGTACGCTTTTCTAATGAAATACCTCATCATTGCTTGAGTAACATCAAAATCGGCGATCACTCCGTCTTTCATTGGCCTGACGGCAATAATGTTGCCGGGAGTGCGGCCGATCATCAGTTTGGCTTCTGTTCCGACCGCCAGAACCTCTTTGGAGTCGGCGTTGATGGCTACCACCGAGGGTTCCATGAGAACAACACCTTTCCCCCTGACGTGCACCAGAGTATTGGCAGTCCCCAGGTCTATACCTATATCTTTGCTGAGGTAGTTGTAAAGCCATTGCACCGTACCCACTCTCCTTTTTTCCTTCCCGAAATAGCTCTTCTAAAACCAACCCGGAGACGATTCCCTCATACTGACGTAAGCTGTCTCGGCCACAATTACGTGGTCGAGCACGTAGATTCCCAACAGCCGCCCCGCATCCACCAGCCTTTTGGTGACGTCCACATCATCATCGCTGGGACTCGGGTCGCCGCTAGGGTGGTTGTGTACCAAAATAATGGCTTTTGCGCTCTTCTTTATGCAGTTTTTGAATATCTCCCGTGGGTGCACTATGGAAGCATCGAGACTGCCCACCGATATCAGTTCCAGTCCGGTTATTTGATGCCGGGCATTCAAGGTCAATATCCAAAAATGCTCCCTGTCCAGCCCCCCGGCATGGCTCTTCATGTAATCGAACACTTCCCGGCCTCTCCTCACCGTTATGGGTCTTCCGGCCTTTTGCTGAGGAGACTGAAGCCTTTTCCCAATTTCAGCAGCCGCCCTAAGTCGAGCAACTTTGGCTGGCCCGATACCTGAAACCTCCTGTATCTCCTCATCGCAAGCACACGTGAGAAAACCCAGGCTTGTGCCGTACACGTTTTCGCTCATGGTAACCATTCGTTGTGCAAGCTGAACCGCTGATTCGCCTGAGCGTCCTGTCCCCACCAAAATGGCCACCACTTCCGCATCTGAAAGGGCCCCGGGGCCCAGCCGTGCCATTCTCTCTCTGGGCCTGTCCTGACTGGGCCAATCCTTAATAGTCAACGAATCTTGTGATATTTCGACTCCTCCTTCTAGAGGCGCCCCTCGCAGCAATCGCACTCTAGATGGGAATGGATCACGAAAACAAGTCGCCGGGCCCAACCCCCGCGCTCTTGAATAACCCGTACACCTTGGGCAAGGGAAGGCCGATAACGCTCGAGTAATCTCCTTCCAAACGTTTCACGAAGAAAGCCCCGGCACCTTGAAGGGCGTAGGCCCCGGCCTTATCCATTGGCTCACCGGTGGAGACATACCAAGAAATCTCATCGTCATCCAGCGCGCCAAAATCTACCTTTGTGCAATCCCAGTCCTTGCCCACACACTTCCTCTTAGGATCGTACAAGGCTACGCCGGTGTAGACCCAATGACTGTTCCCCGAAAGGCGCCGAAGCATATTCGCGGCGTCATGGGAATCCTGAGGCTTGCCCAGAATATCCCCGCCAATGCTGACGACAGTGTCAGCCCCCAGAATATACCTATCAGGATGAGCCCGAACCGCGGCCATGACTTTCCGCTCCGCCAGGGTAAGAACTACCTGTTCCGGGGGCAGGCTCCCATTGGAAATAGTCTCGTCCACCTCAGGGTGGACCACCTCAAAAGTCATCCCCGCGGCCCGCAATAAGTCTTTTCGCCTCTCCGATAACGAGGCTAGGACAAACCTCACGGGAACATTCACCGCCCAAGCAGGAGGATCAGGAGCAACACCGTAATCGCGCCTGCAAGATTAAGGTGAAGAGTGAATCCAAAGGACAAGGAAAGCACATTCAAATCCAACACAAGAGGCGGCTGGACTCCCACGGTAAATCCTTTGGCCAAGACCGGCGCAACCCCGGACAATACCTCGCCAACAACGCTGCCCACTATCGCGCCGGCAGTCAGAGAAACGATCAATAACCAAGTTCGGGTTTGCCTTCTCATAAGGTGCCCTCCCAAATTATACCAATATATCTTGTGGCCATCTACGTCTTTCTATTCTTTACAAGGCGTCCTACCAGCAATATTATTTGAACTCGAATTCATCCACAAGACCCTGCAGAACCATTTTTCGGCTCTTCATGACGTATTTGGCATCCGAAAGAACTTCGAGACAGCCCTCCATGAAGCTTTTACCGGCGGCGGAAAAAAGAATATCCGCCGGGAAATGTCACATCCGGCGGACTGCTTTCAGTCGGTTCAGCAAATGGATCCCAGTGCTACGATGCCGCACCGTTTTTGCGCATCGGAAAAGAGATCACTTTCACAGGACATCTACCTGAACAGATGCCACAATTTTGACACAAAGTGTAATCGATTTTGGCCAGAGTGCCCAAGTCCATAACTCGACATTCCTGAGGACACACTTTTACACAAATCGCGCACCCGATGCAGCCGGCCTTACAGTACTTCCTCACGGTGGGCCCACGATCGTAGGAGTGACAAAGCACAAGCACTTCTTGATCCCGTGGCACCAGGCCGATGACTCCTCGAGGACAGGCCGCAACGCACAACCCGCATCCGACACACTTGTCGGGGTCTACTATTGGCAGACCCTTGTCACCCATCTTTATGGCGTCAAAAGGGCATGCCTTAACGCACGAACCCAAGCCCAGGCACCCGTAAGGACAGTCTTTGTCGCCCCCCAAAGCGTGCAAAGCCTGACAATCCATTACTCCCCGGTATTCGGCGGACCGTTCAGCCCGGGTATCATCGCCCTGGCAAAACACCATAGCCACTTTGGGTTCCAGGGCCTCGGTTGCCACTCCCATAATCTCGGATATTTTCTCGGCGACCTTGTTCCCCCCCACCGTACAAGCGTTGACCGGAGCCTTGCCCTCACTTATGGCAACGGCCAACCCCATGCACCCCGGGAAACCGCAGGCACCACAGTTGGCACCGGGCAGACACTCCATTATGGCGGCCACCTTGGGGTCTTCTTCAACTCTGAATTTCTTTGCGGCCACGGCCAACAAAACGCCGATTACCAGCCCGGACGCACCCAGCAACGCTGTGGCTTGCAACATGTTATCACCCCTATTTCAAAAGGCTCTGGAATAGGTTCTGGAAACCCAAAAACGCCAAAGACATAAGGCAAGTGGACACCAGAGCCAGGGGAAACCCTTTGAGCGTTTCTGGGATGTCGAGGTACTGCCACCTTTCCCGAATCCCGGCGAATATGACAATGGCAAAACTCCAACCCACTGCGCCGGCCAGCCCATTTGCCGCGCTCAACAGAATCCCGTAGGATTTCCCTGCATTTATCAAGGCGGCTCCCAAAACTGCGCAGTTTGTGGTTATGAGAGGAAGGTAGATGCCCAGCGCCTTATACAAAGACGGGGCAGCTTTCTTCATGAAAATCTCAACCAACTGCACGAACGCCGCGATCACCAGGATGTAGACGATAGTCCTCATGTACTCAAGATTTAAAGGCACGAGCACAAACTTCTCGAATGTGGCCGCAACTGCCGACGCGAAAGTCATTACGAAAATAACGGCCCCGGACATGCCAACGGCCGTTTCCATTTGCTCCGACAGGCCTACAAACGGGCAAAGTCCGAGATACTGCATGAACACAAAATTGGAGATCAGCACGCCTCCAAGCATTATGGAGATCAGTGTCAAAATCACCCCTCCGTTCTACGTCCTCAGCCTACCGTGGTCTTTTTCCGTTCAGCGCGCAGAATTGCGATGTTCAATATTGCCATGAGCAACCCGAGGGTCATGAATCCTCCGGGAGGAGTCAGCATTACCACCAGCGGTTCAAACAAAGGAGCGCCGGGGAAAGTGGCGGAACCCAGGGCTATCTGCCCTGTCCCCAAAAACTCTCTGATACCGCCTATCACCATTAGGTTCAAGGTGTTGGCAGCTCCGACTCCCAAACCATCCAACAACGACCTCACGACAGATTCTTTATATGCAAAGGCTTCGGCCCTTCCGATGATAATACAGTTCACCACTATGAGGGGAACGAAGATTCCCAGCACTTGATACATCCCGGGCAGGTAAGCCTTCATGATTAACTCCACTATTACCACGGGTGTGGCTATAAGTATGACAAAAATCGGGATGCGGATTTCGTCGGGAATAACCTTTTTCAGAAGCGAGACAAAGACGTTGGAAAAGGTCAACACAAAGATCACCGCTATGCCCATCCAGAACCCGTTTGTCACAGAGGTGGTTACGGCAAGCGTAGGGCACATGCCGATTACCAGCTTAAAAGTGGGGTTAACCTCGACGAACCCCTTGAAAAACTCCTCTATCAGCGGCCTTTTTTTCACTCAGAACTCACCTCCCGGCTATCCCTCGCCTGCCGGCGACGTCGTGTGCATAACCGTAATATTTGGGTACTACAAACTTATCGATGAGCGGGGTAAGAAGATTCATGAACAGTATTCCGTAAGTGACGCCTTCGGGATAACCGCCCCACAGCCTGATGAGCAAAGTGATGAACCCCGCGCCAATTCCCATGTACAATCTGCCTTTCGCCGTGACCGGGGACGTAACGTAATCGGTGGCCATGAAAAAGGCCCCCAGTACTGCCCCGCCCAAAAGAAGCGCCGTGACCCCGTCACCTTTGAACAATTCACCGGATTTTCCAAAGATCATGGTTCCCAGAAAAATTGGGGCCAAAAAACCCAAGGGGATCCTGAGGTCGATGACTTTCCGCCACACCAAAAACAATCCCCCGAGAAGCAGCGCCAAAATGCAAGTCTCCCCCAAAGACCCGGCTCTGTTTCCCACGAGCAAATCCACGATTCCAGGGACCTTTCCCGCGCCGGTGCCTTTGAACACCGTCAACGGAGTCGCGCCGGACACAGCGTCGCTGTATGCGGGGGCCAGCCAGTCCTGCGTCAAATGCATGGGATATGCGGCCAGCAAAAAAGCCCTTCCTGCCAAAGCCGGGTTAACAAAATTGCAGCCCAAGCCCCCGAAAATCTGTTTTGCTATGATGATGCCAAAAACTGAACCGATTACCGGCACATAAAGGGGAACTCCCGGCGGCAAAGTCATCGCCAGCAAAAGCCCTGTAATAACCGCAGAATAGTCTCCCACGGTGACCGGACGCTTTGTCGCTTTTTGGTACAAAGTCTCTGCCAGGACTGCGGCCGCCGTGGAAACGACCAGTATTAAAAAAGCCCGGAGGCCGAAATGCACGACTGCCACCGCGCAAGCCGGCATAAGCGCAATGATTACATCAAGCATTATTCCTTTCACCGTCTTGGGGTTCTTCACGTGCGGAGACGGCGCAATCACAAGTTTTTCTCCCATGAGTTACCCTCCGTCCTTCCTGCTATGCCCCGGAGGCCCGCGCCCGCCTTCTGGCAGCGATCTCCATTTTGGCGAGCTTGATATTTTGAACCAAAGGCCTTTTGGAGGGGCATTCGTAGGTGCAAGCCCCACACTCGCAACAGTCGTTCGCCCTATATTTATCGGCCTGATCCCAAAAGCCGTTTTCGGCCGCAGCCGCGATCCAAACCGGTTGAAGATTCAAAGGACAGACTTCCACGCACTTGCCGCACCTCAGGCAAGGTTGAACTACTTCATCTTTCACTTGCTCTCTAGTCAAAACAACAATGCCGGAAGTACCTTTCAAAATGGGAGATTCGGGGTCTCTCAAAGAAGTCCCCATCATGGGCCCCCCCATGATGATTTTTCCCGGGGTGCCCAAATACCCTCCGGCTTCCTGGATGAGGTGAGACACGGGAGTCCCCACCATTGCCCTGAAGTTGGACGGCTTTTTGACACCTTCCCCTGTGACCGTGACGATTCTTTCCACAAGGGGCATCCCCGTCAAAATAGCCTGAGCCATTGCCCCGGCTGTTCCCACATTGGACACTATAACCCCAACATCCAAAGGTAACCCCGGAGGGGGAGGCACTTCCCTTCCAAGCACCACCTGAATGAGCTGCTTTTCCCCGCCTCGGGGGTACAGGACGGGGACTACCGCCACTTCCAGCTCATCAAAAGGCTGAACAGCCTTCCTCACGGCAGCGATGGCCTCAGGCTTGTTGTCTTCGATGCACACTATCCCGCGGCCCACGCCCGCACCTTTCATGAGAGCCCTGAATCCAAACACAACTTCATCGGGTTTTTCCAACATCAGACGTTCGTCAGCCGTAAGATAAGGCTCGCATTCGATCCCGTTCAAAAGGTATACATCGATGCTCTTGGAAGGCGGAGGCGTAAGCTTCACTGCAGTGGGAAAAGCGGCCCCACCCAGGCCTACGATTCCCATATCTCTTGCCAGCCTAACCAGAGCTTCCTTGGAAAAATCCTCAAGGGAAGAGCCCCTGGGCTCCACAGATTCGTGAATTTGGTTTTCACCATCGGATGTTATCACGACAGCATCAACAAGACGCCCGAGAACCGGCTGGTATCTCGGTTCCACAGCCCTAACCTTGCCCGACGTAGGCGCGTGCACAGAGGCGCTTACAGTTCCCACCGCTTCTGCGACGATCTGACCTTTTTTTACCGCATCCTTTGCTTTGACTAGCGCCCTCGCGGGCGCCCCGGTATGCTGCGACAGGAAAAGACAGAGTTCCTTGGGGGTGCTCCCAATCACGATTTTGGCTCCGGCCGAAAATTCCTTTTTGTCTGGAACCTTTACTCCCCCATAACCACGTTTAAGGTTGACCACCAGCACCACCTCATCGTTTATTACCGGACGTTCCCCGAAAAACCCCGCGTCGAAGGGGCTCTCCCGAGCACAAAACAACCTGCGCATACACGATCCATTCTAGACCTTTGCGTCTCTTTTCGTCAAACGGTGTGGCATTTCACAATTTCACACGGACCCGCTTCTGGCCATGGGATTCTGGAGGTTGCAGGCACCGTTTTCTAGAACCTTCGCCTGCGGGAAGCAGGAGGGATTCCGAGCGAGCCCCGATACTTTGCCACCGTCCGCCTGGCTACTTCAAGACCGAGGCCGGACAGCTTTTGGGCAATTTCCTTGTCGGACAAAGGCGCACAAGGGTCTTCTCGCTCAAGAATTTCACGAATTTTGCTCTTTACTGTGTGTTGGCAGACGTTTTCGCCTGCGTATGAGACTTTTGTGCCAAAAAGCATCTTGCAGGGAAAAATTCCGTGGGGGGTATCCACGTGTTTCTTTGCAACCGCCCTGCTTACAGTAGATTCGTGTAGACCCAGTTCCGAAGCGATGTCCCCCAAGGTAAGGGGCATCAGGTACTCGGGGCCCCGCCTGAAAAAGCCGCCTTGTTTCGATACGATGCAGTCCACCACTCTTAGAACAGTATTTCGCCTTTGCTCGATGCAGTTGAGAAGAAATCTGGCTTTGCGAATCTGTCCACGCAAATACATTTTTGCTTCAGGATCACCCGTTTTCAAAAGCCCGACATAAAAAGCGTTCCAGCTTATTCTGGGCACCGCGCCGTCATTGTAAAAAGCGACAAGGTCATTCCCTATCACCCTCACAGACACGTCAGGCACAATGTACATGATCTCGCGGCCAGAAAACCGGGCCCCGGGTTTGGGGTCCAGACCAAGCACGGCATCCCGGGCAGCCAACACCGAGGACAAAGTAACCTTTTCTTCCTTTGCGATCCTTTTGTACCTGCCTTTTCCCAAGTTTTCCAAGTGCCTGTCAATCACAACACGGACGAAATCCCCGAGAGCCCGGGCCTCGGCTTGTATGGAAAGACATTCCTTGAGCCCTCTCGCCCCGACCCCGGGCGGTTCGAAAGACTGCACCAAGCGTAGAACAGGTCCAACACATTCTCGGGGACAGCCCATGTAATCGGCAATTTCTTCCGGGGAACATGACAAATACCCGTTGTTGTCAATATTGCCTATGATAAGTTCGCCGATCTCGTATTCCTGTTTTGACAGCTTCAAAAGACCCAGTTGTGACTGCAGGTACTCCCTAAGCGTGGCTTCTTCTTTCAAATAGGGCTCGTAGAGAGCAGGCGACGCTGTCTTTGCTCTTGAGAAAACTTCGTAGCGCGGCGAATCAACCAAGTTGTTGAGCCATTCTTCGTCCTTTTCACCCAAGTCTTCAACCGACGGTTCTTCTGACTCCGAGGACAAATCCAAAAGGGGGTTCGCCTCCGCTTCTTCCCTCAGGAAACCTGCCAGCTCTGCTGCGCTCATCTGCAACACCTTGATCGCCTGTTTCATTTCGGGCGTCAGTGCAAGTTTCTGGGTCTGGCGGGCCTCCAGGCTGAACGTTTGCTTCATGGTTTCCCCCTATCCCAGTCTATTTGGTCCCGACTTGTCTCTTGCACCAAGGCAACTTATTCCAGACTTATCTTTCTTGCGGTGACATCCACTCTTTGAAGGTAAATTCCCGTCAAGAACTCAAGTTTTTCTTTCAGGGCCCTCTGTACTTGGGCCATAACCTCCAGATAGTCGCAACGGTAACCCAGCACCAGTTCGGCATCGATGACAGCCCCGTCCCCTGTTGACAAAACCATAACTTTCGATGCCTTCTTCACGCCTTTTACTTCCAGGCAAACCTTGTGGGCTATCTGCATTACCACGGCATCCGCAATGTAAAAATGCCCGAAATAACTGTAAGTGGGACGCACCACAGACCTTTCGGCGGTGATGTACCTTTCGGCTCGGGAACGTATGAACATTTGCAGAGGATCGACCAGATAGCCTGAAAAAGTCTTCTTGACCTCGAAAGTCGGTGCCGGAATCACATGCTTGCCTTCCTGGCGCCTTTGCCAAAGCGCCCTGTCGATTTCTTCAACGCTGGCAAGGTCCCGGATGTCAAGGTATTTCAAAGGCCGGTTGAGTCCCAAGCGGGACGCTATGCGGTCTATCATAGTTACCGAAGTGCCCAAAACCAGAATCCTGGCGGGCGACAGCTCTGCCAAAGCATCTTTCATTTCAAGCACGTGGCCGGAGGCAGAAAAAATCGCCCGGCGCACTGCCGCTGTTTTCGTGTCCTCCCGTTTGGCAGATCTGCCCGCAAGAATTCTGGAATCGGCTATCAGCAGGCCATCGTCGATGAGTGCCTCACAGCTC
Source organism: uncultured Eubacteriales bacterium (assembly GCA_964646385.1). GTDB lineage: Bacteria > Bacillota > Sulfobacillia > Fermentithermobacillales > Fermentithermobacillaceae > JAXGZG01. Next base: position 46,674 of record CAZYEC010000002.1, on the reverse strand, counting down.
CACTCTTTGGCAACCACCATAGCCCTGTGGGATTTGCCGGTTCCGCTGGGACCGACCAAAGCAATTACCTCGATGCCGGGAAAGGACGAGGTTTTCGCTATTTCTTGCCCTTGAAAAGCCACCGTAACCCTCCCTTGCTTTTGGCATCTGCTTTTGTCTCTACACCCACCGGGCCCTTGTCCCGCAAGCCTTTGGGGGGCAAAGCATCGTCTTTTATCAGCCCGCCCACCAACTCCAAGACCTTCCGCCGGTCAGGAGTATCTGCCGTTTTTCGGACCGTTTCGATTAATGCGGGCCAAAGACTCCTGGAAATGAACCCTTCGTGAGCCGCAGCGAAGCCGGGATCTAGTTCCATGGAACGGACCCAACAAGCGAGGCCCTCTTCGGTTTTTTCCTGAGCCAACAAAATCGTGCCCCACATAAACTCCACAGATGAACGGAAACGCTTGTGTTTTTCCTTATTTGGCAGATCTTGAAGTCTTCGCGACAAACTCGAAACAAGCTGGTCCGCCTTCCCCAGGTTCCCATTTCGAAAATGGAGTTCCCCCAAAACAAGATCGGCTTCAACGAAATCGGGCTCGAAGGTTTTGATGGTCTCCCACCTGGAGATGGCGGCATCCAAATTGTCTGCCTGCGCTTCGGCGATAGCAAGATTCCGGTGCGCCGGAGTGTAGGTTGGGAGAATCGCAACGCACTTTTCCCAGCATTCGATGGCCTTTTCCCGATTTTGTTTTTGAAAATGCCCCAGTCCGAGATTGAATGTTGCAAACAGATTGTCGGGATCTGCATCGATAATTCCCTGCCAAGTCTCCATTGCTTTGTCCAAATCTCCGGCTGTGGCGTGGACCTCCCCCAAAGTGACCCGGGTGACAGAGTTTTCCGGATCCAACTGGGATGCCTTTTCCAGGCTCTTAATCGCTTTCTGATAGTCTTTTCGGGCCAGATGACAAAGACCCTTGTTGAAATAGAGTCCCGGATTTTCGGATCCAAGCTTTTCTGCCCTGGCCAAATAGTTCAATGCCTGCTGGTACTCTTGGGAATCGGTGAGCAAGGCCCCTACATTGTGCAGCGCCTGCAAATTAGAAGGGTCCAATTCAAGAATTTTCTCCCACTCGGCCATAGCCTCGGTCACTTTGTTTTTGGCTATGTACAGCTCCCCAAGCTGTCCCCGAGCCAAAATATTGCTCGGGGACAAGTCCCTGGCTTTCTCGCTTGCAGCAATTGCGCCGTCAATATCGCCTTTGAGGGCCAGGACTTTTCCAGTGAAATAGTATGCGGGGCCGTGGGCCTCGTCGATGGCCACAACTTTTCGAAAGCATTCCAGAGCATTGTCGATGTCCTCGGTATCAGCGTAAAGAATGCCCAGGTAATAACGGGCTTCCACGTTGTTCTTGTCTTGCGCGATGATCGTAGCCAGGGTCTCCTTCGCTTCATCGTGGCGGCCGACCTTCATGTACGAGAGGGCAAGTTGCAACTTGGTGGCCATATCTTTGGGTCTGGCCCGCACTTCTTTTTCAAGGTTTTCTATTATCAAGTTTAGGGACTTCTCGTCAATTTTCACCGCAAATCCCTCGTTCCCAGCATCATAAAAGTCTAAGGCAGAATTTCTCTTTCAAGACCTATAATACCTCTTGGCACTGCTGCCCAAAACCTCTTGACTCGATTTAATCCTAGTTTAATAATAGGAATTAAGGAGGTGCGGCGTGGCGTTCAAAGTGTCTACGAGAGGGCAGAACGCTGTTCTTCTTATGTATGAGTTGACGAAGTCCGACGGGGCTTATGTGTCGCTGGCCCGCATTGCCTCCAAACAAAACGTTTCCCAAGGCTATTTGGAGCAAATAGTGGGACCTTTGCGGGACACAGGCTTGGTGGTGAGCCGTAGGGGTTCTGGCGGGGGTTATGCGTTGGCAAAACCGGCCGCAGATATTACTGTGGGCCAAATCGTAAGGGCGGTGGAGGGCCCCGTAACTCCCGTCAGATGCGTCGTGGGCGGCGCCCCCGATTCCTGTCCCGAAGACTGCCAGGCGAGAGCAGTGTGGATGAAAGTCAGCGAAGCTATAGATTCGGCCTTGGATTCGTTCACCCTTGAAAACCTTGTAAACCGGTAAACCCGGAAGGAAGGGGTAATGACTAATCGTGGATTCGGAAGCAAAACTCGGAACTCGCCGGGTATATTTGGATCATTCGGCGACGACGCCTGTAAGCGCCGCAGTCTTGACAGCAATGATGCCTTACTTTTCTTCGGTATTTGGAAATGCGTCAAGCGTCCACCGGTGGGGACAGGAAGCCAGAGAAGCCACTGAAAAAGCCAGAGAAAAAGTGGCCGCCCTGCTGGGAGCGACACCCGTGGAGATCGTGTTCACTTCCGGCGGGACAGAATCGGATAATCTGGCCATCAGGGGATTTGTACAGAACAAGCGAACAAAAGGAAACCATATCATTACATCGTCTGTGGAACATCATGCCGTTTTGCACACTTGCGAGGCTTTGGAACGGGAAGGTTTTGAAGTGACCTATCTGCCTGTGGATAGATTCGGAGTAGTGGACCCGGATGATGTCAGAAAAGCGATCACAGGCAAGACGGTTCTGATATCAATAATGCACGGTCAGAACGAGGTTGGCACTCTCGAACCTGTTGCAGAGATCGGACGGATCGCCCGTTCAGAAGGTGTGATATTTCACACCGACGCTGTCCAAAGCGCCGGGAAAGTGCCGGTCGATGTTAATGTCATCAATGCGGACCTTTTGACTCTGTCAAGCCACAAAATGTACGGGCCCAAAGGGATTGCTGCCTTGTATGTGCGAAAAGGCATCAGTCTAAGCCCCTTAGTAACCGGGGGATTCCACGAGAGAAGGCTAAGGGCCGGCACGGAAAACGTGGCAGGGATCGTCGGATTCGGCGAGGCCTGCCACCAAGCCAAACGTGAATTGCCGGAAGAATTGCCGCGCCTTACCGCACTTCGCGACTACCTCATCTGTGGGATTCTGGACGGGGTACCTGACACAACCTTGAACGGGCACCCAAAGAAAAGGCTTCCCCATAACGTAAACGTAAGCATCAAACGGGTGGAAGGCGAGTCTATCTTGTTGAACCTGGACCTTTTGGGCATAGGCGCCTCGTCTGGTTCAGCGTGCACTTCCGGCTCCCTTGAACCTTCCCACGTCCTTTTGGCAATGGGCATACCACACGAAACAGCCCACGGTTCTCTGAGGATGACCTTGGGACACGACACGACTAAAGAAGACCTGGATTACGTGTTGTGGGCGTTACCCCCAATCGTCCAAAAGCTGCGAGACATGTCGGCGCTTTAGGGGCGTGTGGCTGGAAACGGTCTTTGGAAAAAGCGAGGTTAGAGGGATGTACAACGACAAAGTCATGGACCATTTTTTTCACCCCAGGAATGTAGGAGAGATTGAAAATCCTGACGGCAAAGGTGAGATCGGGAATCCTGTCTGCGGGGACGTCATGCGAATCACCATCCGAGTCAAGGACGGAATTATAGAAGACATTAAGTTTAAAACCTTCGGCTGCGGGGCTGCGATAGCCACCAGCTCCATGGTGACGGAAATGGTCAAGGGCCTCACTTTGGACAAGGCAATGGAGGTTTCCAACAGAACCGTAGCAGAAGCTTTGGGGGGATTGCCGCTACAAAAGATGCATTGCTCCAATTTGGCCGCAGATGCGCTTCACAAAGCAATAGACGACTACAGGCAAAAAACCGGTTGATCAGATAAACCTGAGACCCGACAGGACACGGCAAAAAGCTGTCGTGTCCTTGCAAATTCACAGCCTCTTTATCCTGCGTTAATCCTCCTTGCTGGCAAAAGTGTCGAACCGGAACACATTTTGGAGGATTTGCGTCTTACTAGAAGAATATGATCCCATCGCGGAAAACACCGGGGTGACCAAATTGCGCAATTTTCACGGGCTAAACAGAGGTTTTCCTAACCGCCTCAAGTATCTGTGGTTGACGCTTTGTCTTTTGAGCCTGTTTCACCAAGCTGCAAAACCGCTTTTTGCCGCAGAACAGCCGCTGACCGTTCCTGCCTCATTTAAAGGTTTGCGCGCTTTGGTCATCGGGGATGTTTGCAACGTCAGAATCGGGCCCGGCGTTTCCTACGGCAGGATTACCCAAGTATCGGAAGGACAATGGCTTGATGTTTTGGACACTCGCGACGGATGGCAACTGGTGAAGACAACGGCAGGAGAAGGGTATATAGCAGGCTGGCTGGTAGACATCGATTTGGAATCCGGAAACATCGACGCGAAGATTACCAAAACCGACGTCAACGTAAGAGAGGGCCCCGGCTCGGATTACAGGGTCAGGTTTATGACGCAACAAGGTTCTGTTTACAAAGCTTTGGCAAAAAGGGGAGAGTGGGTCAAAGTCGCCTTGGGGGATGGGACAGGCTGGATTCATGAGACTCTGTTACAGCTTGAATACAGACTCCAGGACCTTGTAGAAACAGGACTTCTGGTGTACCCGTCCGCCGCAAGCCTGAACATCACCCAAACCGCAATGCAGGGCTCTGTCACAGTTGCCAGGCTGGATCGGGGGGAGTCGGCCAGGTTTGTCACGTGCCAGGGAGCCTACATAGGGGTGGAAACCGTCCAAGGCATTCGCGGGTGGGTTTACGGCCCGTCTGCCGCCGTGATTTCCACCAATGACAAGGATTTGTCCTTCGAGATACGAGACTCTTGGTGGAGCATTGGAAAATACTCCACGACGACAGTGACGCACACTGACGTCAATTTCCGGTCGGGCCCCGGCACCAGCTACCCGGTCATCGGCACCTTACAAAAAGGCGATGTTTTGCGGGTAATCGAGTCCTCGGGCGATTGGGTGAGGGCCCTTTCACCCAAGGGAATCACGGGTTGGGTGGCCGAATGGCTGACAGGGAGCGTCAACAAACCCAAGTCGCCGGGCTTTTCAGTAACGTTAGATGCTACAGGTTCCACAAGGCGCGTCACAGTGACAGGAGACTTCCAGCCGGCGGCAGTAATGTACCGTGCGTCGGAAAACTCATTGGTGGTAAGCACTTCGGCGCTTTTCGAAACCGAAGCGTTTCTGCCAATAAACGCCTACGAATTTGCCGGGGTCCAGGTGGAAACCGGCGACATTACGATAAATCTTCTAGACAAAGCAAATTACGAGATTTTGTCCAACGAAGCCGGAAAAATAGTTATCGAATTCGCACCTGTGATAACTTCCATAGACCTTGAATCCAGGGGCGGCATAGACGTACTTACTATCAATACGGTAGGTTATGCCTGGCCCACAGTCGCCCGAAACGGTGATTCCCTGGTGGACTTTTTTGTACCCGGCGCTTCTTTCGTGGGAACGCCTGTGTCTTCTCGGGGGGAATTGGTCCGCTGTGTCGGTGTTATTTCCCGTAACGGAGGCACAAGCGTCCTGCTGGATTCGGAAAATGTCCCCTACCTGTTGAGAAAAAGTGACGGCGTCATTGAGGCGCGATTCCCCCACGAAGGGCTTTCGGGCAAAGTAATCGTTTTGGACCCCGGACACGAGGCTGAGGACCCGGGTGCTTTGGGGCCGACCGGCTTATCGGAAAGGAATGCGAACTGGGAAATCGCAAACGCGGCGGCAGGCAAATTGCGAGAAGCGGGCGCCACAGTATATCTTACCAGACAGGGCCTGTACGCTCTTTCGGTATTCCCTCCCAACTTCGTTCCGGGTTCACACGACTACACAGGATCCCTGGCAAAGCGGGCCGCCTGGAGCGGTCAGGGAGACATTTTCATTTCCCTGCATAACGACTGGAATCGCGACCAGAACGTTTGCGGTACAACCTGTTATGTGTGCGATCGCAATCCAAACGCCGGTGAATCCAGAAGACTTGCAAATCTCATTCAAAAACACTTGACGGCTTCTTTAGGCACCCAAGATAAGGGCGTGAGAGATTCGGATTTGTTCGTGACAAGGGAAGCGAAATCTCCTGCGGTTTTGGTGGAGGTCATGTTCATATCCAATCCCGCGGAGGAATCGCGGTTACGGCGCCCCGAGACTTGGGAAAATGCGGCCACGGGGATCCTAAGTGCCGTCCAGGAGTATTTTCAATCGGAGGCTCAGGGCCCAAGCCGGTCACCTTCAGGAATCTAGCGAAAGCCCCACTTTTGGGGAAGGCGGGAACATTTCCGTGAGGGTGACAAAACGGTAACCTGAACTTGTCAAAAAGTCTATTATCTCCGGTAAAGCTTCCACAGTACCGGACAAATCCTCTCCGGGCCCCCCGGCGGAGTGCTGCAACACTACCGAACCGGGGACTACCAAGGGAAGTATGTTGGACACCACACGGTCTTTGGGAAGGCCGCGCCAGTCCAAGGAGTCTATGGACCACAGCGCCACCCTGTAACCGAGGCTGCCCGCCTCCTCCACCAAAGAAGGTGAAATGGCCCCGTAAGGAGGCCGGAAGAAGGCTGTTCCCGACACCCCCAGCCGGGATAAGGCTTTCTCCGTAAGAGACAACTCCTGGCGCAGCACATCCCCCGAAGCCTTGCTCAGCTCAGGGTGGGTGTAGGTGTGATTTCCCACGATATGGCCCTCATCCACTATTCTTTTTGCCACGTCCGGATACTCATCCACCCGGTTGCCGATAAGAAAGAAACTGGCTTTCACACCCCGGTCCCGCAATATGTCCAAGATTGCCGGGGTGTATACCCTGTCAGGCCCGTCGTCGAAAGTAAGCGCCACCATCTTTTGGGGGCTCTTTGCCTGCCTGAGAATCAACTCAGGGTACAGCCTTGCCAAATCAGTTTCACCGATGAGACGGTTGTCCCTTTCACTGCCCCCCCGCAGCTTAACCTGAGACAAATCGCGCCTGGTCTGGCCCAAAGGACTTGTAAAGTAGGCAAAAGCGGTGATCACCGCGACAATAATCATTCCGGAAATGATGCGCTCAGTTTTTTGTTCCACAAAGACACCCCCGGCAATTAGTCTTTGCCGGGGGCATGTGGGATAACAGCTCACACCATGCTGGTTCCGGTGAATGTGAAATCTTTGATCTTGGCGCAAGGCAACACAGGGGTAAACGAGCTCCACCAATCCCGGGTCAGCCTTGTGGTTTTGGAAAGAGCCTCAATTCTGGCGAAAGCTTCTATTATGGACTCGGTGAAACGCAAATTCTTCACTCGTGCGACGATCTGACCGTTTTCGATCAGGAACGTGCCGTCCCGAGTCGTCCCAGTGGCCACTACCCTTGTTGGTTCCGGACAATGGGTATAGTGGAACCTCGTGACAAGCAAGCCGCGTTTCGAAGACTTAATCATTTCATCCTTTGTGGACTCCCCTGGGGCCATGAACATATTGGATGGCACGGGGCCCATCCGCCGGCCCACTCTGGCACCTGCATGACCCGTGGACTTCAGCCCGTCCACTCCAGCCGAACGAGAATCGTACACCACACCCTTGGCAACGCCTTTGTCAATTATCATCACTTTTTGTTTTGGTACGCCTTCCGCATCAAAGGGGGCAGCCAAGCCACGCAAATCATTTCCGTCATCCCATATGGTCACGTTGTCGCTCATGACCTTTTTGCCCATGCTGTAAGCCATGAAACTTCTTCCCTGTTGTTTGGCTTGGGCCCCGAAAGCCAAAGAACCCAAAAACCTGATGAGATCGGCCAAGGCGTATTCTTCAAAAATAGTGTCGTAGCGGCCCGGCTCAAGCACCACAGACTCGGGGTAAAGCGTGGCCTTTTCCAAGGCCTCTTCGGACACCGCTTTTGTGTCTATATCTCGGACATCGCGGCTTAGCCGGTCCGCGTAACCGGTGTTGGGCCCTGCCTCCATGATGGTTCTGAAAAAAGCGTCTGTTGACACATTGTAAGCCCTGACGCCGGCGGTGTTGGCTACAGCAAACTCCCGTTCCGCCGTGTGGAAAGTGCCGGATGCTTTGAGACCTTTCGATTTCGCTAAGTCAATGGCCACCCCGCAACCATCCGCGCGGTCCTTAGGTTTGGCGTTGGCCGTTGCGGTTACGTATGTCGAAAGTTCCTGATAGGGCCGGGGTTTGGGCAGGCCCGGAAACTGAGGGTCTTCCCCCGCCATCTCCATGTTTTCCACGGCGGTTTGGACAGCCCATCTTAAGGAGCCATCATCCAAGAGATTTACCGTTGCGGCCCCTGTCCGCTTTCCTTTAGCCACTCTCACCGTAAGGACATGGTTTTCTCGTTTCAGATTTTGGTGGATGTGGTTGTCATAAAATCTTGTGAGGCTGAAATCTTCCACGGACAAGTTGGCTTCCAAGTCCACATCCTTGGCGAAGGACATTACCTTATCCAGTACTTTTGCGACCCCTTCTTTCCCCATCATTGGCCCACACCTACCTTTACCTTCCTGAACCGCGCCGGGGCAGCGCCGTGGCCAACATGAACAACCTGCACCGGTTCACCCTTAGCGCATCCCGGAGTTCCCCAGATGTGCCACTCATCTTTGCCCGACACCGCGTCGCACGAACCCCAAAACTCGGGCGTTATGGCGGTGTGGGCAGGATTCTTCACCATATTCACGATGGAACCGTCTTTAACCTCATAACCAATTTCCTGGCCGAAGTGGAAGTTCCAACGCTTGTCGTCCAAGCTCCAGCTTTTTGGAGTATCCACAAAAACGCCGTTCTTGGTATCTTTTATTATCTCGTCCAATGTCCAGTCGCCAGGTTCCAGGTTGATATTGGTCATACGGACCATGGGAATGTTCTCCCAGCCAACGGCCCTGCACGTACCGTTGGATTCTTGGCCGAACATGGGGGCAAGCTCCCTGGAAGTCAAGTAATCATTAAAAATGCCTTCCACAACCAAATCTATGCGCTGCGCTTCCACCCCATCATCGTCGAACCCGAAAGAACCCATCCCTCCCGGAGCCGTGGCGTCCGCCACCAGGTGAACTTGGGGGGAACCATAACGGTAATGGCCCTTCTTGTCCGGGGTGAGAAACGATGTTCCCGCAAAAGTGGCTTCCTGTCCTAAAACGCGGTCCAGCTCCACAGGGTGGCCACAAGACTCGTGAACTTGCAGAGCAACCATTTCCGCGCCCATGATAAGGTCGGTTGCCCCGCCGGGGCACTGGGGCGCCTTGAGAAGTTCTACCGCCTCGCTCCCAAGTCTCTCAACTCTTGAGGGCAAATCGAGACTCACAACGGCTTCGTAGCCGCCGTCAACGTAGTCGGAAAACGAGCGAGATTGCACTTCGTTTTCCCCTCTTGCCATTACCTGTATCGACGCGCCTGTATGGACGGTAGTCTGCTGTATTTCCCTCCCATCCGTGGAGAGAAACTCCTTTTCTTCTTTGTAGTTCATCATGGAAGCGCTGGCCCGAAAAACCCCCGGGACTTTCATGGCCCGGTGTACGGCATGAGAAAGCAAATCTACTTTGTCCTCGGTCTTCACGTTGAAGGGATCGATCTTGAAGGGGGTCTGCCATTTCGCCCTTAGCGGCGGGAGCGGAGACAATCGAATGCCGTCCCCTATTTTTTGCCTGGCAGATGCCTCGGCAATTCTGACCGCTTCACCGGCCACTCTGTCAAGAGATCTTGGATCCAGATAAGGTGTGGCCGCAAACCCCCACGCCCCGTCCACCAGGACCCTCACCCCCAAACCGGTGCTCTTGGACGCCTGAACTTGGGGGGCGCCGTCGCTTGCCACCGTGACGGGCTGTTGCGTCGTGGCCACATACCGGGCGTCTCCGTACTCCGCCCCAAGTTTTTGGGCCAAGCCAAGAACTTTGTCCAATTCCGCTAACACAGTCCGGCTACCTCCTCAGTTAGAAATCTAAAGGACTCTCACAAAGCGCCTTGCAAAGCTTGACACACTCATCCATGTCTGCAAGGTCAACCATTTCCGACGGGCTGTGAATGTAGCGGCAAGGTATGGATATTGCACCGGTGGGTATCCCGGCCTTGGTCAACTGAATTGCGGCGGAGTCCGTCCCCCCGGCTTCCAGGACTTCCATCTGGTACTTTATGCCCCGGTCTTCCGCAACTTTCACCATGTAATCCCTGACCGCGGGGGTGCAAATGAGGCTGGAATCTTTCACTTTGATAGCCGCACCGTTCCCCAAGGAAACCTCCATTGTCTTGCTTTTGGGGGTGTCTCCTGTCCTGGTGACATCCAGGGCTATGCCCACATCAGGCGAAATCCCGAAAGCGGCCACCCGCGCCCCCCGAAGCCCCACTTCTTCTTGTGTGGAAAACACGGCATACACGTTGTGAGCCACTGTGCCCAGATCTTTAAGGGTCTGAATGATTACCGCACAAGCGGCCCTGTCGTCAAGGGCTTTGGCAACAAACCTGTTACCCAGGTTCACGGCGGGCTGGAAAAACCCCGCGCTGTCGCCCACCTTGACTTTTTGTTCTGCTTCTTCTCTGTCCTGGGCCCCAATGTCGATGAACAGCTTGTCTATTTTCATCTCTTTGGGCTCCTGAATCCGGTCGGAACCCACGACGCCCAAAGTCCCGTTTTCGAAATACACCCGCTGGCCCAGGGCAACAAAAGGATTGACGCCACCTATGCTTCCGAATCTGAGAAATCCTTTTTCGGTGATGTGAGTCACCATAAGGCCAATCTCATCCATATGGCCGTCCAACAGAACGTTTTTGCCGCCACCGGCCCCTTTCTTGAGACAAATGAGGTTGCCCAAGGCGTCTACCCGGATCTCGTCCACGTAAGCCTGAACTTCTTTGCGGATAACCTCTCTTACGGGTCCCTCAGACCCGGACGGGCCGTAGGCCTCGGTGAGCCTCACCAAAAGATCTTTCACGGTCTAAAACCTCCTTCAACGCTTTGCAAGAACAAGGTTAGAAGCTTTAAAGCCGCATCGTAATCGGTCTTTGCCATTAAGGAAAAAGGTGTGTGGATGTAACGGCAAGGGATCGAAATGACGGCTGTGGGGCACCCGGCTTTGGCCTGGTGTATGGGCCCGGCGTCATTACCGCCGGAAGTGGCTTCTCTGAACTGCACTTGGATCCCGTTATCGGAAGCAATTTTCATCAACTGATTCAGCATTGCCTTGTGAACGATGGTGCCCCTGTCCATTACCGATAGGACTGCCCCTTGTCCAACCCTGGTTGCCTGAAAATCTTCTTCCACACCGGGGATATCCGCGCAGACTGTGCCTTCCAAAGCTATGCCCATGTCAGGTTCTACTCTATAGGCAGCAACCTTTGCACCCCGGGTGCCGACTTCTTCCTGGGCCGAAAACACGGCGTAAAGCTGAAGCTTTTCCCACGTTTCTTTCAAAATGTCCAACAGCAGGGCGCAGCCCACCCGATCATCCAGGGCTTTTGCCTTTATGACACCCGGGCTCAGTTCTTCATACAGGGTGTCGAAAACAGCATAATCCCCCACTTTGACTTTGCGTTCCGCCTCTTCTTTGGATTTGGCTCCCACATCTATGTAAAGGTCCGTCGTTGGGATAACCGATTCCCTCTCCCGTCTCTCTTGCAGGTGGATGGCCTTCGCGCCTATTACCCCGGGCACCTTGTCGGGACCTATCAGGATCCTTTTGGAGGGAAGCGCCGCGGCGGGCACACCTATGCTTACAAATCGGAGGAAACCGTTTTTTTCCACATGGACGACGAGCAAGCCGACCTCGTCCATGTGGGCATCCACTAACACTTTGGGGCCTTTTGTCCCTTTTTTGGCGATAACGTTCCCCAGGAAATCGGTTTCGTAGGAGACGCCCATGGAATCCAGTTCCCCCATTATGGCTGTCCGAACCTCGTCCTCGTTCCCTGCGACCCCTGCCAGGGACGTAAGGTCTTTCAGATCCATGTGCTCAACTCCTTTACGGTCCCTTCATCGCAAGAAGCGATGAACCTGGCCAAAAGCCTGCCGCCTTTTACGACATCGCTTACGGAAAGCGTCTCCACTGAAGTGTGCATGTAACGAAGAGGGATCGAAATCAAACCCGTAGCGACGCCGGTGCGAGACACTTGGATGGCCCAGGCGTCAGTTCCGGTAGGCCCGGCCGCCACCTCTGTCTGAGTGGGTATTCCGAGTTCCTCTGCGGCTTTCTTGAGCCCGGCGTACACTTTGGGATGAATGTTGCCCCCCCTGCAAAGAGCGGGACCCTGGCCAAGTTTTGTGGTACGCCACTCCGGGATTCCCGGGGTTTCCCCATGGCACACATCTATGGCGATGGCAATATCGGGCTCTATACCGTAAGCAGATACTGTGGCGCCTTTCAAGCCAACTTCCTCTTGAGTAGTGGCAACGGCAAACACGTCGGCTTTCAATTTGTATTTGCGCAATTCATCCAAGCAGACCAAAATGAGTCCCACGCCCGCCCTGTCATCCATGGATTTGCCTGACAAGAAATCTCCCATGAGTTCGGTAACCTCTCGTTTGTAGGTAACCACATCCCCCACCCGGCACAATTCCCTGACTTTTGTTTCAGGCAGCCCCAAATCGATGAACAAGTCTTCCATCTTCTTTGCTTTCATGGCATCTTCCGGGGCGGTCAGGTGAGGGGGTTTGAGTCCAATAAGGCCCGTCATGGGCCGTTTCCCGTGGACTGTAACTTCGTGTCCGGGCAGAATACGCGGGTCGACCCCTATACCCGCGAACCTCAAAAACCCGCGTTCCTCGATCTTGGTGATCATGAGACCAACCTCATCCATGTGCCCGGCCAACATTACTTTGGGCCGGGACTCGCCTTCCCCCCTTTTAATGCCTATGATGTTTCCTAAAGCGTCCAGGCGAATTTCGTCTGCCAGACCTGCCATGGCTTCCCTGCATACGGCGGCGGCGCCAACAAATTCGTGACCGGAAACACCGTAAGCCATGGAAGCATTCTTCAAAAACTCCTTAATAGGAAAACTCAGGTTCGACACCTCCTGTTTCGGAAGAGCTGTGCCTAGCGCAAATATTCTTCAAAACGTAAACCCAATCCTTCAAAATCTCAATATTTTCTGTTCTCTTACCCTGCCAGGACTACAGGAATTCCAACTCGTTCTTGAAAGTCCCGAAAGCTGCGCCCTTCCAGATCCCGTCCCCAAGGATCGAAGGCTCTCTTGGGCAAAGTTATGGTGGGCGGTAATTTGTGTCCTTCAGCATTCCGCAAAAAAGCGGCGAGAAAATCCGTTACCGTCAAAAGGCCGGCAGCACAGATGTTACCGCCGAAATAGCGACTTTCCACGGAAAACACTTTGGCCTCCCGCCCTCTTTGGGCAAGAGTGTTTTGGACCAAGCCCTTCGCCAACTGCGATGTAAACACCCATGGCACTCCTCTGTTGAACCCGGCCTGCCCTTCCCAATGCATCCAATCGCGGTAGTCCAAATCTTCGTACATGATGAACCCGGGAGAGGTAAACCTGGGTTTAATCAACCTGATCTCGATTTCAACTGCCGCTCTGTCAAGGGTCAACACAGGATTCTCTCTGAATCTGACGGCCTCGAAACATTCTTTGCGAGAAAACACGGTTTTCCCTGCAACTTTTTTGACCACGTCCCCTGGGCGTATGCCGGCAACTTCTGCAGGAGTGCCGCTTAAGACCCCTTCCACTCTGGCTTTCAGATCTGTCAGCAAAGGCGGCTCAAATACGACAGGAAACTTCAGAAGATGGCTTTGCTCGGCGGCAAACTCCCTCATTTGTGCCCAAGTGGATGCGGGCATCGCCGCATACAAGGGGTGGGCGGACGAAAAACCAGGAGCCAGCAATCTGGTGCAAGAGCCCCCCGATTCTTTCAAAAACCTCACTGTGGCAGCCAGATCGCTCCACCCGGTCAGGAATGGCAAGGCGACCGCGCTTCCTTCAAAACTCATTTTTTTGCCCAAATACTCGACATTTCTAAGAGTCTTGAGGGGATCTGTGTCACCCATTACACTTTCCCGTCTTCCCACCGTATTTAGGGAAATTACCAATTCGATTCCAAAATCGGCAAGCTCGTCGACGACAGACGGTTCCAATAGGAGGGCGTTAGTGGTAACCCGGATTCCCTTTCGCGGATACCGGTCTCGAACCATTTTCATGATTTCAAGAAAATCAGGGTGCATAAGGGGCTCGCCTTCGTTGATCCTAGTCACCGACTCCCCGACTATGATCGCGCCCGGGGCCGACTGGAGCCAAGGCAAAGTGTTTTTGAGATCGTTAATGGTTCTGTGAGGAATGTCAATGACCTCACAAGAGGGCGGGTTGTAGCGGTTGGAGCAAAAAACGCATCCTCCGCCACACGCCGAACTGATGGGCAGCACTCCGCGCTTATGGGCCTGGTACAAAAGGGCCTCAATGGACGGCGAACCGGCTTTGGGGCGAAAACCGTTTTTCATCAAACCTCACCCGCGGACTTCCAGGACAGAAGAGGCAAACCGGACCGCGCGTCCAGATCCGGCCCGTCGGTTTTCCCGGCCTGCAAACGATAATGCCCGGCTGCGGCGACCATAGCGCCGTTGTCGGTACACAGGTCTTTGGGGGGAATGAAAAGCGGGATCGCTATTTCCCGGCACAAGGCCCCGGCCCGTTTCCTGAGCAACTTGTTGGCAGCAACCCCGCCGGAAATGGCGACCGCTTTCGCCCCAGTCGACATTACAAGGTCCTCAACGTGGTAAAGAAGCTGCTCCACCACTGCCTTGCGAAAACTGGCGCTTAGGTGGGGGACAGACTGGGCAGACTTGCCGCCGGCCTCGAAATACTGCAGGGCTCGCGTTTTCAGGCCGCTGAAGCTGAAATCCGTAGCCCTCCCGACCATTTTGGGATGAGGAAAGTGGTAGGCATCCTCATCCCCACTTTCTGCCACCCCGTCCATATGCGGCCCTCCGGGAAAAGGGAGACCCATTTCACGGGCCACTTTGTCGAAAACCTCACCTGCCGCATCATCCCTTGTCTCGCCCAAAACCTGATAGGCGCCATGACCCGTCATCAATACCAAATCAGAATGGCCCCCGGACACCACAAGATTCAAAAGAGGAAAATCGGGAATATCCTCCCTAAGAAAGTTGGCAGCAATATGCCCTTCCAAATGTTGGACGCCGCACAGGGGGAGTCCTAAACCGGCAGCCAGGCTCTTGCCGAAAGACACCCCTACAAACAGCGAACCCAAAAGGCCGGGACCGGCGGTGACGCTCACCGCATCCAAATCGTTTTTGGAAACACCGGCGGCCGAGAGGGCAGCGGACAAAACCGGGACCATCGTCTCCAAATGTCTCCTGGACGCGATTTCCGGAACAACCCCGCCGTAAACGGCGTGCAAATCCACCTGGGATGAAACTACATTGGACAGCACTTCACAACCATCCCGAATCACGGCACAGGAGGTATCATCGCAAGACGTATCTATTCCGAGCATCAACAAATCGATTCACCGCCCCCGGAAATCCATCTAATATGATTTTCACTTGTTGAGAGCCTATTCCTTCTTGAGGAGAAGCATCGTGGTTGGATAAAATGGGCTAAAGCCCTCCGGTTTGGGGGTCTGGGAGGTATCGCCATGCATTTTGCCGACAGGTTGTGCCTGCGCATCGACAGCGTTTCGTCTCGCCTGGTCATAGGAATCGACCCGGACCCTAAAAGGCTGTTTGGCGAAGGCTCAGCCTTTGGAAAAGCCTTCCCCGGGCTGGGCATAGAACCCGCATTGGGCCGGTTCTGCAACATGGTCTTGGAAGTGGCGGCTAAAACAGCGTGTGCCGTAAAGCCCCAAATGGCCTTTTTCGAAAGCTACGGCATACCCGGCTTGCTCGCTTTGAAACGCTGTTTGGCAGAAGCAAGGAGGATGGGGCTCCCGGTCATACTCGACGGAAAGAGGGGCGATATAGGAAACACAGCCGCAGCTTATGCAAGGGCCTATCTGGAACCGGAGTCTGATTTTTTCTCGGATGCCTTGACTGTGAACCCCTACCTTGGCCTCGATTCCCTGGAGCCTTTCGTGAGCGCCGCCAAAAAGCACGGGAGCGGCCTGTTTGTTCTGGTCAAGACTTCGAACCCGGGTTCCGGCGACTTTCAGGATGTTTTGTTAGACGGGGGAATAGCGCTGTACTCCAAAGTGGCCAAGGCCGTCAGGCACTTGGGCAAAGACAACATCGGCTCATGGGGCTACTCCAACGTGGGGGCAGTGTGCGGGGCCACGTACCCGGAAGAATTGGCAAGACTTAGGGAGCTCCTGCCTCGGTCCATATTGCTCCTGCCTGGTTTCGGCGCCCAAGGGGGAACGGCCGGAGACATCGTGTCCGCCTTTTATTCAGGTGGGAAAGGGGCAATAGTCTCGGCCTCAAGGAGCATCATTTTCGCTTACGAGACCTTGGGGACCTCAACTCCGAAACCTGACGAAATGGGGAACTCGATATTGCGTGCGGCTGAACAGGCCAGGAACGAGATCGAGGCGGCAGCCGGCGTTACACCAACCACTTAACCTGCCGGTTTTTGGGTTTGCCGGGGCCAAGATCGTCTTTCCACATGATGATGGCATCTTCCCGGGTATCGGTGTAATAGCCCTTTCTTCTCCCGCAATCCACGAACCCCAGGCTTTCATAAAGCCTTATGGCGCCTGCGTTGGAGACTCTCACTTCCAAAGTCATCTTGGTGGAACCCAGCTCTTTTGCTTTTTGAAACATCTCCTCCAAAAGACGGCGCCCCACCCCACAACGGCGGTAATCGGGGTGCACGGCTATGTTGGTTATGTGCGCCTCCTCAAGGATGATCCACATTCCGACATAAGCCACGATTATCCCCCGGTGCCTGGCCACGTAGTAGTGGGCATAAACATTATCTGTAATCTCCGACTGAAATGCACGCCTGGTCCAAGGAGTGAGATACGAGAGAGCTTCTATCTCGAGAACTCGATCCAGGTCTTTCACGCTCATTTTTCCAACCTCTATGGAAAGCCCCTCCAACGATCCTCACCGCCATTTTCCGGGCAATTGCCGGTCCTGTTCCTGCCGCTTTACCTCCGCCTGGGATTCCCGAACATACTCGGGCAAGGCCCTTTCAGGCTCAACCGCTAAACCTCCTCGAAACATCTCTGCTCCGATGATACCGAGTACGCCGGGCCTCGGTAGCCTCCAGAAGAGGTCCATAAGAACGAATGGACCGCCCTCATTCCCAACTAACTGGGGCGCCCCGTCACCTGTAACATATATTGGCTCTATGCGGCTTTTCAACAAATCATCCCTAAATGAGGCAGGATCACGTGGCCCCATTGGAATCAGTTCGCGAAAACCGTACCTCTCCCAAAAATCTCCGTGAACCCCCCGGGGAACACCCGAGGACTTTTGGCAAACCTCGCGTTTCTCAAAAAACGCCGAGACTGCCTGGGCCTTGGCCGTTCCAGAAGCGATGGCCACGTGAGGAACGTTTTTTGCCTGGTAAAGGTACACGCTAAAAGAGGGAACCATCACCACCGGTTTGTCCCACGAGTAAGCCAGTCCCTGAGCCGTTGCTGCCCCTATCCTCAACCCCGTAAAAGAACCCGGGCCCAAAGAAACCGCTATGCACGAGATGTCTTGCCCGGCAATTCCCGATTTGTCGAGGGCATCCAGGCAAAAGGGCAACAGCATGGCTGAGTGAATCCTGGGCCTCAGAAAAGAGGTCTCGAACACAATTCTCTCATCGCAAATTACAGCGACTCCCAACAGCGTCGTACTCGTTTCAATCGATAAAATTCTGGACGACATCCCCGATCCTCCCTCTCCAAAGCGCGTGTTGCGAACTCACCCGTATTGTACGGCTTTCCGAAACAGGGGGGGGCGAAAACTCAATCCTCACAGTCAAAGCGGGCGACAACTTACCCGAGACCCTGTCTGCCCATTCAACCGCCATAACGGTGTCTTCCTCCGGCTCAAACAAAAGCCCCGCTTCTTCGGCTTCATTCACCGTGAGCCTGTATAAATCCAGGTGCCTTAAAATCAACCTGCCCCTATGAAATCTTTCGAGCACGAAACTTGGGCTCTGAACCGGCCCCACAATACCCAAACCCAAAGCCAGACCTTGTACAAACACGGTTTTCCCGGCCCCCAAAGGACCTTCGAGCAAAATGATCTCTCCCCCGGAACACAGGCTTCCCACGGCCCTGCCAAAGGACCTGGTTTGCTCCGGTGATTTGCTGAGAATCGTTAACCCGTTATGCAACATGTTTTCAGCCACTCTGCCCGCAGGTCACGAAAATCGGCCAGCACCTGTTCTTTTTTCCGGGATTCGTCCCTCAATACTGCGGCCGGGTGAAAAGTTACCAAGTACTTGACTCCGTCTTTTTGAAACCAGCGGCCCCGGTCTCTGGTCACTCTGATGGACGGCTCAACGAGGGTTTGGCTTGCTAAAGCCCCCAAAAGAACCACTATTTTGGGCTTAAGAATCCTCATTTGGGCATAAAGGTGCGGCAAACATGTCTCGACCTCTTGAGGCACAGGAAGACGATTCCCCGGAGGCCTGCATTTCACTATGTTGGCTATATACACATCGTTCCTTTTCAGCCCGGCGCTTTTGAGCATGAGGTCCAGAAGATGCCCGGCCCTTCCCACAAACGGTTGCCCCGTCAAGTCTTCGTTTTGGCCCGGGCCCTCACCGACCAAAAGTATGCAAGCCTCCGGATTTCCTTCCCCGAAGACCACATTTCTGGCAGTCTTGCGTAAACTGCAATCGGTGCACGCCAAGACTTTGGGTTTGAGAACATCAAGATCGTCAATACCCTGCCAAGAGTTACCCCGGGCCGGTTCTTCCTGCGCTTTTTCGCCCAAATCAAATAACGAGGGTTGTACCATCTGTTTTGCGCTACGTTTCACCGATATCGCCTGCCCTGTCCTGTCGGCCGGCCACCTTTTCAAGCTTTTCGGCCTTGTTTCTGATGATTTCCGGATATTGCCTCACCAACGTCACGTTCTCCTCGAAATGCTTTTTGCATCTCTCGGCGATCTGCAAGTGAATTTCGGAGAGCCTCTGATACAAATGCTTTCCCTGGGATGCAGCCTCTGGGCAATCGGGCATGCACGGGAAAAAATCCTTAGTGAAATATGCCAACGGATCCGGTAGCTCAGGACCTTCCAAATGAATTATCTGGTTGGCTGCTCTCGTCTCGGGAGACAGCACACCGCTTTGGCGGTCAAAAACATACCGGTCTATGCAGCAAGACGGGAAACCCAGAATAGCACCCAACCTCCTAAGATAGCCCGAATGCCCTTCTTCGGGAAAGATTCGCAAATGGACGCCCCGGCCCAGGTCGGGGGTCCTGAGGTTTTCGTATCTGATGTCTTTCCTGATTTCCTGAAGCTCGTCAAGTTCGCGAGCCACTTGCGGATCTGTGAACAAATACACCTCTTTTATGGTGGGCCGGGATTCGAGTTCTTTTTTGTTCAACCCAAGTTTGTCTATCCATTTCACAAAAGCCGAGTACGAATTGGCTTTTCTTACAACATCATCGTAAATGTCCCTAAGAAACTCGGCCCGGCGCCTGACCTCGGCCATTTGAGACTTTCGCCAATGCTTGCCGACTTTGCCTTTGAAAAACTGAAACACTGATTCTCCGGGAAGCCTTCGACCCTTCATCTTTTGCAGAAAACGTTCGTCTATTGTGCTGCCAAGCACCATGGCATCAGGCAATTCCGCGGGCATGATTATCTGGGACGCTCTTCTGACGCCCAAAGCCACCGTAAGGTAGTCGTCAAATTTCGCGCGCTCCGGAATGATTCCCTCGTTCATGAACTCGACCAAAAGTTCTTTATCCATAATTCGTTCCACCGGGAATCCCGGTCCGATGCCCCCCTTTCACGCAGATGTTACGTTTACCATTGTTCTCTGTTCCTGGTTTTTAACCCTTCAGGGACCAAAACACGTAGGGGAGAGGTTTTCCTCCCCCCAAATTTGGACGAATCACGCAACCGGGTACAATTTTAGGCTTCTATGATTTCCACGTTGGCCCTGGGAATCGTCACTATAGTCCCATCATCCAGCCTTGCCCGAAGGATCCGGACTTTGGCTTCAGTTTCTATGACCTGAAGCTCAGGCGGCAAATCGACAACCTCCGCAAACCGGCCAAAATAGGGCTCCCTAATGATGCGAATCGGCGTGCCCGGAACCAGCCCCAGGGAAAAATCCTGCTCGACTTCTTTGCGCTTGGACTGGTAGCCCGAAACGATGATTTCCGGGCGCATAACCCCGGCCCTGATTTGGGTGGCGCCGTTTATGGACGCTTCAAAACCGGCAATATTCTGGAACAAAGTGAACGTCTTGTCTGCCATCCTCATCCTGCCGAAACCCTCAGTAATGATGACCGTGACCGGCACGTCCTCGTGGCCCGTGATAGCCACGCCGATATCGCAGCCCAAGTACTCGATAAGATCCGTGTCAATGATCCCGCCTGCAACTATGCCCCTGGCACCTACTTCGGCGGCTTTTCTGATGGCGCCGGCCGTGACCAGTGACCCGCCCACTACCACCTTGCCGCGGTCATCCCTGGCGATGCAGCTTTCATCCAAAACATCGTCGGGATCCCCTACTGCTACCCGAACGACACCCTGAGTCTCACCGCCGACGCCGAAAATGCCCTGAACAAAGGCGCCTTCCGCTTTGATGACAACGCCTTCTTTTGGCAAGACTTCTTCGACTGTTCCATCTATATAAGCATCTATCTCCACGGGTATCGGGGGTTCCCTCAAGGTGACTTGACCCGTCACGGTGGAAATCATCTCTACGGTTCCTTCTACGGGAGATTTTACTTCCCTCTTAAAAAGCCCAAAAAAAGAACTGTAAAATGCCAGGGTCTCGTCCTTCTTTATTGATTCCCCTTCTGTTTTCTTAATGAATTCCAAGATGTCTTCGGGTTCTACGCCCAGGATGTTCGCCACATTCACTGTTTGGGGGTTACCCGGAATATTGGTTTTAGCCACGATAGTTTTGGGGGAGACTGAGTCCCCCTGACGCACCAGCACGTTGCCGAGCAGGGGAAGTCTGCGTGTTTTCCTGATAAGCGCTTTTTCCGTTACTTTTAGTCCGGGTGTATATGCGTGTGCCATTCTACCTTCCCTCCTGCCGCGCGTATTGGGCTAAAACCTCTTTGGGATACAGGTTGAGATCCCGGAACCAGCCCAACAACATCGGATTCTTTATTGCAGGGTCCGCCGGGATTCGCAGTGGCCGGCCGCGGCAATCAACGATGACCCCCACAACGCCGCCTCTTATGGTAGTCTCCAAGGCATGCCCGGCCCCCCTCCCTACGTCAAACTGCCTTGCAGGATTGATGGTTGCCGGGGCGGTTCGGCCGTCGGCCAAAGGGATCAATTTCATGGAACCGTAGGGGACTTCTTCAGTGACGGTCTCCCCCTCGATTATCAACGTGATTTTCAAACACGGGTCTCCGGGTTTGGCGTTGCCGCTGGGCCCAACAGGAGCAATGACGTGCCCCAGCCTGATGAGACAGTCACGGTCAAACACCTGCATGGCCGCTTTCGGGTGAATCGAAGACAGAAGGCCCAGCTGGGGCATCATGAAAATGGAGTCCACCGCCAACATGGTGACTCCTTCCGGCTGGAAAGCGTCCAGCATTATGAGGGCTGTCTGAACCCTTCTGGGAGCGTGAGAGAGCACCCCGCCAGATCCAATGAGCATACCCAAGTCCATCAGATCGATGTACGTCTCTCCGCTTCCTGACTGCTCAAAAGTGTCGCCTATGGTCCTTTCCTTGTGAACCCCCCTGAGTCCCACCGCCAGACTTTTGTGGTGAAGGAATGCCAGCCTCAGGGCCTCTCGGGATATAGCCTGCTCGATCACAAGCTCCTCAAGGGCTTGGGGTATCGTGGTGGGGCGGATCATCTTGTTCCTGATTCTGTTCCTGAGAGCGCCTTCGTCCATATCAAAGGGAATCCACCGGCTGATATTGGCCACTCCCGCTTCAAGCAACACGTTGCAGATGGAATAGCTCATTCCCAGGTTGGCCGAGACAGTCCTGTTGAAATACTCCCCAAAAACCGAAAACACGTCTGTGGTCGCCCCGCCGCAGTCCACGCCGATAACGCTCATGTCGTACTCCCTGGAAGCGGTCTGCATGCAGCTGCCAACGGCGCCGGGGGTGGGCATAATGGGCACAGGGGTCCAGGCCATGAGTTTGTTGTACCCCGGAGCCTGAGCCATAACGTGTTCCATAAACAAGTTGTGAATTTCCTCACGGGCAGGACCCAGCAGCTCTTGTTCCAACACCGGCCGGAGGTTATCGGTCACCCTGAGGTCCACCTTTTTGCCTAGGCTGGAGTCAACGTGGGGTCTTGCATCTTTGTTACCCGCGTAAATTACGGGAAGATTATACCCGATTCCGAGTCTGGGCTTTGGTTCGGCGGCGGAAATAAGCTCGGCGATTTCCACCACGTGCGTGATGGTTCCGCCATCGATCCCCCCCGAAAGCAGAATCATGTCGGGGCGGAGGTGGCGGATCCTCTGAATTTTCTCGTGGGGTTTTCTGCCGTCGTCGACAGAAATGACATCCATGACGATGGCGCCGGCACCCAGGGCTGCCCTTGCTGCGGACTCGGCAGTCATGGTCTTGACCACGCCCGCAACCATCATTTGGAGGCCTCCGCCTGCGGAAGACGTGGACATATAGATATCAACGCCGCTTCCATCGGGCTGCCGGGGAGTTATTACCCCGTCCTCGTCAAGAAATGTTTTGCCAGTGAGCTCCTCAACCTCACGTATGGCATTCCTCGCGCCGGCGGTAACGTCTTCGAAAGGCGCCTCCACAGTAGTAGGTGCCTCACCCCTGACGATCAAACGGTACTCGTCGCCAGCTTTCTCGATGAGGATAGCTTTCGTAGTGGTGGAACCACAGTCGGTAGCAAGAACTGAGTCTATTTCCCTGTCCAGCTGAAACGGTACTTTTTCTACGGACACGAGATCTTCCCCTCCTCAACTCCCAACGCCGAACATCTTGTGGTCAAAATAGTCCGATAATAAGACTAATACGATGTTAGTCATTCAAATTCCTTTATGAGGCCCAAAATCTTTTGAGTTTTCTCTGGATTCCTTTGCATTCTTCTCCAGTTGCATCGCTTCGTCCAAAAGACTACCCTTTTGAGCTTTCTTCTTCTTTTTGGCTTTACGATCGGCCTCTTCCTCTTCCGCCGCCAGATCCTCCAGCCTCCGGATCAACAATTCAACGTTGGCCCTGTTATCAAAAAAATACGCGTAATCTTCGAAAGTGCTAAAAAAAACTCCCACGAACGGGGCAAAGAAATGCATCGCCTGCCCGCCTATATAGCTCAGAGGCTTGTTCATTTCCAGAAAGAAAATAGCAGGCACCAGCATCCCAAACTGCTGCACCCGTTTGGCGATGCCTTCTACAATAGCGTCCCGGCGTTCAGTATCGATAGGTTCCCTGAATCTCATCTAAGACCACACCTCCCCGCCACCCGTTTGGGATCCGAATATCAATCTTGGCAACAAGAAAAATAAGGCAAAAGCCAATTTCATTCCCGCTTGCGAACGGCCCTGATCCTGCGCAACGCCGATCTGAAGCCGCCTTTGCCCGCAGGATCCCCGGCATCTTCTTTGCGCGCCTTTTCCAAAAGATCCAGTTTTGCCCTCACGATTTGCAGCACGTCATCTTTGTTTGACAGATCGTCCTTGTAGTAAAGGAACAACCCTTCCCGCATCCGCCCACGCAGGCTTCGGACATCGTGAGAAAGCAAAACCCCGTCGGGAAATTCTCTGTAGGTAAAAAACCGGCTCCACTCCCTGACGTCTCGGACCAGTATCGCGCGATACCCCACCGTTTCTTCTGTGAGCGTATAATTGACGGGAAAGAGGTATGTCGCCAAGCGGTTCATAAGAATGACGCCAAAAATCAGCAGGAATATAGGCTGGGGGAACATGCGGTAGGCAAACCCGAGGCTCAATACAATGACAAGGACGACACCCGCAGAAACCAAAGGGCGTCGTGGAAACAGCCAAACACGCCAAGTGTGCAGTTCCGCGTCTTCTTTGGGTTCCTTCCTGTCACTTTCGGGTTTTTCAGCAGGGGCCTTTCCCTTTTTCGAAGATGCAGGCTCATCTCCAAAAGCCTTTTTGGTCCCGGGACCTCCCAGGTAAGAGGGTCTTTTCACTTTGGGTGTTGAATCCATCGCTGTCCCTCACAATAGACCTAATCCATAGCCAGACACTTCTGTAGGACATTCGACGAGTCTCAGGATTATCCTGCCGCAAAAAAAGTTTGTTACCCCAAAGGGTGGGTCCTAAGCATTTCCAGGACCCGGGTATCTTTCAGTCCAAGGCGCCTGTGAAGGTCCCGGCCCACCATAGACTCCGCCGCAACCAGCGAATTGTAGATGGCTTCTTCGGTGGCTTCTGCGGCCCCACGGAACAAAGAAGACATCTCCCCGGTATCATCGTGCAGCAACTCCGCAACTTCCACCGGATTGGGATTGTGGGGAACACGATTCGCAGTTGAAAACGCGATGACAAAATCACCGCTTCCGTTTGAAAAGGCAGAGCCCGTACGGGCCAGGCCGGCCTGGCACCTTCTCGCCACCCGGCCCAGCTGGCGAGAGGTAACAGGAGCATCTGTGGCAAGCACGATCACTACAGACCCCGGGGGAGCGCCGGGGTCTTGATGCTCTTTTTGAAGCCTGCGCCCCACCGGCACACCTGCTACGGTCAGGTCTTCCAAGCCGCCGAAGTTGGACAAAACCAGCACACCAAGATGATTGCTACCAAGTCTCCCCCGCAATTTCCTGGACGATGTTCCTATTCCGCCTTTGAATCCAAGACACGACATGCCGGTCCCCGCGCCCACGTTTCCTTCTGGAACAGGGCCACCCCGGGCCGAACGCAGGGCCTCAAGGCAGTGTTCCCGTTTAACGTGGCGTCCCCTGATATCATTCAGATAGCCGTCGTTACACTCACCGATCACCGGGTTGACTGTCCCCGTTGAAACGCCGATTTCGGGGTTTTGCTCCAACATGTACTCGCAGACCCCGTTCCACGCCGTACCCACCGACAATGTGTTGGTAAGAACTATGGGAGTCTCGATTGAGCCGAGTTCCATCACCTGAGCAATGCCTGTGGCCTTCCCGAACCCGTTAATTATGTGAATCGCGGAACGCACTTTGTCCTGAAAGAGGTTTCCCGGGTGAGGGAAAATCGCGGTTACCCCGGTGCGCACCGGTCCTTTCCCGGGCACAAGCGGCCCGCTACCGCGGATAATAGTAGAATGTCCCACCAGCACTCCGGGGACATCGGTTATGGCGTTTAGGACACCGGGTTCCATGTTGCCAACCGAAATACCCAGCTTTCGGGCCCGTGCATTTTTCACGATTGGGGTTCCACAGTTTGTTGACCCATTGCGGCCCGGCAAAGAGCCTTAAATGGTTCCAAAAAGACCCTGTTCTTTGTCCACATGCACTCGGGATGCCACTGCAGCAACAATACGAAACCTTTTCTTGATTCAAGGGCTTCCGCAACGCCGTCCAAAGCCCTCCCGGTCACAGTGAGCATTTCCCCCGGGCTTTTTACACATTGGTGGTGGAAGGAGTTTACTACAAGCCGTCTGGCCCCAAAGACTTTGGACACCAGCGAATCTTGATCCAGGACTACCTCGTGAGTGCCGTGCCACCTGGAGGCCTGCTGGTTGTGTTTCATGGCGCCCCCAACTTGTGTGGGAATGTCCTGAACCAGCGTGCCGCCGGCTGCCACAGACACAAGCTGACAACCCCTGCATATTCCCAGAATGGGAATGTTGGAATCCAGAGCCTTTTTGGCCAGGCACAGTTCCAGGGAATCCAAGAGTGGGACGATTTTGCCCAAATGCAGGTTTGGCCGTTCACCGTAGCGCACGGGATCCACATCGGCACCCCCGGGAAACAGCAGCCCATCCACGGCGGAAAGCATCTCTTCAGCCGTTTGGTCCGGCATCACCGGAATTAGAACCGGCTTTCCGCCGCCTTCCAACACTGCGTTTACGTAGGTAATTGGGCAAGTCACAATACCTTTTTCCTCATCATAGCCCGCCGTAATACCGATGACGGGGCGCATCCCAACCTCTCCTCTCAAAATCAGCCTTCTAAATGAAATAATCGGTATAGGCAAAATCAGCCGGAGCCCCTCCGGTGTGTAGAAAAACTACCACATCGCTTTCTTGATATTTCCCTGCCCGCACATGGGAGATCAACGCGGCCAGTGCCTTTCCCGTGTAAACAGGGTCAGTCAAAACACCTTCTGTCCTGGCTAACAGATGAATGGCCTCAAGTCCCTCCCGGGTGGGAACGCCGTAAGCCTCCCCCACAAACTCTCCCAGAACGCGAATGTGGGGCCCCACAGATTCACAGGTGACAGAACTAAGCCCGTCGGAAAAAGGCACAACCGCACCGGAAGACAGTCGCGATTTCAAGCAAGACGCCGCACCAACTACCAAATCGACTCCCCGCGCCATCTTTTCCAAATGACCCGGGCTCACCCCAACCCCAATTACATCGAAAAGAGCGCCCGATAACATTTTCCCCAGGACGAGCCCCGCGGCGGTGCCCATGGAACCCGCCGCCAAATACAGGGCTTTGGGTCGAACCCTCCGGGCTTCGCTTTGCTCCGCAATTTCCAAAGCGCAAGACACGTACCCCAAGGTACCTAAAGGATTGGAGCCTCCCAGAGGGATGACGTAAGGCCGGTGACCTCCTTGTTCGAGATCGGCTTTGACATTTTCCATGACAACCTCTGCAGGCTTGCCTTCCGTGAACACCAATTGGGCGTCCAGCAGAGTATCCAAAAGCAGGTTCCCCAGACGGTGCCCGGGATCGTAGCCGTCAAGCACCAATACCGGCTCTAGGCCGCACTTTCTCGCAGCCGCTGCCGTCAACCTGGCGTGATTTGACTGAGGGCCGCCGCATGTAATAACGTAGTCACACTGCCGGTTGAGGGCATCCCCCATAAGAAACTCCAGTTTCCTGGCCTTGTTCCCCCCCATGGCAAGACTGGTCGTATCGTCCCGTTTCAGAAAAATCCTGGGTCCCCCCAGTGCAGCGCCAAATCTTGGGGCTTCCACAAAAGGGGTAGGCAACTGAGTCAATTGGGCTACAGGAAAACCATAAATCTCCGGTTTCATGATATTACTCTCCAATCCCAAAACGACTTTGCGTAATCTTTGTCTCTTTAATTCTAGTCCCGTTTTCCCGCCTTCAGACAACTGAATCTGTTCAGATGGGTTTAAGACCGCAGGATATAGCCAAAGCTTCGTCGATCTTGGTCATGATTTCCCGGTCTAACTTGGTTATTCGCCTTTTCAAGCGCTTCTTATCGATAGTCCGCACTTGTTCGAGCAGCACCACCGAATCCTTTCCCAACCGCGACACATGGGCAGGAAGCTCCACGTGGGTGGGAAGACGAGCTTTGAGAATTTGGGAAGTTATGGCGGCTACAATCACCGTCGGACTGTATTTATTTCCAATGTCGTTTTGAATGATAAGGACGGGCCTGAAACCACCCTGTTCCGACCCCACCACGGGACTGAGGTCGGCGAAATATATATCGCCTCTCGTGGGGTCCAATCAGGTTTTCCCCCACCCGGAGTTTCCTTCAAAATCATCGCTGAAATCGGTGGCGCCTGCCATCTCCTCGGCTAAAAAACGGTTGAGTTCCGCCATCTCCTGGTAACCTACTTTCATTTGTTCGCGAAGCGCAGCTTTGCGTTTTTCTTCGACGTAAAGAAAACAGGCCTCCCGAATTACGTCCGCCCTGCAAAGGCTTTTGTTTGACACGAGGCTATCGATATCAGCCAATACTTCTTCAGGAAACCCCACAACGACTCGTTTCAGTTTGGCCACACCACCGGCCCGGTGCAGGCGGGCCTTTCACCTCCCGGTAATTTGTCCGCGAGCGCGAGGAAGACAATCAGCAATATCACCGGCCAACACCCCGTAAGATCCCAGCATCTCCCCTGCCAGATCACCTGCAAGGCCATGCCAAAACACTCCGGCCCAAGCGGCGGTAAAGACAGGCAAACCTTGGCTCACAAGCGCCGACAAGACACCTGACAGAACATCACCCGAGCCCGCGGTAGCCATTACGGGGCCACCCGAGGTATTGACGTAAGCTTCGCCTGTATAATTCGCCACCCAGGTCCCGGCTCCCTTTAGACAGACGACCGCTTTGGCTTCTTTTGACGACCGCCTGGCAAATCCAAGCCTGTCGGCACCGATTTCCGCCGTCCCGCACCCAACAAGGTTGGCAAGTTCTTTAGGGTGAGGGGTCAGGATATACTTGCCCCCCAATCCCCTGAGATATGTCAGTCCCCCCAGCCCCTTCAAGGCATAAAGACCGTCGGCATCAAGTATCAAAGGTGCCTCGAGAAAAGAAAGGACTTCCGCCAAAAACCGGGTTTGGGAAAGCCCCCTGCCTAGCCCGGGCCCCAAAACAACCGCCCGGGAGGCCGACAAATGTTCCCGAATAAACGACAACTGGCCGGCGTCAGGTGAGAACACCTCAGAATCCCCAACGGGCACCACCATGATCTCCGGCAACATTGACGCACAAGGCCCGTAAACCCGTCCCGGACATAGGACAGTGACGGTGCCGGCGCCCGCCCGCAAAGCGCCTTTGGCGGCCAATACTGCCGCTCCGGCCATTCCCTGGGAGCCGGCCAAAACAGTCACGTGACCCGACATCCCTTTGTGATGGTCCTCCGCCCTTTTCGGCATGACAGAGCGAACATCTTCCAAAAACACTGCTTTTGTCTTTGTCGCA
>CAZYEC010000002.1:0-18009 GCA_964646385.1 uncultured Eubacteriales bacterium | reverse complement strand
CCTTGAAAAAGTTTTCGGGCAAAGACAAAGATTCGGTGACGATAACCCCGCAGTATGGGCGCCCCGGATAGGAGTACATCCCGACTTTGGGTAAACCCATTGTGACGGTCAAGTCTGCTTT
Organism: uncultured Eubacteriales bacterium; assembly: GCA_964646385.1. Taxonomy (GTDB): domain Bacteria; phylum Bacillota; class Sulfobacillia; order Fermentithermobacillales; family Fermentithermobacillaceae; genus JAXGZG01. The sequence continues at coordinate 17,888 of CAZYEC010000002.1, read as the reverse complement.
CACCGCAGGCTCGTAAGGAAAACCGGTGCCGGCGTTCAAACCGGAAGGCAGGTCGCAGGCCAAAACCAGGACTTCCCGGGAGTTTATCCACCGGATGACCTGGTCAATGGGGTGGCGGGGATTGCCTTTAAGCCCAGTACCCAGCAATGCGTCGATGATAAGCCCTGAATCGCAAAACTGCTGCAAGACCCGGGTGAGGGACTCGTCTCCCTCTGTCACGACCTGTACCCCGGACACTTTCAACGCTTCGTAATTGACGGCCGCTTCGTGAGAAAAAGTCTCCTTACTGCCGAAGAACCCTACTTTTACTTTGTATCCCATGGCTGACAGGTGGCGTGCGGCAACAAACCCGTCTCCTCCGTTTTGACCGGGACCGCAAAACACCCCCACCGTTGAACCGGGGACCTTCGCAAGACAGGCCCCGTGCGATGCCAAAGCCCTGCCGGCGTTTTCCATTAGGACAAGCGCGGGAATGCCCGAATCCACGGCTTTCCTGTCCAACACCCTCATCTCTTCTGGCGTCACTAAACGCAACATGGTCAGCGCTCCTTTTTGAAAGCGGCCACAGCGGCGGCCACAGCGATCCCACCATCGTGGGTGATGGACATATCCATGCTTTCCATCCCCAAAGAACTTGCAAGATCGCTGGCTTTCTTGTACAAAGTGACACCAGGGCGTCCATCCTGGCCGGGCAAAATTTCTATGTCGGCCCACGGCACTCTTGGCCAACCGTCACCCAGGACTTTCATTACTGCTTCTTTGGCGGCTATTCTACCGGCTACGCTTTGGGGACGGTAAGCGCTTTCGCCCTGCCGGCAATAAGAAGCCTCTGCCGGTGTGAGAAATCGGGCAATGTACTGGGACGGGTTTCCCGCCAAGCCCTTTTTCACTCTTTCAACAGCCACAACATCGATTCCTACCCTGATATCCTGCGACACGGGCATACCTCCCTTTAGGTTGCCGGGGCCTCCGTTTATGTAATTTGATGTTTGAGGCCCGGCACCTTCTTTTTGTCCCCGTGGGCACAACACAAACCCTCTTTTCAGAAATGGCCGGTCGAGCGTCGCTTTCCTTTCGACTTTGATATAGTCTTAATCTGACAGGCGCCCCACGTTTGCGAACGCAGCATTGGGAAAACGGAGGTATCTTCATGAAACTAAAATGCTCTTCTTGTTTGAAAGAATACGACCTTGAAGCGCCCAGATGGCAGTGTGATTGCGGAGGTTACTTGCGTTTGGTTGGCGCAAAGGCTCCCAAGATTGAAGACCTGAAAAGCCGGGAACAGACTTTGTGGAGGTATGCGGAAGCCATCCCCGTGTTCGAAGACAGGGTCTCTTTGGGGGAATCAGTAACTCCTTTGCTTAGCACTGACCTTTTTGGGCACACTTGCTTCTTGAAACTTGACTACCTTTTGCCTACGGGCTCAAAAAAAGACAGGGGCATGGCGGTCATGGTGAGTGGTTTAAAATCTTGGGGAGTCCAATCGGTTGTTGAGGATTCCTCAGGCAATGCCGGGGCCAGCCTGTCAGCCTACTGCGGCAAAGCAGGCATCGATCGCGAGATCTATGTGCCCGCTTACACTTCCGCAGGCAAGGCCGCACAGATAGCCGTCTACGGGGCCAGGCTTCGGAAGGTGGAAGGGACAAGGGAGGATACCGCAGAAGCCGCAATGGAGGCCGGGACTCGATCGTTTTATGCCAGTCACCGGTGGAGCCCTTTGTTCGAGCACGGTGTAAAGACCTATGTGTACGAGATATGGGAACAGATGGGCTACGACTTGCCCGACGTCTTGATTGCGCCATGCGGAAACGGCAGCCTGATTTCTTCGGCTTTTGACGCCATTGTGGAAATCCGGTCTTCATATCCCTCAACCAGATTACCCCGCATAGTGGCGGTACAGGCGGATGCCTGTGCGCCTCTTGCAACCGCTTGGGCCCAGGGGCTGGAAGACGCAGCCCCAATCCAGAAAGGCGAAACCGCCGCGGAAGGGATAGCCATCGCGTTTCCCATCAAAGCCCGAGAAGTCATAGGCGCGGTTCGCAACACCGGTGGAGCATTTGTGACCGTAACAGACCATGAGCTGTGGAACGGGCTGCACACGCTGGCCCACCAAGGTGTTTTTGTTGAACCAACCTCCGCCACCGTTGTCGCCGCTTTCAAAAAACTGGTGTCCGACGGCTGGATAAGGCTTGATGACAAAGTAGTAATGGAAATGACCGGAAGTGGACTCAAAGCTACCGACAAAGTCCTTTTGGCTATGGATCAGGGGCTCGACAAACCTGCATCTTGAGATGCCCGGCTGAGTAGCGATTTAGTCCAGGAGGTGCATCCCCGTGCCCGGAATGCTTTCGGCCCTAAGACCCGTGGATTTTACTGAGGTGCAGCTCGAGGATCCTTTTTGGAGGCCTCGAAGAGAAACCAACCGCAAAGTGACGATTCCGGTTCAGTACGAGTATCTGGTAAAGACAGGTAGAATTGCCGGTCTTGACCGCAATTACAAGCCCGGAGACCCGGCCGCCCGCCACGTTTTTTGGGATTCCGATATAGCAAAATGGATGGAGGCCGCCGCCTATACCCTGTCCACTGATCCTGACCCTCATCTTGAAGCTTTGGTAGATCAAGTTGTTCACAAATTAGTGGCACTGCAAGAACCCGACGGGTATTTGAACAGCTGGTTCACTTTGGTCGAACCTGAAAAGCGCTGGACCAATTTGAGAGACAAACATGAGCTGTACTGCTTTGGGCACCTGGCAGAGGCGGCGGTGGCTTACCACAAGGCAACAGGCAAAAGGCTGTTATTAGATACCTTGGCGAAATATGCGGACCACATAGGTTCGGTATTCGGGCCCGAAGAATCCAAGCTAAAGGGATACCCGGGCCATGAAGAGGCAGAACTCGCCCTGGTAAAGCTTTGCAAAGCGACAGGCAATCGTGAATATCTCAAACTGGCCAAAGTTTTCATCGATCGCCGAGGTACTCGGCCTCATTATTACGACATTGAGGCGGAGAAACGCGGCGGCGTCCCGGGGCAGTTCAATTACGAGTATTGCCAAGCTCACAGGCCCGTGAGGGAACAGACTAAGGTTACAGGACATTCTGTACGGGCCATGTACCTGTATTGCGGTATGACAGACGTCGCCCTGGAAACCGGTGACCGGGGTTTGGTCGAAACCTGTGAGCGGCTTTGGGAAGACCTTTGCCGGGGTCATATGTACATAACCGGTGGCATCGGCCAAACTCCCAGCCATGAAGGGTTCACATTCCACTACGACTTTCCTCAAGAAACGGCGTACTGCGAGACTTGCGCTTCCGTAGGCCTGGTATTTTGGGCCCACCGTCTGTTGCAGTTGAAGAAGGACTCTCGCTTTGGCGACGTAATGGAAAGAGCCTTGTACAACGGGACTGTGAGCGGGTACTCGTTAGCGGGGAACAAGTTTTTCTATGAAAACCCTATGGCCAGCCTGGGTAATCACCACAGACAAGATTGGTTCACCTGCTCTTGTTGCCCACCCAACATCTCCCGGATGATTGCCGGAGTAGGGCAATACGTGTACTCGGAAAGCGATTCTGAAGCGTGGGTTCACCTCTACGTCCAGGGGTCCGGAAATCTTCGGGTCGGGGGACGGGAAGTCCGTCTGGAGCAAAAGACCCGGTACCCCTGGGACGGGGCAGTTGACTTGACTGTCCAGGTAGATCGCCCGCACCGTTTCACTTTGGCCTTGCGGATACCTGGCTGGTGCGCCCGTGCCGGGCTCAAGGTGAACGGCGAAAACATCGACCTCGGGGAAGTGGTCCACCGGGGCTACGCTAGAGTTCGCAAAGAATGGGCTCCGGGAGACCGGGTGTCCCTGATTTTGGACATGCCCGTTAATAGAGTTTGGGCTCATCCTTCTGCCAGGCAAATGAACGGAAAGGTGGCTTTGCAAAGGGGCCCCATAGTGTATTGTTTGGAGGAAACCGACAATCCCATAGCGCCCCTTTCCAGAATTTGTCTCCCTCAGGAACCCCAGTTTGAAACCAGGCACCTGCCGGATTTTTTGGGGGGAGTGACACTCATTGAATGTCGGGGAATCGCAATTGAGGACGCGGACCCGGGGGAGGCGCTTTATGCCCGAAAGCAGCCTGAGGTGAAACCGTTTCCCATCAGGGCTGTTCCCTATTGTGTGTGGGATAACCGCTCGCCCGGGCAAATGCTGGTTTGGATAAGGAGCTGCACGCCCTGAGCCACCGGGCCTTTGGCTAATAGCCCAATCAGCTTTTTGAGGCTTCAATCATAGACCATACTGAGAGAGAACCAATTCCACTTTGCCGCAATGGGGAGGGTGCTGTATGAAAATCCTGCTTCACGGATGCAACGGTAAGATGGGACGCGTGATGACGCGCATCATTTCGGCGGAAACTGATATGGACATTGTTTGTGGGGTTGACAAGGCTCCCCTGGAAAGCGGAAAGCAAGCGGCGGCCTACCCAGTTTATCGCTTTTTAGACCATGTGAAAGAAAGTCCGGAGATAATCATAGACTTTTCTCACCACTCGTGTTTGGACGATTTGCTGGCTTTCTCCTTGTCAAGAAATGTTCCTCTGGTTGTTTGCACAACCGGGTTCTCACAAGAACAAAGGCAGAAGATGAACAGAACTGCTGAAGCTGTGCCGCTGCTTCACTCTGCAAACATGTCTTTGGGAATCAACCTATTGTTATCTTTATCGGCCAAAGCAGCGGGCTCTTTGCATGACACTTTCGATATCGAAATCGTGGAGAAGCATCATAATCAAAAAGTGGATTCTCCCAGCGGCACGGCGCTGTTGATTGCCGACGCTGTCGTCCAAAGCATCGATGGCCCGGTGGACTTTGTTTACGGAAGACATTCCAAGACCCGCAAAAGAAGCAAAACAGAGATCGGCATTCATGCGATAAGAGGCGGCGCCGTCGTGGGGGAACACACGGTCATCTTTGCGGGCCAGGGGGAAGTCTTTGAATTAACCCATTCGGCGTTGTCTCGGGACGTATTTGCCCACGGCGCGGTCAAGGCCGCCAGATTTTTGGCCCAACAAGGGCCGGGACTGTACAGCATGAAAGATGTAGTGGCATCCCGGTGATTAATGGGTAAAGACTATGCCGGGTCCGCGCGGTGAAAAGGGCGGAATGCCGGGGTTCCCAGTGCCCCGGTCACCCCGCCTTGAATTCGCTCTACACTTTAGGACGCCGGAATGACCCCTCCCTTGTATTTTTCCAAAATGAACGCTTTGACGTCTTCACCGGTAAGAACCTTCACCAGTTTTTTTATGACGGGGTCATCTTCGTCGCCCTCCCGGATGGCCAAGACGTTGGCATAGGGCGAGTCGCCGCCTTCTATGAACAGGGAGTCGTCAAGAGGCGAGAGTCCCGCCTGGATGGCGAAGTTGCCGTTTATGAGGGCCAGGGCCAGGTCGTCTTTTGACCTGGGCAGAATCTCGGCGTTAAGTTCCACAATTTTAAGGTTTTTGGGATTCTCAACTATGTCCAAGACAGTGGCTTCCACGTCGACCCCTTCCGCCAATTTGATTAGCCCGGACTTTGCCAAAAGAACCAGAGCCCGGCCTGCGTTGGTGGCATCGTTGGGAATACCAATTTGATCCCCTGCCTTGAGGTCATCAAAAGACCCTACCTGGCCGGGGTAAACGCCCATAGGTTCGATGTGAATTTTGGCAACCCAGGTTAGAGGCAAGTCTCTTTGGGCGGCAAAATCCTCAAGGTACGGTATATGCTGGAAGAAGTTAGCCTTTAGCTGCTTGTCCGCCAGCTGTAGATTGGGCTGGACATAATCGTTAAACTCGATGATCTCCAGCTCAATACCTTCTTTTTCAAGGTAAGGCTGAGCGAATTCCAGGATTTCAGCATGGGGCACCGATGTGGCGCCGATTTTGACCGTTTTCTTGCCGCAGCCGCCGAGCAAAATAACACAAGCAGCCAAAGCTACCAGACTGAGCGTCATGATGACGCGAGTTCCACCTTTTTTCAATGCCATTTCCCGGTCCCTCCCAAGAATTATGTGATTTGAGGGCTAGCGACGCCTAAATTTCAGGGCCAAACGGTCGCCTATGAATTGCATGCCCTGGACCATGCCAACTAGGATGACCAGTGCAGCCAACATCACATCAGTCTGCCAACGTTGGTAGCCATACCTAATGGCGAGATCCCCCAAACCACCCCCCCCTATGGCCCCGGCCATGGCCGAATAACCCACCAGGTTCACCGCTGTGGTGGCAGCGCCGGCAATTAAAGACGGAAAAGCTTCGGGCACGAGCACATATCTTACGATCTGTTGCCATGAGGCACCCATGGATACACAAGCCTCGATTACTCCGGTTTCTACTTCAAGCATTGCGATCTCAGTAAGCCGGGCAACAAAAGGAATCGCCGAGACGGTAAGAGGAACGATAGCGGCCGCAGGCCCTATGGAAGTACCTGTCAGAAGCCGTGTCAGCGGCATGATGGCAACCAGCAAAATTATAAACGGAACCGAGCGCCCCACGTTCACTATCCAGCTCAAAAAACTGTAGAGACGCCTGTTTTCCTTCAGCCCACCGGGACGCACCAGAATCAAACCGACTCCGAGCAGCAGACCCAAAATTTCGCCGCCCACAAGGGAGATCAAAACCATGCCAAGGGTCTGTACGGTGTTGTTCAAAAGAAGCGCAGTCATTTTCTTCAAATTGTAAGAAGCGAACCGCGACAAAAGCCTCGTCATCGGGCTACGCCCCCCGCCAAAGGCGCCGTTCCCGCCCACGATTCCCTGCAAGAGATCTGGCCATTTCGCAGATAAGTAATCCTGTTACATATAGGCGCCAAAAGGTCTATTTGGTGGGTGACTACCAGGATCGTAATACCCCGGGTTCGATTGATTTCTTGCAAGGTTCCCACTATGGAATCGGCAGTCTCCCGGTCTAAAGCCGATGTGGGTTCGTCCAGAATGAGCACCCGGGGTTCAGTCACCAGCGCCCTGGCTATAGCCACTCTTTGTTTTTCGCCTCCGGAAAGCTCGCCGGGATAGAAATCTTTTCGGTGGCCCAAATGAACTACATCCAAATATTCTTCGGCTTTTTGAGATGCCTCCTTGCGGGGCACTCCCCGAATCTCAAGGGGGAGCATAACGTTGCCTAGCGCGGTTCTGGAGCGCAAAAGGTTGAAACCTTGAAAGACCATGCCAACCTTTCTTCGCACCAGGTTAAGGTCTTTCCCCGATACCCGGGAGACGTCCTCGCCGTCCACCAGAATCCTTCCGGAATCGGGCAAGTGTAACATTGAAAGACACCTCAGCAAGGTCGTCTTCCCTGCGCCTGACGGCCCGCATATTGCCACTATTTCTCCCTCGTTCACGGACAGCGACACATTGGCCAAAGCCGCCACCGTTCCCGAGGGGGATAGAAAAGTCACCGAAAGGTCCTGCACTTCTATCATTTGCTTCACCTCACACCTCTGACGAAAACGCCTCCCTGACAGTAAGGGAGGCGTTTTATTCCCTTATCTGCCAGATCCGTTTTGTACGGAATTCTGCTGGAGTTGGCACCGCGCCGGTTTGCCGGTTGCCGCAGGTTCGTTGGGCCAGTCCCTCGCCTGCTCTGGATAAGGTCCAGTTCAATATTCAGTTGTTAAGCACACTATCATTAGCATTGCGCGGATGTCAATGGGGGTAAAAAACTTCTCGCCCCCACATCCTGGAGAAACCGGGTCATCCGCCCCTAAACCAGGCGCCGGCAATAATTCTGTAAGCCTTCCGGGCCGCCAACAACTCCTCTTTCAAAGGCCTTCGCTCAGAGTAAAAGCACTCGGTGAAAACCACCGTCATCTGTTCCAAAGCTTCTTTCCCTTCCGAGGTTGGTATCTCGTCGCCAACAAGATCGCTGTACTCATATGGCGTCAATCTCGGTTCTTTGGGTAAGCCTCTGGACGCAAGAAGCAACAGCGTAGCACGGTAAACCCCTTCAAGCGTGCGGGGCTCGCCCTCGACAACGGAACGGAGTTTTGTCACAAACGCCGAGGCCAACCCCGCAAGGCCATCAACAGCCCCGGAAAGCCATTCTTTGGGGGCATCGCTCCCCGCAAGGCTGGTCCTGGTTTCTGAGGCGTCCTCACCGTTTGGAAGACCGGAAAACCTGGCGATAAGGCGCCATAATCCGTACACCGCAGCAAAAAATACAACCAGCAGGGCCGATACTTTAACCCACTGGGGAAGGGCGACGGGGTTTCGCTCATCCATATAGTCTTTAAAAATTTCGCCGAAATTGACAGTTTCGATCTCTTGGACCTCAGGGGCCTGATCGGGCAACATACGGGATATAACAGTAATCAGCCACTGGGCCAGGTAAGCAAGAGGCATTAAAGCGTAGCTCAACATCGTCACCGCAAACTGCCACACCAGCCGAAACGTTGCCCTGACGGCCTCTAGGCCTCCGGGTCCCAAAACGTACAAGACAAACACGACCGCAAATGACAGGCCCATGAATGCAGCCGCGGAAACAGCCCAGGAAGCTTTCTCTTTGGCGGAAAGAGCAAGGCCAGGCACTTCACGCCTGCGTTTGATAACAAGTACAGCCGAATAAAGAAGCAGGAAAAAGACAATTTCCAGAAGGTTCGATTCATCGTTGGCCCTGCCCAAATAGGATAGGTATGCCAGCATTGCGGCTCCCAAAGACATATCCCGCCTCATTGTGTGGAAGTCGCGCGGCCCGGTTGCCCACGCAACCCCCCTGCCGGAACACGACAGCCACACCAAAGCGCAAACGACAGAAATACCAAGCCCTGTCGCCCGGTGAAACAACGTGAAAAACCCCACCGCGACCCCGGGAATGAGCCACAAAAACAAGAGCCGCTTTCGAAATCTGTCCGTCGACCCGGCACCCGCATAACCCGCCGCAACCTGTCCCGCCAAATGAGCGGACAAAATGACCCAGAACGGCCAACCGGACCGCGGGGTTGCGATGCCCAACGCCATGACCAGCCGGTAAGCAACGATCGTCTCTGCAAAGGCCGCGATAGACCCGTCAGGCCAAAGGCTCAAACTGGATCACCTCCGACGAGCGCCAATTCACAGAACTCGGGACAAGATAGGTCGTAACTTTTTTGTAAAAGGGAACAAAATCTTCTTCGGAAGAAAAGACGACGACGGTCACTTTCGTGCCTGTTCCAACAATGGCGATTATCTCTTCCCAGTCAGCCTCCAACTGCTTGGGCAAGACGACTAGCAGACTGACGTCGGGCTGAAGGCTCTTCCGTGCAATTCCCAGGGTGGTGCGAAACTCAGTCCAAGGCATCCTGAGGGCAGCCAGTGTCTCTAAAACTCTCAAGAAGTGGCCTTGCGACGACCCGGGGGGTATTACTAACCCAAAATGAGAGGGGGAGACAGGGACGGAATTGCTCAACAAGCCGAAAGGCGCACCCAGTTTGACCAGTTCCCGGCACAATGAAGCGCACACAAAAATCGCTCTTTCCAGGCTGTCCAGGTCGGCTCCTTGCCAGTAGCGCTCTTTTGTGGACAAATTTAAGCACACCACAACGCTTCGCTGAACGCTTGGTTTGAGCAGTTTCTCCTGGAAAGCGCCAGTTTTTGCCGTCGCTCTCCATGCCATACGTTTGGCGGGGGTCCCTCTCGCATAAGGCCTCGTACCCACAATGGTAAGAGGATCCGGGTGCAGCCAACCGGCGGCCTGAGCGTCGCCCCGAGGAAACTGCTCTTCCCAGGCTATCCCGTGAATTGGGACCATGCGGGGAAAAACCGTCAACGTATCGTACCGGGTCTCCCCGGCCAGTGTCTCCTTGAAGCCCATAATATCGCCGGATTCCAAGACGACCGGCCCGAACCTGAACACCCCCCGGGCAAGACACTTTACGTTGAATTCCCTTACTACCCGTTCGAACCACTTTAAGAAAATCATGTTTCTTAGGGTTGCCCTCTCGGGTTTGTAACCGGGCAGGGCAGGCAGGCCCCCCAAAACCTCCGCTCCGGGGACCTCATCATCGCATTTGAGCCACAACACGGGAAGCGGTTTTCGGTTCTCAACTCCGATCCGCACACTGATCTCGTCCCCCACCATAGCTTTGCGGGAACTGAACTCCCTCCGGTAAACCAGATGCTTGAGCGATGCTTTTGAGTAAACAAGCCCCAAACCCGCGGCTGCAGCCAAGTAGGCACCGCCCACGGCCGCTCCTTTAGCGTGGGTCAACAGCCCCAAGGCAAACAAACCCAATCCGAAAGCCGCTATTCCCTTGGGGGACATCAGCGCCCGACCTCCGAGCACCCCACGGGCACTTCAACTTGGTCGAGCACCTGAAGTATGACTTCTTTGGGGGTCAAACCGCGAATAGCGGAAACCTCCGACAGCAGCAGACGGTGGGACAGCACAGGAACAGCAAGCCTTTTAACATCATCGGGAATAACATAGGCGCGAGCCTGCATAAAGGCGTACGTCTTTGACGCCCGGGACAACCAAAGAGTCGCCCTGGGGCTTGCGCCAAGCGATACGCTTGGCAGGGTCCGGGTGGCCCGGCACACTTTTGCTACATAACCCACGAGATCTTTGGAAAGGTGAGTTTCGTTGGCAACTTTCGCGACCGCCGATATTTCCCCGGCGCAGGTGACCGGGACAGCTTCTGCAGAACGGACACCCCTTTCAAAGCGGGTCACGATGGCGCGTTCTTCCTCCTCATCGGGATAACCCAGATGAATTCTCATCAAAAATCTGTCCATTTGCGCTTCAGGCAGCGGAAAAGTTCCCTGCAGCTCTACAGGATTTTGAGTAGCCATGACGAAAAAATGGTCCGGTAGTGGGTGGGTAACCCCATCCACTGTAACCTGAAGCTCTTCCATGCACTCGAGGAGACTGGATTGAGTTCTGGGAGTCGCCCGGTTAATCTCGTCTGCCAGGACAATATCCGCAAACACGGGGCCTTTCCTGAACTCAAAATCGGCTGTTTTGGTGTTAAACACACTCGAACCGGTCACATCGGAAGGCAACAAGTCCGGGGTGAACTGGATTCTTCCGAAGTTCAACCCCAAACACTTGGCTAAAGTTCTGGCCAAAAGCGTTTTGGCAACTCCAGGAACATCCTCGATGAGCACATGCCCTCCCGCCAAAAACGCCGTTAAGATCATGTCAGTAGCACCGGTTTTGCCGATTATTACCTCTGAAACCGCTTCTCGGATTCTGTTTACAACGTCTACAGCTTCGTTGTGTTTCAACAAGCGTGCCCCCAGACTCTATAGGGTTTCGCGATACCTTGTTCCCGCCCGAGTTGATGGCCGGATGAAACCGCGCCTACCCACTATACTTCAGCGTTCTCATAGCATTGAACACAGCCAGAAGAGCCACTCCTACATCAGCAAAAACTGCCTCCCACACAGTGGCAACCCCCAAAGCCCCCAAAACCAGGAAAAAGCCTTTCATGCCAAGCGCAAATCCCACGTTTTGTCGCACTATCCGTCTTGTCCACCGGGAAACACTGACAGCCGTAACCAGTTTCGACGGGGCGTCCTCCATGAGCACAACATCCGCTGCCTCTATGGCGGCATCACTTCCAAGGCCGCCCATGGCCACTCCGACGTCTGCCATCGCTATCACCGGAGCGTCGTTTATCCCGTCTCCAACAAAAATGACCTTATCTCTTTTCGGGTTTGGCAACATGGATTTCATTTTCTCCACCATTACCACCTTGTCCTCCGGCAAAAGCTCAGAATGGTAGTCGTCCAGTCCAAGGTCACGGGCAATTCTGTGAGCGACGGCTTCGTGATCACCGGTAAGCATGACCACCTTTTGAATACCAAGCTTCCTTAAGCGCTCAACTGCACTTTTGGCATCTTCCCTGGGCTCGTCGGCAACGGTGATGGAACCTGCGAAAACACCATCCACTGCCACGTGAACTGCGGTATTCTGAGAATTTGTGCTGATAAGAGAAACCCCGGCATCTCTGAGAAGGCTGCTTTTTCCCACTAGCACCCGTTTTCCGCCGATTACCGCTTCAACTCCTTGTCCCGCAACATCGCTGTAGCTGTCAATTTCATGAAGGGGCAACTCGGCCCCATAAGACTTAATGATGGACTGGGCTATAGGGTGGCTGGAATAAGCTTCGGCAAGGGCCGCATAGCTCAGGACTTCTTGATCGTCAAACCCTTTTGCGGCGTCGATCCCGGCAACTTTGAAAACACCTTCCGTCAGGGTCCCTGTCTTGTCAAAAACCACGGTGTGAGCCTGGGCCAAAGCGTCCAAGTAGTTGGACCCCTTGACCAAAACCCCCTGTCTTGCTGCCCCTCCGATTCCTCCAAAATACCCCAAAGGGATGGACACCATCAGGGCACAGGGACACGAAATGACCAGCATGACTAAAGACCTGTAAACCCACACCGAAAAGGCTTGACCGGGAATCAGTAGTGGCGGCAAGAGCGCCACACCCAGAGCCGAATAAACAACTCCGGGGGTATAGTACTTGGCAAACCTAGTGATAAGCTGTTCGGTGGGAGCCTTTTTGGAAGCGGCATTTTCAACAAGCTCCAAGATTCGGGCCACCGCCGACTGACCAAAAGGTTTGGTTACTTTCACCTTGAGCAATCCGTAACCGTTGACGGTGCCAGCCAGAATGGACTGGCCTGCAGATATTTCCCGTGGCATCGATTCCCCTGTGAGCGCCGACGTGTCCACGAAAGAGTCGCCGTCAATGACGTATCCGTCCAGGGATACCTTCTCCCCGGGCTTAACCAAAATAATGTCGCCGGGCCGGACCTCCTCGGGGTCCACTCGTCTGGTTTGCCCGTTTTCTTGGAGGTTTGCGTATTCGGGGCGGATTTCCAATAAGGCGGATATGGACCGTCTGGATTTGTCTACGGAAAGTCCTTGCAGATATTCACCCACGGAGTAAAAGACCATCACTGCGGCCGCTTCCTGCATCTGGTGAATCGCAAGAGCTCCCAGACTTGCAACAGTCATGAGAGCATTTTCGTCAAAAACCGCACCCGCCGAAAGATTCGTGAAAGCATTGCGAATCACGGGCCATCCGGCAAGCAAGTAGGAAGGGACCAGAACCACGTACTCCGCCCAGGAGTAAGGGGTGTCATGCAGCCTGCGGCTGAAGACAATGCCTACCAAAAGAAGGATGCCGGAAACCACGATTGACCATATCTTAAGGCCACCATGTTCGTTTTTGCGCTCATGTTCATGGTGACCACCGGGGTTCAGAATCTTGACTTTGGGATCAATTGATGCCGCAACACGCCTCGCTTCGTCGAGCATTTTTTCGGGCAGCGTAATGCTGAGAGTTGCGAAACTTACTGTGGCATTTTCCAGGCCCGGTGTTTTTCTCAGGTCTCTTTCAAACTTTGCTGCGCAATTGGGACAATCCAGGCCCTTAAGCCGGTAACGCACAAGCGCCCACTCCTGCAAACAATTTTTGTGACTTTCCTCTGTTGATGTCACCCACCCTGTGTAGGTACCTGGATCTTTGAAACCCCGGGTAGCTGTTGTCCTGTACCTGAGTTCTGACTTCCGCAGGCGGCAGAACCAAGGGGGCGAGGAATCTCCCACCGGGGCACCACTTTTGTCGAATCATCTAGTCAAATTCTGACCGTATTGGAGGGTCTGGTCAAGACGTGACCAGATTGGGGGCACAAACCGTCAGAATTTCACTGCGTTGTCGAATTGTATGCTCAGATTCTGACCATGTAGGGCCATCTGGTCAAACCCGGAGAGTTTCTGCGGGGTACATGGCACAGATGGATGGCTTCTACGCGGTGGTCATAAGCGGCTTCGGCGGTTTGTCACTTTTCCGCCGCAGGAGACCTTAGCCTACGCCTTTTGACATTGCTCACAGCCTCCCGGGTGACCGAACAGATCCCTTTCGGTATCTCTTCCGCCCTTGCGGGCCATCTCAGACAGAACAGATTTGACTGCTTCGTACAAAGTAATCAAATCCTTTTCAGACAAGGCATTCAGTTTCCGTTTCGGGTGGATTTTGGCCCGCCACAAAATGTCTTGGAGGACTCCGTTGCCCAACCCCGGGATCCTCTGTCCTGTGGCCAGAAACCTTTTGATGGGCATATTGGCAGGTTCCGCAGAATATGCCAGCCTGCAGAAGTAATCTTGGTCAAATGCGCTTTCAAAGGGCGAAGGGCCACCATTAAGCAGGCGCCCTTCCGGTACCCCTTGAGACTCATGCCCTTTCTTGTAGCAAAACAACGCGCCCCACATCTGAGCCGTGCACGTCAAAGCCGAGCCGTCCTCAAACCCTATAAGCAACTGATGTTTGGCAGGCAGCCTGGCACCCTTTTCGTGAAAACGGACAGGCGTGGAAACCAAAAGACAGAGATCCCCCGCCCCGACCCGCAGGTTTCCGCTGAACAACTCTGCCCCTAACACGACCTTGCCACTTAACCTTTTGCCATACGTTTTGGGATCCCCTGTATACCAAACAAACCGGTGGGGCGTGCGATTTGCCTCGGCGTAAGCGATCTGTTTACCTACAAGCGTTCGGTTGATCTGTTGGGCCAAAGTAGCAGATTCGGGCAATTCTATCATTATGTTCAACCCCTATCTCAGGATGTGCCATTAACTTGAGGCCGCACCATAGCAACTCATCCATTTTGATAGGGATGGTCACAAACCCTTTTCGAGATTTCTGGATTCCAAAACTTCACACAAATGGGCGATGCACCTGTCAACAAGAGTCTCATCCTGAGATTCCACCATGATGCGAACAAGCGGCTCAGTACCCGACGCTCGCACAAGGACTCTTCCCTTTCCCTCCAGGCGGGCACCCGCCCGGGCAACGGCCTGAGTCACAACCTCATCGGCGACAAGAGCCCCGGGATCGTCCGTTTTGATGTTCACTAAAACCTGAGGCACGTCGGTCATGGCACCTCTCAGCCTTGACATGGAAGAACCGGAACGTGCAACCACTCGAGCCAAAAGCAAAGAAGTCAAAATCCCGTCTCCTGTTTCCAAAACATCTCGAAAAATCAGATGCCCGGACTGCTCTCCCCCCAAATTGTAGCCGCCCTGCCGCATCCGTTCCAAAACATACCTGTCACCGACCTGAGTGCGAACCAGACATAAACCTCGTTTTCCAAGGAATGATTCCAGACCGAAATTTGACATGACGGTCCCCACGACCGTGTCTTGGTTCAAAACTCCCCGGGCGGCCATGTCCGCAGCCAGAACGGCCATCATGTGATCCCCGTTCATTTCCACGCCCTTCTCGTCCACTGCCATACAACGGTCCCCGTCACCATCGTAAGCAAACCCGGCATCCACATCTGACTCTGCCACAACCTTTGCCAAGGGCCGCAAACAAGTAGAACCGCATTCGCGGTTAATGTTGTGCCCGTCAGGCTCGCTGTTGATGACCATCACCCGGGCACCCACACCTCTCCAAACCTTGCCGGCAATGCCGGAAGCCGACCCGTTGGCAGTATCGACCACCACCGATAGCCCCTTTAGCGCTCTGCCTGGAACCGATATCAAAAAATCGACGTACCGGCCCACATGGGACTTTCCGCTGATGATCCTACCAATGCCTTTTCCTGTTGGGAACCGATTCCCGGTATCAAAACCAGGAAACGGATGGGCGCCCACGCCGGCGGACGGGCTGTCCAGGATAAACGAAGATATCTGTTCTTCAAAACCATCGCTGATTTTCGTGCCATCGGGCCCAAGGACTTTCAACCCGTTATATTCATAAGGGTTGTGCGACGCAGAAATCATGACCCCCCCGCCAAGGCCCGCACTTCGTATGATGTAAGATAGGCCGGGGGTTGTCACCGTACCCAACCTGATGACATTACGGCCCGTAGAAGTGATTCCCGCAAGAAGGGCGGCTTCAAGCATGTCCCCCGACGCCCTGGTGTCTTTCCCCACCGCAATATTGATGGGCGGGGTGAGGATCAGCCCAACCGCCCTTCCAAGCCTGAAGGCCATGGCACAAGTGAGGTCCCTGTTGGCGACTCCTCTGATTCCGTCAGTGCCAAACAAGTTCATAACAAGATTCCCCCGAAGTCTCTTAGGACCGAAACCAAGACCTTTCCAACAAATCTTATCGTTTGGTGAAAGTGACGGTCACCGAACTTGGAGTGATATCATCAAGCCCCACACCTTCCGCGATGCTGTCGGAAAAGCCGACCGCAACCGGAAGCCGGTGCGAACCCTCACCGCGACCTTCCGCATCAATATAGGCCTGAATGTCGGCCTCACTGATACCTTCCACAACATCTCTGCGCCCATTGACGTAAACTGTTACCTCTCGGGGTTCAACATCCCATTTGTAGCCCGGCGGGGCGTTATGAGGGATGACTAGCCGCGTGAAAGGCCGCTGGATGACGTCTTCGGCTATTTTGACGTAAATGCTCACTTGCGAAGCTTCAATGTAATCCAAAACGTCGGGCACCTTAAGGCTCCTGGTGACAGTAAACGAAGAATCTTTCCCTGTTACGTCCACGGGATTGGCAGAGATCGAGTCTATTTGAGCGATCACTTCCGGGTCTGCCCTCAAAGTGATGGAATCTGGGGCAACAGTGATTCCCTCTACCCTGTACCCGGATTTGGGAACCCCGATTGTGTGGGCAGTAACCCTGACCACCTTGGCAGGAGGACGTTTTGTGAGAAAGACAGTGACCTCGCATGCGGAGGGTTCAACCTTGACCCGAGGCACTTCGTTGCCCGCCGCGTCACGGGCCGACAGGCTAACGGAAGCCTTCACATCGGCAGTGGCGCCCCCCACGTCAATTTCACCCATCACATACTGGACCTTGTCAATTTGCCGGCCTGGCCCGGTAATTTCAGCCGAAGCAAGTTGAAAATGGGGTTTTTCCGCCACAAACTCCTGGTTTGGGGCCCCCCGGCTCTTTATGGTGACGGCAACTTCCTTGGAACGTACGGCATCCAGCTCCACTGTGGCGACCTTCGGGCTCACGTCAAGCACACGGATCCCGCTCACCTGTGGGTCAAAAGTGATGGGAATTTCCGAAAGCACCCCAAGGGGCACCTCCGACAGATCCGGGGCCACTGAAACCTCCTGGGGGTTCAGCCGCGCCAAAGTGCGAACGCGCCCCATCAAAGTAACGGCCACTTTGGACGGACCTGCGCTCACTACCACCGTGCCGGGAGGTTCTGCCACGATCAGATCAAGATTGATGACTTTTGTTTCCAAAGGATTCCTGTCGCTGCCCACCTGAAACCACATGAGCACCGCCAAAATGACGGCCGTCCACTTCGCTATGACATCCTTTGAAAGGGCTTTTTCTATCATCGGGAAGACCCCCGGCTGAATATGCTGTTGGATAAAATGGGATGAACATCCAGAAGATCGGTGAGTTTCTGTTTCAAAGTGCCGGAGTCGAGGCCCCTGAAAAGTCTCCCCCCAACGGCCAGGGACACGGTTCCGGATTCCTCCGACACCACGACGGACACGGCGTCAGAAATCTGGGTAATGCCCAAAGCGGCCCTGTGGCGCGACCCAAGTTCGACCCCGACAACTTCTTCCGTGGGCGGAAGAAAACAAGCCGCCGCCACTATTCTGTCACCCCTTATTACCACAGCCCCATCGTGAAGAGGCGAGTTTCTAAAGAAGATGTTCTGCAGTAATTCCGATGTTACCAGCGCATCCATCTTGGGCGCATCTTCGGTATACTCTCTGAGGCCGGCATCCCTGGCCACCACGATAAGTGCCCCCGTGGATGTCAAAGACATGGAGGCCACCGCCTTGACGATTTCGTTGACCACTGCTTCCGACGTTTCGCCCGCGCCACCCAAAACGGAGCGGGTGAAGAGGCTGCCGCGTCCTAACTGCTCCAAAGCCCGCCTGATCTCGGTGTAAAACACGATGGGCAAAGCTACAACAACCATAGTTCTGACTTGAACTAAAAGAAAATTGA
>CAZYEC010000001.1:98214-158886 GCA_964646385.1 uncultured Eubacteriales bacterium | reverse complement strand
TTGGGGGGAAGGAGTCCGATGGAATACCGAAGAAGCCTTGGTTTGGCCGCGTAAAGAGTCCAGGAAAACGTCCGCACCCCCAAATGGGGCGTTCAAGAACCCAAAGCCAGACCTCCAACACGCCCGTCACTGCCGCCCAGAAGCGCCCCGGAGCGGGGGTCTTTCATGATGATTTGGGCGCCGCCCCCTCCACCCCACTCCCCGACTACGTGAACCTTGTGGCCGCGCCTTCGCAGGTCTTTCACTGTCCTGTCGGGAAACCTGGACTCCAACCGCACTTCCACGGGTTTGCCAATTGTTGCCACGTCGGTACCGGGAATCGATGTCCACCGGGGATAATCTACGGCATCCTGGGGGCCGGCACCGTGATCCAGCATCAGGCTTAACATTTGCACGTTCCACTGGGGCTGGCCATCACCCCCGGGAGTTCCCCCGGCCACGAAGGGCTCCCCGTCTTTGAGCGCCATGTAGCAATTGAGGGTGTGCATGGGGCGCCGTCCAGGCAGAAGGCTGTTTGGGTGCCCCTCTGCCAAAAGAAAAGACCTGCCTGCCCTGTTGTTGAGCAAAACGCCCGTTCCGGGCACAGTAAGCCCGGAACCGAATTGAAAAGCTATGCTGTGAATGAAAGAGCAAACGTTGCCGGACCTGTCCCATGCGACAAAAGAAGTGGTGTCCCCGCCCTTGGAATGGGCCCCGGGAGAATGTGGAAGGGCTGCCTGGGCGGATATAAGCCTCGCCTTGGCGCGCCCATACTTTTTTGATATGAACTCGGCCGCATTAAAACCGCAGTGGTCGGGATCCCCGGCAAAATCGTTCCTGTCACGATAAGCTATTCTCTTGGCTTCTATCATGAAGTGAATGGCGTCAGCCGCACCCGGTTCCGCGTCCCCTACCTCGAGCTCTTCAAGAATGTTCATCATCTCAAGCACCGTGAAGCCCTGGGACACGGGGGCCGTTTCAAGAATCGTGTATCCCCGGTAGCCGGACTTTAGAGGTTCGTACAAGTGCACCCCGTCTTTCACAAACCGGGCAAACTCGCCCCCCAAAAAAGCGCCTTCCAAAGAATTACTGAGTTCGTAAAACCTTTGGGAAAACTCTCCCCGATAGAAATATGGGGCTCCCTGCCGCCCGAATTCCCGCAATGTTCGGGCCATATCGGGCTGCTTCAACGTATCCCCGGGCCTTAAAGGGCGGCCCCCGGGCATGAATATGTCGCAGGTGGCTCCACATTTTGCAAGTTTCTTGCTTTCCACCGCTATGGCTCTTGAAAGACCCAAAGAAACCGAAAACCCATTACAGGCTACTTTCGACCCGTATTCCATGCACTTCGTGAGGCCCTTAGAGCCAAAACTGGCCGCGGCCAGGTCAAGCGCGGCCGGCGTCCCGGGGACCGCCACCGAATGAATTCCGTCTTGGGGAAGGATTTTGCCTTGGTTTCGGTAACGGGAAATTGTGGCTCCGTCCCCGGCGGGTCCGCTGCCGTTCAGCGCCCAGGTCCCCCGGGATTTGGAATCGTAATAGATCAGAAACGTATCGCCGCCGAGGCCGCACATATGGGGAAGCACCACGCCTGTGACTGCGGCCATGGAAAGGCAAGCATCCATGGCGTTACCGCCCGCACGCAGCACATCTGATCCCGCAAGGGCAGCCAGCGGATGGGCGGCCGCCACCATTCCGTAAGAACTCATTCTTGACCGGTGATAACGGTTTCCGAACGACATGCCAACCCCTCCCAAATGCTCGGCGTATTCATTCCGACGAAATCTGTCCGCCCCGAGTTGCGGGGCATCGCAGGCAAATCCTTGTCTTAACTAAAGTATCGTTCGCACCCGGGGGAATAGACCTCAGGGCAGTTCAAGACTGCAAACCCCCGTGCGGCACAGGGGGAGATGCTCGGTACCAGACGGCGAGGTCAGAACCTGTCGTAAAGGAGGCCCGCGTAACACCTTAGCGCAAATCTGGTGCCCGGCACCAAAGAGTCTATGCGCAGAAATTCGGAAGTTTTGTGGGCATTTTCCGATGATTTGAACCCGATGGTCACTGCCGGCCACCCCAAAGATAAAGGGATATTGGAATCGGTACTGCCGGGCCCGCATCGAAGCTCGATGCCACAACTTCTGGCCAAATCCGTGAGCCCTCTGACGTAGGGTGAATCCTCAGGCATGGATCCCGGGGGACGCTCGCCCACCACGAAGATTTTGTAGCAGGTCTGGGTGCTTTTTGCGGCGGTGCAGAGAATGGTCAAGATCTCTTCTTCGAGCCGCTCCAAAGCCTTTGAATCTACAGACCGCATATCCACAAGCATTTCGGCGGATTCCGCAATGGAGTTGACTGAATGCCCGCCGGCTATGACGCCCACATTGTAAGTTGTTATTGGGTTTTCAGGCACCTCCACTTTGGAAATGCCCGCTACAGCGGTGCAGAGGCCGTGAATTGCGCTTGAATTCCCGAAAGAACCGAAACTGTGGCCCCCTTGCCCCGAGAAGACCACTTTCAGGCGTTTGCTGCCGATACCGGCGGTAGTCAACTGCCCCAGGTTGCCGTCGATGTTGAAAAACACCAAAGCGGAGGGGTCCAACTGAAAACCATCAAAATCGTATCTGGTGACATGCTTGCAGAAATGCCTTGCGCCTTTCAAGTCTCCAAGGCCCTCTTCTCCCACGTTCCCCACCATGATCACCGGGTGGGGAAGCGGTAACTGCTCCGCAAGTATCTTTCCAATTAACAACATTTGGGCCACCGAGGCCGAGTTGTCGCTCACGCCCGGAGCGGACAGAATGTTCCCGTCGCGTTTCACCGAAAGATCCGTGCCTCTGGGGAAGACCGTATCCATATGGGCCATGCTCACGACGACTTTGGAAGGATCCGTGCCGGGCAGAAAACCCAAAACGTTGCCTGCCTCATCGACTCTTACGGTGGGAAACCCGAATTCCCTCATGGTCTTTTCTACAAAAGCCCCCCGTTGGGCTTCGTCGTGGCTCGGGGCAGGAATCTCTGTTATTTTGACGATCAGGTCCACGAGTTCCCTAGTACAGCCCTCCAAATATGAAAGACCTCGGTTCAAAAGCCGGTTCTCGTTTATCCTTTCCTGGAACATGTAGCTTTCCCCCTTGTGGACTCAGGAATCTACAAAGTGTTTACCATGCCCGGCTCGCTCCGACATTTGATGTACTTCTTGCACATTCTCGACCTGCCCTGAAGATTAGGCCGCAACGCCGCCTACCGGGGTTCCAGACCCCAGGGAGCATCTGAGTAGATTTTATCAGGATCGACGAATACCCTCGCGACGCCCGAATCCATTGCGGCCCGGGCCACTGCCTTTGCCACCGCCGGACCGACTCTGCCATCCAAAGCACCGGGTATTATGTAATCGGGGGATAGCTCTCGTGTCGAGACCAGGTCCGCGATAGCCCGCGATGCCGCCAACTTCATGGCTTCGTTGATGTCCTTTGCCCGGGTGTCCAAAGCCCCCCTCATGATGCCCGGAAACGCAAGGACGTTGTTGACCTGGTTTGGAAAGTCAGAACGCCCGCTGCCCACTACAAAAGCGCCACCCGCTTTGGCTTCTTGGGGAAATATTTCGGGGACGGGATTTGCCATAGCCAAAACCACGGATTTTGGCGCCATAGTGCCTACCATTTCGGGGGTGACGATACTGGGTGCGGACAGACCAATCAACACATCGGCGCCCACCATGGCATCTGCCAGAGTACCTTTCAAACCCCGCACATTGCCCCTTGCGGCAGTCTCTTCTTTGAAAGGATCCATCTCTTCTTGCCTGCCGGCGTGCACCAACCCTGCAATGTCGCCCATGACCACATCCCGGGCCCCGGAATTCATGAGCAAATTGGCAACAGCTATTCCCGCCGCTCCGGCGCCGGATACCACGATTCTTGCAGCTTCCAGTTCTTTTCCCGCAAGTCTTAGGGCATTTAGGACCGCCGCCAATACGGTAACGGCCGTACCGTGTTGATCATCATGAAAAATTGGGATACCTGTCTCTTTTTTAAGGCGCCTTTCGATTTCAAAACATCTGGGCGCCGAAATATCCTCCAAATTGACTCCGCCCAAAGTGGGTTCAAGCCATTTCACGGCCTGAACGATTTCCAGGACATCTTTTGTCCCTATGCAGACGGGGATGGCATCGATTCCCGCCAGGGCTTTGAAAAGAAGGCATTTGCCTTCCATGACGGGCAAAGCTGCCAGGGGTCCTATATCTCCCAATCCAAGCACCGCCGTGCCGTCGGATACCACGGCGATGAGATTTCCTTTTACGGTATACCGGTAGGCTGCGGCGGCGTCCCGGGCGATTTCCCTGCAGGCTTCGGCAACGCCCGGCGTGTAGACAAGAGAAAGGTCGTCTACGGTTCTGAGGGGCACCTTGCTTTTGATCTCAAGCTTGCCTTTGTGCTTTCTGTGGAGTTCCAAGGCCCTGCTGCCAAAAGTCATCTTCGCGCCCCCCCGGCCAAACAGAAATCCTACTCGCCATGGTACACGTCTCTTCCAAGCACATCCACTCCCACTATTGCCGGGAAATTAACGACTTCCAAACGGAATACCGCTTCTGGCCCCAGATCTAGGTAAGCCACAGTATCTGCTTTTTTGACCCGATTGCTCAAGAGGGCCCCTACGCCCCCAATTGTGACAAAATAGACCGCCCCGTATGCGACGATGGCCTTTTTCACAGATTCGTTTCTGCGGCCCTTCCCCACCATGCCCGCAATGCCGGCCTCGATTAGCTTGGGGGTGTAGGCATCCATCCTGCCTGCCGTGGTAGGACCGAGCGAACCTATCACTTGACCCGGGGCCGGGGGGCAGGGCCCCGCATAGTATATGAACTGGCCCGGGAGGGGAAAAGGCGGCTCTTTTCCCTTAAGCAAAGCCTCCACTATCCGCTTATGGGCTGCGTCCCTGGCTGTATACATGACTCCCGTCAACAACACTTTCTGTCCGGCTTTCAGATCCCGTAAAACACCGTCGCCCCGGCCTAAGGGCATAGAGATCGTCCTACTGCCCTGCCAAGACCCGGCTATTTCCCGGGCATTTGCCTTCGAAGGAAGCTTGGTGGCCTGCGGATGCCTAGGGTTCACGGCGATCCCCGCCTTTCGCAACGGTTCCCCGAGTTTGAGTGAGAACTTTTCCCCCTTGGGGGGTGGCTTCAATCACGGCGGCGGCCCTCCTTGCGGCATGGCACTGAAGGTTTACGGCCACAGGCAAAGCGCCTATATGGGTTGGATAGGTTTCAATCGATACCGCCAAGGCAGTTGTATCCCCCCCTAACCCTCCGGGCCCTATTCCTGTAGAGTTCAGGCAGTATAGAATCTCTCGTTCCAAAAGCGCAATTTTGGGGTCGGGATTCTTCGCGCCTAAGGGCCTCAGCAGGGCCACTTTGGCAAGATGAGCGGCGTGGTCCATCATTCCCCCCACACCCACTCCTACGAAGAAAGGGGGGCAGGCGTCGGGGCCCGCTTTCTTGACCGTTTGGACTACGAAGTCTTTCACCCCTTCCACACCGGCAGAAGGCATCAACATGGCTACTCTGCTTTTGTTTTCGCTTCCTGTTCCTTTCGGGAAAAGAGTTATCTTCAGGTCGGAACTGCCGTAGACTAAGTCCAAGTAAATCACGGGAGGAGCATTGTCCCCCGTGTTGTCTCTATTGTAAAGCGGGTCTCTCACCACGGATTTACGAAGGTAGCCCCGGAAATATCCTAGGGAAACCCCCTCACACACGGCGCCTTTCAGATCGCCCTCTATGCAGACATCCTGCCCCAATTCCAAAAACACGTGAACCATTCCTGTGTCCTGACATAAGGGAATACTCCGGGTTTCCGCCATCCGGGCATTTTCCAGTATCACGGCCAGTATGTCCCTTGCCCCGGGACTGCGCTCTTTTTCAAAAGCGTTTTCCAAAGCGAGCAACACATCCCGGGGAAGGGCAGTTGCAGCCGCAATACACAACTCCTTTACTGCATGGCGGATCAGACTAGCCCGAATAGTCTTCAAGTGAATCCCTCTTTCCCGCGCGCACCCCCGGCTGAAATCTATCATGCCATTCCCGGCCTTTTTTTGCCACATACAGGGTTCACCGTGGTTCGCTCAGTGCTATAATGAAGTAACCAGTCTTCGGGGCAGGGTGAAATTCCCGACCGTTGGTAATGCGCCGGTTTTGATGATGCGTCGTCAAAGCCCAAGCGACGAGCCCGACAGCCCCAGCGGTTGAGTCCGGTGAGATTCCGGCGCCGACGGCTACAGTCCGAATGGGAGGAGACTGACCGGCCTTTGGCTTTTCCTTGCCCCCGAAGAACTCTTTGGTCTTTGGGGGGATACCGGTGAAAGACGAAAAAGTCCTGCGTATTGTCCTCACTGCTATTCTGGCTTCTCTGGTCATGGTAGCCACTATGTTCTTGAAAGTCCCTACGCCTACAGGGTATGTCCACTTGGGCGATGGGGTAATCTTCGCCGCCGCTTTGGCTTTGGGCCCTTGGCCCGCAGCTTCGGCCGGCGCCTTGGGCTCGGCCTTGGCAGACTTGTTTGCAGGGTACGGGGTGTGGGCGCCTTGGACCTTTGTTATCAAGGGCGGGGCAGGGTTGATAGTAGGCTACCTGGGATACAACCGCAAGAAAAGTTTCCAGTTGGCCTCGGCGTTTGCCGCGTCGCTGTGGATAATTGCCGGATATGCTGTGGGAACCGCGTTCATCTACTCTCCTGAGGCAGTAATAGGAGAAGTATTGGGAAACCTGGTCCAAACAGGCTCCGGCATACTGGTGGGGTTGTACTTAGGACCCGTATTGCACAAAGCCGTGTCAAGAAACATGTAAATAGACCGGCGATACAATTCAGAAAACGACCCTTGCAGTGGAAGGCCCTGGGTGATTAATGCTTTTCAGCACTTTTCTTGCGCCTTCCACTATGTGAAAAACAATTTCCCGGCAGGTCTCTTCTTTTGTGACCATAGCCGATACCTGGCCCGCCATTAGCGACCCCTGTTCAACATCTCCCTCAACGACTGCTTTTCGAAGCCTGCCGGCTCCAAGTTCCTCCAACTCCCGGAGGGAAGCGCCTTTGGATTCGGCCCCCCCGAAAGCCCTGGCAAACTTGTTGTTAAGAACCCGCACCGGGTGCCCCGTTGACCCGCCGGTCACAACCGTGTCCCGGTCCCGCGCCCGTATAATTGCCTGCTTGTAGTTGGGGTGGACGGTGCATTCTTTTGAACATATGAAACGGGTGCCCATCTGCACCCCGCTTGCCCCCAAAGCCAGGGCGGCAACAAGCCCCCGACCGTCGAATATGCCGCCGGCGGCCACCACTGGAACCTTGACCGCATCGGCTATCTGAGGGATCAAAGGGAACGTGGCGATCTGGCCAATATGCCCTCCGCACTCGGACCCTTCCGCCACCAAAGCATCCACTCCGGCTCTTTCCAGGCGTTTAGCCAAGTTCACCGAGGCGACCAGGGCCAGAACCTTTGCGCCTTTCTCTTTCAAAGCCGGCACGTATTTCCCGGGGTTGCCGGCCCCGGTAGTCACCACAGGGACGCGTTCTTCCATCAACACTTGGATGACTGCCTCGGCGTAAGGCGATAGGAAGTAAACGTTAACTCCAAAAGGCCTAGCGGTGAGCCTCCGAATCTTCCGCACTTCTTCCCTGACCCATTGGGGAGGGGCGTTGCCGGCCCCAATCAGGCCCAACCCCCCCGCCTCGCTGACGGCGGCCGCAAGTTCGGCTGTAGCAACCCAAGCCATCCCCCCTTGAATGATGGGGTATTCAATTCCCAAAAGGTCACACAAACAAGTGCGAACCGACAACATGCTCACGCACCCCCATGAGAGCCTCGCAATCACCCTGGCCGAAACGTTGCGCCAATCTTATCACGGCGTTTTTGACCGTGCCAAGAAAAACAGGGGCCCGGTTTTCGGGCCCGCCTAATCTGTGCATCGCCCCGGCAGTCTACCCCTAAGCTTCTTTTGCTTCGGAATCCTCGCCGCTGTGCACAACTGCCGCAAGTCCCGACAAAGCTCCCAAGATGCCGGCGGCCTCTGATGGCACGATGATTTTGGTCGCTTTTCCTTCCGATACTCTCTCCAAGGCCTCCAAAGACCTTATGGCTACCACTTCTTTGGTTGGCCCTGACTCTTTTATCGCCGTGTACACCATCCTGATACCTTCGGCTTTTGCGTTCTGAACGGCCAAGATAGCTTCGGCCTCCCCTTTTGCCCTCAAGACTGCCGATTGCCTCTGGCCCTCCGCAAGCTGAATCTGCGCTTCCCTGTCACCTTCCGCCCTCAAAATGGCAGACCGCTTGTCTCCTTCGGCTTTGAGAATCGCTTCCCGGCGTTCCCTTTCCGCCCTCATCTGCTTTTCCATGGCGTCCAAAAGGTCTCTTGGGGGCGCGATGTTTTTTATCTCCACTCGGGTGACTTTGATCCCCCAAGGATCGGTGGCTTCATCGAGAATTTGCCGCAAAGTGATGTTCACCGTATCCCTGGAGGTGAGGGTCTGGTCCAAATCCATGTCCCCGACGATGTTGCGCAGCGTCGTGGCCGTAAGGTTTTCTATAGCCAGACGGGGATTGGCGATCTCGTAAGTGTATTTGATGGGGTCGGTGACCTGGTAATACACCACGGTGTCTATCAACATGGTAACGTTATCCTTGGTAATCACCGGTTGAGGCGGATAGTCCACCAGTTGCTCCCTTAAGTCGATGATCGCCCGCATGTGGTCGATAAACGGAATAAGGACGTTGACTCCCGTGCCTGCCACCCCGTGGAATTTTCCCAGGCGTTCCACAATCCCCGCCCGAGACTGGGTGATAACCCTAATGGATGTTGCTGCAAAAGCTATTGCGGCCATAATAATGACCGGAAAAATATACCACATCGTTGCTCTCTCTCCCTTCTTCATAATCCATTGATTTCCTATTCGGGGGGTTCGACTATAGCGTGAACCCCGGAAACCCTCAAAACTCTCACCTTCACGCCCGCAGGTATCCGCCCACCTTGTTCGGCACGGGCGCTCCAAATTTCGCCGCCTATTTTCACCTGACCCGAACCATCTTGAGGAATCTCGACTGTGACCGTCGCTTCTTTCCCCTGGATTCTATAGACGTTTGTTTTGAACTCGGGGCCTTTTCTGTGCAGCTTGGCCGTGAGCTTCTTGGTGGACAGCACCAACACCGTGGACACCACCACGAACGAACCGAACTGCCATTCCAGAGACAGACCGATCTTTGCGACCAGTGCGGCTGCCAGAGCCCCGCCTCCGAACCAGATGATGAAAAAACCCGCGGTGAAAATCTCCGCCACTGCACAGATAATAGCTACTATCACCCAAGATAACGAGTTGGACAAGAGATTCACCTCCCACTATGACTTTACGCGTTGGGGTCAAAAACGTCTACTGGCGTTTACGCGACGGACTTATCGTCCCGGGTAACTTTGTTAGCTGTGGCAAAACCTTTCTTGGTTGCATAAGATCGTTCAATTGATTATGGGTGGGGGGGAAAACGCCGTGACACCGTTGTCAAGAGTGAGCGTGGGGCAGCAGGCCACCCTTTTGCAGCAAAACAATCCCGGCCTTATGGGGCAAAGGCTCACCGACCTGGGATTCACTCCCAGAACCCTGCTAAGAGTGGTCAGGATAGGGCCCCGAGACAGCCTGGTGGCAGTAGACATTCGGAGCACTGTCATAGCCTTGCGGAAGACTGAGGCGGAACAGGTCCTTGTGGAGCAGGAACACGGCTAAAATGATGCCTGGTTGCAATCAGGTACCCGCAAAAAGGGGGGAGGGCCGGTGTCATCGGCCGCCACGAGTCACCTTATAGCCCTTGCAGGCAATCCAAACGTGGGAAAGAGCACTGTGTTTAACGGCTTGACGGGGTTGAACCAACACACGGGCAATTGGCCCGGCAAAACAGTGGCCCTTTTTCAAGGCACCGTCAGATACAAAGGAAAAGATTTCACGTTTGTTGACCTTCCCGGGACCTATTCCTTGCGCACCAATTCCCCGGAAGAAGAGCTTGCCAGGGAGTTCATCGTGGACCACAAACCGGATGTCACCGTGTGTGTGGTGGATGCCACGAGCCTCGAAAGAAACTTGAACCTGGTTTTTCAAGTGATGTCCATATCCAACAGATGCGTTTTGTGCCTAAACCTCATGGATGAAGCGCAGAAGAAAGGCATCAGCATCGATACAAAAGGACTTCAGGATCACCTGGGAATCCCGGTCATACCCACCGCTGCCCGGCGAAACCAAGGGCTAAACGCGCTTTTGGAAACGGTTTACGAGTCCGTCTCGAAAAACGCCGCGTCAGGGTACCGGGAGTTGACGGTAACAGATGCTGCCCCTCTCACCGACGAAGCGATCAGGGCCTTTTACGAAAAGGCCGAAAGCATCGTTGCCCAAGTGGTGAGGACAGATCTTCCCGCCAAAAAAAGCCTCACTGAACGTTTGGACGACATCGTCACATCCAAAAGGTACGGCATCCTTATAATGCTTCTGTTGCTGGGGGTAGTGTTCGCCATCACATTGTCCCTGGCAAACTACCCGTCCCAAGCGCTGGCCTGGGTGTTGTTTTACGTTGAGGACAAGATAACCGCTTTCATGCTTTGGGCAGGTGCGCCGGCGTGGTTTCACGGAATCACGGTTTTGGGAGTGTACAGGACTGTCGCTTGGGTGATTTCTGTCATGCTGCCCCCTATGGCCATCTTTTTCCCGCTGTTCACTCTGCTGGAGGATTTCGGGTATTTGCCCCGGGTTGCCTTCAATCTGGATCACCTGTTCAAAAAAAGCGGCGGACACGGAAAACAGGCTCTTACCATGAGCATGGGTTTTGGTTGCAACGTCGCGGGAGTGGTGTCGACCCGGATAATCGAATCTCCCCGGGAACGGCTGATAGCCATCCTGACAAACAACTTTGTCCCGTGCAACGGCCGCTTCCCTTTGCTCATCACCCTATCGTCGATATTCTTTGCAGGCAAAGGGCTGTTGGGGGCGCTGGCGCCCACCGCGGCCGTGACCGGCACCATACTTTTGGGGGTGGGGGCTACTTTCCTGGTATCCAGGGTCCTTTCCTCCACGTTTCTCAAAGGAGTGCCCACTTCTTTCGTTCTGGAACTGCCTCCATACCGAAAACCCGATGTTTGGGCGGTCTTGGTCCGTTCCTGGAAAGATAGGACTGTTTGGGTCTTGAAGCGTGCGGTGGCGGTGGCCCTGCCGTGCGGGTTTGTCACGTGGATCTTGGCCAATGTTCAAATAGCCGGTTTCAGTCTTTTATACCGGTTTGCCCACGCCTTAAACCCTTTTGCCAAACTGATTGGGCTGGACGGCACCATTTTGACAGCCTTCATAGCGGGTTTCCCCGCCAACGAAATCGTGATACCAATCGCTCTCATGAGTTACCTTTCCCACGGGGCAATGACCCAGATCGAGTCAGTTGAAACAATTGGGTTCATTTTGAAATCCAACGGCTGGGGTTGGACAACGGCGCTTTCGGCACTCTTGTTCTCCCTGCTGCACTACCCTTGCGGGACCACGGTTTACACGGTCTATAAAGAAACGGGCAGCGCAAAATGGGCGTTCATGTCGGCTGCAATTCCAACCCTTACGGCGGTGTCGGTACTTCTGGTTTTGAACACTCTGTTTCGCCTGGTGGGCGTGTAAAGGGCAAATGCCCGGAACCTTTGTGAAGGAGATTTGCAGGTACAAGCAGAAATTCTTGTGCAAGTAGAAACTCTTGTGAACCTTCCGTCAAAAAGCCGCGTCCGTGAGTATGAGGGGGAAACGACTCGTGGAAGAGCAAGTTACTCTCACTTGGCCGTCAAGAGGCCGTCATTTTGTGACGGACCCTGAGACGGGAAGGTGGACCTTTTTGGAACCGGGCCGGCTTCCGGAAATCAGGTTTGTGGAAAAACAGTGTTATTCCAGCCCCTTGAGGCCCCTTACCAAATCCCCAAGCAAAGAAAACCTTTTAATTCGGGGCGATAACCTCACGGTCATGAAAGCCCTGCTGCCTAAGTTCAAAAACGAGGTGGACCTGATATATGTCGACCCTCCTTTTGATTCCAAGGGGGTTAAGGGAGATTTGCCCGGTTCATGGGAACAGATTTGGCTGTCAATGTTTGATGAAAGGGCCTCTTTGGCGGCGGAACTGCTTCGCCCCGGCGGAGTCTTTGCCGCGCACCTCAACCGGGTGGGCCAACCCTATGCAAGGGTCCTTTTGGACGGACTTTTTGGCAGACAAAACCTCATATCCCAAGTTTCCTGGCAAAGGGCGCCGGACAGAACTCTTTTGGGCCAAGGCTCATCCCTCATAAACGACTGTTTGGAATACATCCTAATTTACGCCAAAGGTCGCGTGAGGGAAGACCTGCCCCTTCCCAAAAAAGAAGAGCCGCTTTCCTGGAAGACTCTGAGTTCGTATTCCAGGGTGCTCACGTTTTCCCCGGAAAGGCGCCTGGTAGAATCCTTCCTCGATTCCTCGGGAAACCAAGTGTCCGTGTACAAACACGAATGGTATGAGATGGAACCCGTGGGAATCGCGAATCTGCGAAAGGCTTACGGTCTGCCTTCCCGAAAGCTCAGTCGCCTTTTTCCCCGGTTGACGAGGCTTACCAACCAGCAAAAAGAAAGCACGTTTCAACAAAACCTGTTGTTTCGGATGCCCCAAAAAAACGTTTTGTACTCCGCGGATTTCACCCAAACAAAAGGCAAGCACAAGGGACAGAGGACCAGGTACTATTTGAACGGGCAAGTGGTGTTGTTCCTTCGCGACATCTCCCGCTTTGGAGAAAAAGGGCCGGTGAGAACCGCCGACCTTAACAACTTGTGGACAGACGACCAGATTCCCGCCACGGGAATAGCCCGGGAAGGCGGCGTGGCCCTGAAACGCGGCAAGAAACCGGAACGCCTGCTTCAGCGCATTATCGGGGCCTTTAGTAAAGAGGGGGAGCTGGTACTGGATTATTTTGCGGGTTCAGGCACAACCGGGGCAGTTGCCCACAAAATGGGCAGGCGCTGGATCATGATCGAAGCCCAAGAAGAGCCCATGTCCTTGTGCATCGGGAGGATGCGACGGGTGATTGAAGGCCGGGATTCTTCGGGCATAACCCGGGCGGTAGGTTGGGTTGGTGGCGGGGGCTTCCGGTTACTCAACGCCGAACCCAAGCTGTGACCGGCGGGCCAATCAGGCCGGTTCATGTCCCCCGGCGGCAGGTCTTTGAGCCGACCACCGGGGGGGCCTCAATTGATAGACCGGATTCCTTGGCCGCCAAAACTAGAACTCGAATTCAACCCTAACTGACGCGGTAACTGCCACGCTTCCCGATTCTATGGGAGTATCTGCCATGCTTTTGGCAAACGCCAGATCACTACGCATTCCTTCAGACACGGATGGCACCGAATAGTAGCCGTCCGAGATAGAGTGCACCGCAGTAATGGTCACCCCCGCAGCCGATGCCATAATATTGGCTTTTTCCCGAGCGTTCTTGACTGCTTTTGCCAGTGTGTCATTCTTTATGGGATCGGGCTCCTTGATACCGAAAGAAATTCCATAGATTGAGTTCGCCCCGGCCCCCGCCGCGGCATCGATTATGTTCCCCACCTTCGTTAAGTCGTACAGCCTGACCGCCACCGTGTTGTTGCATCTGAACCCCACCAAGACCTGTTTGGAGACCGGCTTTTCATCGTGCCATTCGTACACAGGGTTTACGCTAAAATTCGATGTCTGGATGTCGTCTTTGGGTATCCCTTGCGCCGCAAGGGCGTTTATCACCGCAGTCATCTTCTGGGCGTTATCCCTTTGGGCTTCCTGGGCAGTTACCGCTGTGTTTTCAACTCCGAAACGCGCAGCCGCCATGTCGGGTTTCAGTTCAGTTGTTGCTTCCCCCGTAACCGAAATGAGTCTGGGTTTTGGCTCTTCTGCCATAACTTTGTTGGGTAAAAGAAATACCGCCACGAAAGCAATGACCAGCAGAAGACCCACCGCCGCAAAAACTCTGGACTTCTCCTTAATCACCGAAATCACTCCTTTTTGAATCATCTCAGTTCGAGACACGTGTCGGCTTTTTTGACGAGGCTAAACCCAAACTGTTCCATTTGGGCCTGCAAAACGGATTGCCCACCGGCTTTTGGGATATGTCCCACGGGGCACCGGTCAAGTGCTGACGCCTTGACGGTTTCCCGGTCTCCCACCACAATGAGAGTCGGGATAATCGGCCTCAAAAACATGAAGGAGACATCTTGCCGTTGGGATTCCTAAGTCCGGCGAAGATTGGCCAAGCGGAAATCACTGAAAGAAAGTCCCGGTTCATAGGAACCGCGGCGCCGGTTTTTTCCGCTGAGGAAGCGGAGGCTTTCATAGTCTCCATCCGGGAAAAGCACCCGGACGCCACTCACAATGTGTACGCTTACACGGTCGGCACCCGAACACCCCAGGACAGAGTGAGCGATGATGGGGAGCCGCGGGGCACCGCCGGGTACCCCGTGTTGGAAGTCATCCGCAAGCGGAATTTGCGCAACGCCATATGCGTTGTGACCAGATACTTTGGCGGCACTTTGCTGGGAGCAGGGGGCCTTTTGAGGGCCTACGGAAAAACCGCAAGCAGGGCCCTGGACCTGGCAGGCGCCAGCCATTACCGGTACCACAACCTGGCACGCATCTCTTTGGATTATGCCGAGTTCAACCGGGTTCAACGAGAACTGGAAGCGTGGAACTGCTTCATAGATAAAGTGGAGTACGCCGCACAAGTGGAAATCCGGGCCTACCTCCCTGAAAAAGATATGGATGCGCTTTTGGCCCGCGTCAAAGATTTGACCGGGGGCAAATCAAAGATCAAAGTGGAAGAAGGCAAGTACATTCCTGTGTAGGCACCTGAACCCGCTTCCTTTCGGTTTTGAACGGCGCCCCATGGTAAGATAGGGATGCCAGCGGAATACTCCGACTATGATGGACCTGGAGGCACGGGGAATGGCGCCGAACCACCGCCGGTACGAAGAGAATCGGCTTCGGACGGTTTTGGATGAGATTAACCGTCAAATTGAGGAAAAAAGGTCCCGGCTGAAAAAGGAACGGGAAGCAGAGCTACTGAGAGCCAAAACGGCGTGGGAACAAGAGCTGCCTGCAGCGATCACCGATTTCAAGGATCTTGCCGCCTTGGCCACCGAGGCCGGGCAAGCCGCTGCCCTCAGGCAGTACCACCTGCTTTCCACAAGAGCTCTTGCGAACCTGAAAAAGATGTCTTCTTCCCCATATTTCGCCCGGATCGATTTTCGTCCATCCTTTTCCGACCGGACAGTCCAGATTTACATCGGCAGATCGGCCCTGATAGACGGGAAAACCGGCACTTATCTGGTATTTGACTGGAGAGCACCGGTTTCAAGCATGTTCTACGATTACGAGCTCGGCCCGGCCCAATACACGTCTTTGAGAGGATCGGTTAGCGGGGAGATTTTGCTCAAAAGACAGTTCAAGATAGAAAACGGCCGGCTGCGGTTCATGTTCGACAACAGCCTCACTATAGACGACGATGTTTTGCAGGAAGTCTTGAGCCGCGCCGGCGGCGAACACATGAAGACTATTGTCAACACCATCCAAAAAGAGCAAAACCGTGTGATACGGAACGAGGAACATGAGGTTTTGGTGGTACAAGGAGTGGCGGGAAGCGGCAAAACCTCCATCGCCCTGCACAGGGCCGCTTACTTGTTGTACCGGCATAGAAACACCCTCAGCTCGGACAACATCGTCGTTTTTTCACCGAACCGAGTGTTCAGTGACTACATATCCGATGTCCTGCCCGAACTGGGGGAAAGCAACGCCATACAGACCACTTTTAGAGATTTTGCCGAGGCAGCCCTAGGAGGCGGACCTTCCATAGAAGATGTTCACGACCAGCTGGAATACATGTTCATCGGTCGAGGCCCTGCCCTGCCGTCGTCGGTCTACGACCGGACGGCCGGCACCGGCAGAAAAGAAGCGACGTACCGTGCCCGCCTACAGGCCATCCGGTGGAAATCTTCTCTCCAATTCGTGGAATGCATCAAAGCCTTTGCCCACTATTTGGAACATGAGGACCCGGGATTTCGCACGATCGTTCACAACAACAAAGTGGTTATAACTCAAGCAGAACTGCTGAACCTACTTAAAGTAGATTACGCTTATATGCCGCTGCACAGGAGACTGGACAAAATTCGCCGAAGAGTCTTGTGGCTGCTTGAGCCTTTGGAACTTGAAAGGCGCAAGGAAATGGCCAAGTCTTTGACCAGTAACCCCGATTATGCCGGCTATTTGGAATCAGACATTCGCATGTTCGCCAGGCAGAGAACCGGTGACGAGTTTCGCCCGATCCGTAACCTGGCGAACTCCTGGACTGCTCGAAACGTGCTTGAGGAGTATGTCCGGTTGTTCTCGGATAACCGAGTCTTCGGGCATGTTTTCGGTGACCCCGGTACCCGGGGAAGCTCCCGTGACCTGTTACCCCCAAACATAAAGGAGATCCGCAAAAACACGGTAGCCAGCATATCGTCGGGATTCATCCGGTATGAAGATTTGGGGCCGCTTCTCCTTTTGAAAGATTTGCTGGAAGGTTTGCAAGACAGGCCCATGGACATGCTGACTTCGCGGCAAGATACAGGGAAACACCGGCCCATTTCATGTTCGGAAGTGAAACACGTCATAATCGACGAGGCACAAGACTACGGGCTTCCTCAGTACGAAATATTGAAGCGGGTGTTTTCCGGTGCCACCATGACTATTTTGGGAGACCTGAACCAGTCGGTTCATCCCCATTTTGCCATCGGGGATTACGAGGTCCTCGATAGAGTTTTCCAACCTCGGCTGCCCTCAATTGTGCGGTTGTACCGGAGCTACAGATCCACCAGGCAAATCATGGACTATGCCGCGGCTATCCTGCAAAACAGCGAGAACCTGCAAGCCGTTGACAGGCAAGGGCCTCTTCCAGCAGTGATTGAGGTGGCTGCCTCACAAGAACAGACGGTCGCAAACAAGATTTCCCATTTGTTGGCGACCGGGACTGAGTCCATTGCCGTCATCTGCAAAACGGCCGGAGAAGCCCAAATGGCACACGAGCAGTTGAAAAACATCTTGAACACCAGAATATATCTCGTGGGGGCGAAAGACCGAAAGTTCGTCAGGGGTGTGGTGGTCATCCCTTCGTACTTGGCCAAAGGGTTGGAATTCCAGGCTGTTCTAGTATGGGACGCCGGCGAAAACCATTACTCCCATCCCGATGACCGAAAACTTCTTCATATGATTTGCACAAGGGCCTTGCACATGCTCATTCTGTTCTATTCAGGCAGCCTGTCACCGCTTCTTGCGGGTGTGAAGCCTCAATTGTTCGAACACCGGGGCCTCCCAAGCCAGTAACCTTTGCCAAACCTTTTCTCCCCACACCTGCACCCGCCC
This sequence comes from uncultured Eubacteriales bacterium, assembly GCA_964646385.1. GTDB lineage: Bacteria > Bacillota > Sulfobacillia > Fermentithermobacillales > Fermentithermobacillaceae > JAXGZG01. The sequence continues at coordinate 141,470 of CAZYEC010000001.1, read as the reverse complement.
CTCCCATCTGGCCAGTAGTCGGAAGGGATTTGGAACCTTTCCGGGGAACTGCCCAAGTGTACATCCCATTTTTGTCTATTAAAGGGGGATCATTTATGGTTCAAAAGAGGCGCCTGGTTGCCAACGACCTTTACCGGCTGTCATTTGTTTCGGATCCTCAAATTTCACCTGATGGCGAGAACATAGCTTATGTGAAAACTCATATCGACGAGGAGACCAAGGAGTACAAATCCCATATATGGATGGTTTCTTCAAAGGAAGGCAAGCCCTGGCAGTACACGTCCGGGCCAAGAGCCGATACGTCACCCCGCTGGTCGCCTGACGGGAAAAGTCTGGCATTGGTGTCCGACAGGAGTGGCGAAAAACAAATATTCATCCTTTGCACCGCGGGAGGGGAAGCCAGGCAAATAACCAAGATGCGCAGGGGGGCCGGAGCCCCCGTGTGGTCTCCCGACGGGTCCCGGATTGCCTTTACAGTAGCCTTGGACCCCGATGACAAACCTGAGGAATACGAGGTTCCTTTGGATCAAAAGACCAAAGAAGAGGAGAAGAAGAGGGACGAGCCGGTCATCGTCACGAGGCTCAGAGTGAAGGCAGATGCGGCAATGGGTTTGGTGCCCAACAGATTTTCTCACATCTTCGTAACGGATTCTACGGGTAAAGGTCCGGCCAAAAAGGTTACGGACGGCAATTTTAACTTTTCTTCACCTCAATGGTCCCCCGATGGATCTAAACTGGCGTTCAGCTGCAATATGCGAGACGATGCCGACTGGGAGCCCTGGTTCTCGGACATTTATGTGATTCCCTGGGAAGGCGGCGAGCCCAGAAAACTGACTCCGTCCAAAGGACCTTCGGGCATGCCCAGGTGGACTCCGGACGGTCAACACATAATCTACAGCGGCCACAATATGGAATTTGGTGGGCCGACCTTGTCCAGACTGTGGAAAGTGGCAGCGGACGGCGGCGAACCTGTCCTTTTGACGGAGTCTTTCGACAGAGGCATAGGTGACCAAACAGCAGGCGACTCCAGATTCGGCGGGTCCCACGGTGGGCCCACCATAACCCCAGACGGCAAGACCATTTACTTTTTGGCCAGCGATTCCGGTCGCACTTCCATCTGGTCTGTGCCTGTGAACGGCGGTGAAGTGCGGCTTGTGGCAGGCGGGGACCGCCAGATCTTCGGGTTCACCACAGATACTTCGGTTACGACGTTTGCCCTGGGAATCTCTACCTCCATCCTTCCCGGGGATATTGGGCGCCTGTCCCTGGAAACCGGTGAAGAAAAGATGTTAACCCATGTGAACCAAAAACTCTTGGACGAAACTTTCATCGGGTCCCCCGAACTGCTCACCTTCCAGGCCAAAGATGGACTCCGGGAATCCGGTTGGATTCTTAAACCCGCAGGCTTTCAGGCAGGCAGGAAATACCCCGCCGTATTGGAAATTCACGGCGGCCCCCATTCTATGTACGGTTACGGGTTCTTTTTCGAATTCCACTTGCTTGCAAATTGCGGTTACACGGTCCTTTACACAAACCCCAGGGGAAGCGCAGGCTTTGGCCAGGATTTCGTAAAAGCCGTCAACGGCGATTACGGCGGCATGGACTTTCAGGACCTGATGACTTGGGTCGACGTTTGCCTGAAGCAGGGTTACCTGGACGAGAGCCGGATCGGCGTCACCGGCGGGAGTTACGGCGGATTCATGACCAACTGGATTGTGGGCCATACCGACAGGTTTGCGGCGGCCGTTACCCAGAGATCGATTTCCAACTGGGCTTCGTTCCACGGGGTATCGGATATAGGATACACCTTTTTGGAAAGGGAACTCCTGGCCGACGTATGGAAAGATACTGAAAAGGTTTGGGAATTTTCGCCCCTTGCCTACGTGGACAACGTAAAGACCCCTCTTCTCATCATTCACGGCGAACAAGACATGAGGTGTCCCATAGAACAGGGCGAACAATTCTACGTGGCTTTAAAAAAGAGAAAGCGCCGGGTGGAAATGGCCCGGTTTCCGGGATCCAACCACGAGCTGTCCAGAAGCGGCCGCCCCGTGTTGAGGGTGGCAAGACTGAATCAGATCGTAAGATGGTTTGAGAGCCACATTGAAAAGACAAAAGAGGACTATAACCCCGGGTTGTAGCCCCATCCCTGAACACAAAAGCCAAGTTCAAAGAGCAGTTTGAGCCCGTCGGCAGGAGTCCGCCCGGGACGCGAAGGCGTTGCGGTACGCGGATACTTCGGCCACGGTCTCACAGAGATGATCACAAAAAGGAGGTCCTAAGGTGCTCAAAACTAACGAAAAGAACCTGGTAATGATCTCGGTTCAAGGCGAAGTGTCTTCACCTGCGGCGGCCCCCCGTATTTGCTACGACGGCGAAGTCAGGGTTTCGCCGGGGACGGGCGGCATCACTTACAATGTTAAGGTAGGCGACCCCGTTTTCGGGTTGGCCGGCGACCACGTGGAGCCCGGCGTCAGCAGCAAACATAAGGATGAGCGGCCCAACTCAGGCTACAATATCTTGTCGTGCGTGGGCAACACCGCTTACGTCATTTCCGGCGATGCCAAAGGGGCCACGGGAACTGTTACCGGCAAACACGGCGGCATCGAACACGTGCTCATCCATTTTGATAAAGAGACTCTGGAAAAACTGCAGATAGGCGATAAGATAAACATTAGAGGTTACGGACAGGGCCTGGAACTCACCGGTTATCCCAAGGTCAAGTGCATGAACCTGGATCCGAAGCTCCTGCACAAACTGGGCATCGCGGAGAAAGACGGTGTGTTGGAAGTCCCTGTCGCCCACATCATTCCTCCCGAGTTCATGGGATCCGGGTTGGGAGCCGCTTCCGCCGAACGAGGCGACTATGACATTACTTCCATGGAATGGGACCGCTTGGCGGAACTCGGGCTGGACAAAATACGTTTCGGAGACATCGTGGCAATTTCGGATTCGTCCTCGTTTTACGGCCGTAGTTATCGCCGGGGGGCAGTCATCATCGGCATTGTGGTCCACGGGGACTCCAACGTGTCGGGCCACGGGCCCGGCGTGACCAGCCTTATGACTGCCTTGGACGGCAAAATTCGGCCCGTCAAGGCGGAAAAGGCCAATTTGGCAGACTATTTCGGGTTATCTTAACCTGACTCAACCGGGGGGGCGGAACAGTGAGCGATTTTCACCAATTCAAAGCCTGGTTTGGCCGAGAAAAAGCTAAAGCCTGTGTGGAAGCTCTCAGGCGAAATGGTTTCGACGCCGAATACACCTGCGACAAGACAGCGGCGCTTAAGGCAGTATTATCTTTGGTGCCGGCCGGAGCTTCGGTTGGAATCGGAGGCTCGGTTACCTTAAGAGAACTGGGGCTTCCCAGGGCCCTAAAAAGCGCAGGGCACACGGTCTTTGACCACTGGGATGAGACGCTGAGCCCGTCTGAAAGAGAAGCCGTAAGAAACGCCCAGCCCACGGCCGATGTGTTTTTGTCGGGCACCAACGCCGTGACGAAACAAGGAGCCTTGGTCAACGTGGACGGTACCGGAAACCGGGTCGCTGCCATGATATTCGGACCCGCCACAACCGTAATCGTGACAGGATACAACAAAATAGTGGAAGACATACCGCAAGCCTTCAGTCGCATCAAAGATTACGTGGCACCTGTCAATTTCAAGCGGCTCAACAAAGAAACCCCGTGTCAGACAGGTGGAACTTGCTCGGACTGCGACAACCCCAGGGCATGCAGAGTCACCACCATCATAGAGGCCCCGCCCACTGGGAAGAAGGAATTTTGGGTGATAGTGGTGGGAGAAGAACTGGGATTTTAGACACCCGTGGCGCCCTCTGCGGCGAGAAGATCCGGGTCCACCGGACTATCTCCGCGGAGGGCCTCAGTCGTGTCACCAGAATCCTCAATCCACTTCCACAGGCACCGTAGATCCGTCCAGAGCTATTTCCTGAGGAGTGACGGAACACCTGAAACCCAACAAACCCACACCGTTGGTTTGGGCTTCTTTCAGTGCAGCTGCAAAATTCGGGTCTGTATCTTGGTTGGGCTTGACCACCACAATATCCTGTCTTTGGGCAATGAACACGGCGTACGCTTTGTACCCGCGGCTCACCGCTTCGGAAAGCACTTTCAGGTGGCGGGTCCCTCTTGTCGTGGGGGCATCGGGAAAAAGACCCACCCCATCCACGCTTAAGGTGACGGACTTAACCTCTATGAGAACGTGAGGCAAGTCACGTCCGCTCAACATAAAATCCAACCTGCTCCGGGGGGCCTTCTTTTGCCCTTGCGCGCCCGCCAGGAGATCCCTGTGATGATCATAATAGCACTCGGGATGGATTTTTTCGTACCCTCTGAAAACCGGTATTGTGCTTTCTGAAAGCGCGAGGCCGAACAGCTTGTTCGGATACCGGGTATCCACCGAAACCCACCTGTGCGTCCCGTCAGGCAAGATTTCCGCCGAGGTAAGAACCAAGTCATGAGAAGTGGAACGGCGCCCCTCAGGATCCCGGGCTTTTCGCACCATGGCAGTATTTCCGGGGTAGACCAGTTCTTTGAGCCTGCCTGAGTCGGCAACGTGGGCCCTAACCCGAGAACCCCCTACCTCCACAATGGCCACGAACCTGTTCAGCCGCTCCACAATAGTTGCCGCCCGCAAATCGCCCAAGGGGAGTCTGGCTTTAGCAATGCCTTTCATCGAACAAACCTCAACCTTTTTCGGGCATGTTCTCGTGGGGGATATTCTCGCGGGGGCCCAATATGACCATCTTGGGATAAGGGATCTCGATGCCCGCTTGCCCCAGGGCCTCCTTGGCTCTGAGCCTGAGTTCCCTTTCCAGGCCCCATTGCTGCAAAGGCTTTGTCTTGGCCCATACGAGCAACACCACACCCGAAGCATCGAGCCTGGTAATCCCCAAGACTCTGGGCCCTTGCGTGAGGGAAGCCGCGGATTTTGCCACCTCCTGGCAAACACCTTCCAAAATGGCCATTGCTTGCCCTACATCATCTTGATGGCTTATGGTTATCTCCACCAGAGCCCTGGAATCGGCCCGGTTTTTGTTTGTGGTCTTCTCCACAAGGCCGTTGGGTATTACGTGAACATCTCCTGACCAATCCCGCAAACGGGTGGTCCTGAGGCCGATCTCTTCAACCTCGCCCGACAGTCCCGCAACCATTATGTAATCGCCCACATCGTATTGCCGTTCGTAGATGATGAAAAAACCGGTTATGATGTCTTTTACTAGGCTTTGGGCGCCAAAACCCACCGCCAGCCCCAGAATCGCAGCCCCGCCCAAAAGCGCCTTAGTGTCAATCCCCAAAAGCTCCAGCACGGTGAGAAACGCAACAATAGCTATAATGTATCTTACTGTGCTGTTGAGGATCCCCGAAAGCGTTTTGGCCCTTTTGTCGTCCAGACTGGCTCCTTTCACCCCCGAAGCCCTGCGAAATACCCTTGCGATCAAAGAATCCCCAAGCTTCATGGCCACCATGGCCATCACGACCACCGCAAAAACCCTTGCGGCGACCGCACCCGCCGCAGGCATGGAGTTCCATTCAAAAGGCAATATCTCACCTCAAATGCCGGCACATGACCCGCGTTCAAACCGCCGGCAAACTGGCACGCCGGCTTCCCCTATCTTTCCTGGGGGCGCCGGGAGATTCCTGCCATATCTTTGCCGGTTTCAGGCAACGTTCTGCGACTCTGGGCCTGCCTGAAGACGCCCGCTTCGGATACCAGCATACCCAAAAGGACAAAAGCCGCCCCCGCCAGTTCCTTCGAGCTAAGGGTTTCCCCAGTCGCCAGCCACGCAAACAACGCCCCGAACACCGGTTCCGCCGAGAAAATGAGGGCCGTGTGCGTGGCGGAAGTGAACCGCTGCACTGCCGACTGAGTCAAGAAAGCAAAGGAAGTGGCCGCTAAAGCCATATATACTATGGAGCCCCAGGTGCCCCGGGGCACCGAGAGCGGCCTTTCAAAAACCAGGGCAAGGAAAAAGCATATAACCGAAACCACCAGCAACTGGACAGCAGAAAACAATACGGGGCTACCCCGATCCCCGTAAACGCCGACGATAAGGATGTGGGCCGCAAACCCAATTGAACACAAGAACAGAAGAAAATCCCCCGGTGCGATTGAAAAGGGCAAGGTCAAGGACAGCAAACCCAAACCCAGGGCGGCCAAAGTAACACCTACGATGGAACCCACATCGGAGGCGGTCTTGAAAAGCACCCTGGAAGCCACCGGCACTATAACTACATAGAGTCCGGTGATAAAAGCGGCCTTCCCTGCGCTCACGGTGATAAGGCCCAGCGTCTGGGCTATATATGAAAAACACAAGGCCAAACCTGCGAAAAGCCCGCCCCAATACAAAGAAGGCGGAACTGCAAACCTCAGCCGCCCTGGCCTGAGCGCGTACCAAACCAAAAGGGCGATTCCGGCTATAAAGAACCGGACCGCGATGAAGGTCAGGGCCCCCATGGTTTCCACGGCGTTTTTGACCACGACAAAGGTACTTCCCCACACCAAAGTGACCAGAATAAGCAGTCCGTCCGCAATTAAAGGAGACATTTTGGTTTCCCCACACCCCTACACCCGGCTTACATTCCATATTAACCTAAGCGCCAAAAAGTCACGCTCAGCATACAACGAACAAAAAAACTGAATCCGCAGACCTCCGAAAACACCGGTTATTGTATACTACTCCTGAGTATATCAGGGACGCTCATAGCCCGGGCAGGAGGAAACGCCAAATGGCCTTTCTTGAAGTGCGAGAACTGCGCAAACATTTTAAGGGTGCGGCGGCGGTGGACGGCGTCAGTTTCTCGATTCTTCACGGGGAGATTTTCGGATTGCTGGGGCCAAACGGAGCCGGCAAGTCCACCACGATTTCCATGATATGCGGTCTCTTGAGCCCCTCAGGGGGCAGCATGTACCTGAAAGGAAGAGAAGTTGCCGGGAAATCTGGGGAACTGAAAAAGGTCTTGGGGTTGATACCCCAAGACGTGGCCTTGTACCCCACTCTCACGGCAAAAGAAAACCTTTTGTTCTGGGGCCGCATGTACGGCCTGGGCGGAAGCCTTTTGCAAAAACGCGTGAGAGAAGCCCTGGAGTACTGCGGGCTGGCGGACAGAGCCCGTGACCGGATCGACACTTACTCGGGGGGAATGAAAAGGCGTATCAACATAGCAGCAGCGCTTTTGCACAGGCCCGAGCTTTTGATAATGGATGAACCTACCGTGGGCATCGACCCTCAGTCCAGAAACTTCATCTTAGATACGGTACGAAGGCTCAACGCAGAAGGTATGACGGTGATATACACGACTCACTACATGGAAGAGGCAGAGCATCTTTGTCACCGAATCGCCATCATGGACAAAGGCAAAGTGATAGCCTCGGGCACCAAGGAAGAGCTTAGACAACTGGCCGGAGACAAGGACAGGCTGAGCATAGTCGTGGATTCAGCCCCCAACCGCGCTTTGGAAAAGATCGGACTTATCCCCGGGGTGCAAGTTGGGGCAAATGACAACACGATCACCGCCTTTACGAAAGACGGCCACGAAAGACTGCCCGAAATTCTTCAAGCGCTTTTGGAAACGGGCTGCAAAGCACAGTCGGTCAGCATTCAGGAACCCAATCTTGAAAGCGTGTTTTTAGGCCTTACCGGAAGGGCACTCAGGGACTAGGAGGTTCCCAATGATAGCTATAGAAGTAGCCCTCAAAGATATTAAAATCATCGCTCGGGACTATAAGGCGCTTGCTTTGATCCTGGGCATGCCCTTAATCCTCATTGGCATTCTGGGGGCTGCCCTTAGCCCCATGTTTTCCCCCGGTGACAGGCTGCCCTCTTTCGGTGTGGCCCTTGTGGATCCGGGTGGGGAATTGGGCGGATTTGTTCGGGAGATTTTTGACTCGGACGGCCTCAAGGATCTGATATTCTTAACCCCTGTGCCCGGTATCTCAGAGGCCGAGAAAGCAATAGCGGATGGAGAAGTCGCTTGCGCGGTTATTCTGCCAGAAGTTATCCCCGGGGAAAACAACGCCCCCCTCCAAATCTCGGTGTTGGGAGATCCGGTCGATTCAGTGAGAACAGAAATTGTCAAAAGCATCCTCGATTCTTTCAGCAACGGGTACTCGGCGGTCTATGCCGCGACGGGCAACGTCTTGGGGGCTTTGTCTGCCGCCTCGTCGGAAGCGGGAGTCTTTTGGGATCGGCGACAGTCGGAAGAACTGGCAATGTCTCTGGCGAAGAAGATCAATGAAAAGACTTGGGCCTCCGGGGCAATGCTGGCACAAAGCGCCGTGGACCCCACTTGGATCTCTGCGCTTCAGTATTACTCGGTGGGGATGTCCACCATGTATGTGCTGTTCGGGGGAATGCTCGGGGTGAAGTCTTTTGCGGAAGAACGAAGACTAAACACCGTAGCAAGGTTATTTGCTTCCAAAGCCACAAAAGCGGACATTTTGTTGGGAAAGACGATTGCCACTTTTTTCATTTCGTTCATTCAAGTTCTGATCTTGATTGGGTTTACTTCCGGGGTATACAGGGTCAATTGGGGGCGGTCTGTTGCAGGCGTTCTAAGCGTTGCGGCGGCACTGTCCTTTGCGGCAACCGGCTTTTCTATACTGCTCGGCTCTTTGGCGAAAACAGAACGCATGGCAGACGCTCTGGGAAACGTAGGGATCCAAGTAATGGCGTTTCTCGGAGGGTGCCAGCTCCCTATTTACACCTTCCCCCCGGCGCTGCAATTCGTGAGCAAACTTACCCTTACCAGGTGGGGCCTGCAAGGCTTTTTGACCCTTATGGAAGGCCACAGCTTGGCTGCTGCCGTTTTGCCCGTAAGCGTTTTGGGAGCCATGGGAGTCTTCTTTCTTGCAATGGGGCTTCTGCGAATCCGAGTTGAGTAGGTGGCACAAATGAAAAAGGCCATACATGTGTCGGGCCTCACCTTGATGAAGGTTTGGGCCGAAAAAGGATTTCCGTTGATCATGCTTGCCGCCGCCTTTGCTTTTGCGGGACTTTTCAGTTTCGCTTTCAAAGGCTCGACCGGGCCTTCCAAAATACCCTTGGCTGTAGCAGACGGCGACGGATCGGCTTTGTCCCAAAGAGTCGCAGACGAACTTGCGTCTTCTGGCGCCTACACCGTGTTTTTGATGACGGAAGCACAGATCAAATCCGGTATCCGGGAAGGCAGACTTGAAGCCGGATTCGTCGTTCCCCAGGGGTTTGAGGATTCTTTGGCGGGACCGGATCCCTTGGGGATTGAGGTCATAAGCATCGCGGCATCCAAACTGGTTGCAGCCGCCAGTTCCATCATTCAGAAAACCGTATCGGAGCATGCCCTGTTTCTTGTTGTGGATGAATTTACCCAAGAGGCTGCGGTTTCTTTTGGCCTCCAAGGCCTGGTCCGCGGCAAAGATGTGGCAAGTAACACGCTTCTTGATTTGAAGGACAAACCGAAGCTTCAACTGGTTCACCAAAAAGTTTTCAAACAGGATCGTGAGGGCTCAGGCCAGCCCTCCCAGAGCACCGTTTCTTTCGGAGTCTTTCTCATGTTCATCATGTTCACCGTGACTTTTTTGTCAGGCGACATCCTGCAGGAGCGTCACGACGGCACCTGGGCCCGGCTTCTCACCACCCCCACATCCCCAAAAAGCATATTGACAGGAAAAATACTGGGAACCTATGCAGCAGGACTTGTCCAGACGGGTGTCCTTCTGCTATCGGGCAGATTCGTTTTTGGAATGGATTACGGTCCCGCCCCCCTTGCGGTGGCGGCCATCTTCCTGTCTTTCCTATTTTGCGCAACTGGCCTGGGAGTTCTCCTGTCAACCCTGGTTCGGACGGTTCCACAGTTTCAGGCTCTGGTACCTATTGTTGTGGTCGCCACAAGCATGTTGGGCGGATGCTATTGGCCCCTTGAAATAGTGCCCAAGACCATGCAATTCGTAGGAAAACTTACTCCTCAGGCCTGGGCCATGAACGCACTGACGCGGGTCATTTCGGGGGAGGGAAGCCTTTCGGCTGTGTGCGGTTCTTTAGCCGTGATGGCGGGTTTCAGCATACTTTTCTTTGCGGCGGGGGCTACAAGGGTCAGGTTCGAGTAGGCCTCCTAGGGCGCAACGGGATTTATCAACTCATTGTCTTTCAAAATCTCCAAGAGCTGTTCCTGGGTCTTGTAACCTATAACGGTGTCTTTCACTTGCCCCATTGAATCAAAAACCACCGTAGTGGGAACCACTTCGATTCCGTAGACCCTGACTTGAGGAGCATTCTTACGGGCATCCATCTTGAAAACGAACACCTCTTCTTTAAGCAAGGCGTTTATCTGAGCCAGCTCGGGTTCCATCTTGGTGCACCAGCCGCACGAGGTCGTATAAAACTGAAGGAGTCCCGGCTTCCCTTGGCCAAGAGCAATTTCCAAGGCGCCCGGGTCAACTTCGGCCACTTTGTTCTCAGGGCTGCTCGTGTCAGAGCGAGATCCGTCGCAAACAACGTACTTGCACACCAGAAATAAGAGGATAGCCGCTGCAATGGAAACAGACCATTTCAGTGTCGACTTTTTTGACACGGTGAATACCCCCTGACTCTAAAGACACGGCGCTATCAGGACATACGCGCCATACCCAAAGATGAGAACTCCCCCGGCCAGCCTCACTAAAGAAAGAAGTCTGAGATTTCGTTGGTTTTCCAGAACCTCCCTGAAACCCGAGGCGGCCAAAGCGGCCAAAACCAACAGAGCAGACTGCCCCAACGAATAGGTCAAGAGCAAAAGGGCACCCTGCACAGCTTTGCCCGTGGCGGCTACCAACCCCAGAATGGCCACGAGGGCCGGGGTTCCGCAAGGGGATGTTGACAATCCGTACAAAACGCCCATGTAAACGCTGCCCAGATAATCGACAGTATCCGTGGGCTTGCCCGGTATTCCAACCTTACATTGACGCGGACCGAACAGGCCCGTGCACATTACCCCCCCAACCATGAACGAAAGGCCGGCCACCCACCGAATCCAGGGCGCTGACAAAGACACCGATTTTCCCAGCATTGCCGCCAACAGCCCCGCACCGGACAAAGCCAGAGCCATGCCAATGATGAAAAAGATCAGAGCCTTAATCCTTCGCGCGCCGGTGGCGGCGATGTGACCGAATAGAAGGGGCATGGCCCCTATTGCACACGGACTTGCGGAGGTCAAAACCCCCGCCAAGAAGGCGAACAGCGGCCCGAACAAAGGGTGGGCCAGATGCCCTACAATAGTATCCATGGACCTCCCCCTTTGGGATCCATTGTACCACCTGCCCTACCAACAGCCCCAGGCAGACTGGCTTTGGAACGCGATTATGCACCAAAAGACGCGGGCGGCAGAACCTTATCCGACCTTATGATAGGATAGAAGCACCGTTGTGGCGGAGGTGCGGCGATTGATATTTGGCCGCAAGAGCACCCCAAAAGGCCTGCTGGTAAGATCTACGCTCACGAAAGAAGATTTTGAACGGGTTTACAGGCTTCTCGATTGCCCTGTTTTGAATTTTGATTGCGGCGATCTTTGCGACCGGCGCTGCTGCCAGGAGTATGAACCCGGGGTGGGGATATACTTGCTGCCCGGCGAAGAGTGCATGTTCACCGGGCAAGAGGCTTGGCTTGCTTGGACGTATCATAAAGCCGCCAGACACGGGTTTCCGAAGGAATGGAAAGGCAAGATCCAGTTTGTGACCTGCAAGGGCCGGTTCAATGCCGGACATTTCCCCTTATGCCTTATCTTGACCGGGAGGACCGGTTATCTGTGCGCCTGGACACGCTCACGGGATCGCTTCTTTGCCCCTTGGTGAGATACCCAAAAACCTACCCCGTGCGTTCGGAGTTTCGAAATCGGGCGCTTGCGGCGTGGGAGATTTTGGTGAATGACCCCCTGATAAGACTGGACGTCCAACTTCAGTCACGCCGGTTGGAGCAAGACGAAAACGCCCCCTGGAAAAAACTTCTTGAATGATCCCGGGTTGAAATACAAGGCCACAGCTGCTAGATTTAGTATTTGGAGAGGGTCTTCGGGGCGAGGTAAGCGATCCGAAAGGGTTGCGATTCCTCACCGGCGGTAAAAGCCCGCGACTCGCGCAAGCGATTGATCCGGTGCAACTCCGGAGCCGACGGTACAGTCCGGATGGTAGAAGATCGATCGTACGAAAATTACCCCGGGGGTCCCCCTTAAGATCATCTGAGGGGGAGTTGTAGTGAACCGCAAGAATCTGGCCCTGCCTCTGGTAGCGATTTTGGCCGCCATGTCCCTGTTGTTGGAGTTGTATGTCCACTTTCCTGTACTTCCTGCCGCAAGTTTTTTGCTTTACTCGCCGGGTGATGTGCCTATCATTTTGGCAGCCATTTTGGTAAACCCGCTTGCCGGCGTGGCTTGTGCATTCGTCAATGCCACATTGTTCGTTTTGCTCACTGGGCAAGGCGGTCCTTGGGGGGCGCTCATGCACTTCATCTCTTCCGGCGGCATGGCATTGGTGATTGGCCTGCTCAGAAGGAAAACCGGCAAAACGTGGCCCGTCATGTGCGCCGGAGTGGCCACCAGAGTAGCCCTCATGGTGCCGCTCAACATGCTGATCACACCGATTTACATGGGGGTTCCACTACACGTTGTTACCGGCATGATCGTGCCCGTCATAATTCCGTTCAACATCATCCACGGCGGCCTGAACACCGTTTTGTGTTACTTCTTGTTAAGAGCCCTTCCTACCCACTTACTCGAAAAAGAAATTGAAAAAGTCTCGTAAAGGAGAGGAACGGATGGTTTCTGTCCGGACACGGTACGTGGCGGTGCCGGGAGACTTGTCCCCCAGGCACGAGATAGTAAGAATGCTGTTCGAAGCCGGGGACAAAACCGTGTCCGGTCAGGAACTGGGCCGTATCTTGGGCATAAGCAGACCTGCTGTTTGGAAACACGTCCGCGCCCTGGTAAACCAAGGGGTCCCCATCCTTACAGCAAAAAACAAGGGGTACCGTTTGCCGGGCGATGCGGATTTGATAGTGCCTGGGGCTGTTCAGGGGCTACTAAACACAAAAACATTGGGGCAGACAATACTTTATGCCTCAGAAACAGGTTCAACCAACGAAGACGGGAAAGCCCTTGCGGATCCGGGTTCGCGGGGAGGCAAGGAGTTCCCCCACGGTACGCTCATCGTAGCTGAGACCCAGACAAAAGGAAAAGGCAGGTTGGGGCGCCGGTGGATTTCGCCGCCCGGCGGAGTTTTTATGTCCTTGCTGTTGCGCCCCTTTCTGGCGCCCGCCAAAGTGCCGGCTCTGGCCCTGGTCGCAGGCTACTCTGTCGCTTTGTCTTTGGGAAATCTGTACGGCCTGGACGCAAAAGTCAAATGGCCCAACGACGTCCTCATATCCGGCAAGAAAGTCTCGGGTATCCTGTGCGAAATGAAAGCGGAAATAGACAAAGTGTCTTACGTGATGATGGGCATTGGGGTAAACGCCAACGCGTCGATGAAATCTGTGCCGGAAAAAGTGAAGCACACCGCCACATCGCTTGCGCAAGAATTGGGCAGAAAAATCTGCAGGAACCGGATGATCGCTTCTATCCTAAACAATCTTGAACCCCTCTATGAAAGTTTTTTGGAAAACGGACTTTCAGACCTTGCCCCGGCCATGAACAGCGTTTCCGCATTCCTAAACCAACAGGTTATTGTCACAAACCGAAGTCTGCTGGGAGAGGACGACGAGACCGGGATCATGAGGGGCATAGACGGGCAGGGCAGACTTCTTTTGGAAACTGCAAACGGCCGGGTAAAACCCGTGGAAACGGGAGATGTGTCCCTGAGAAAGCTTCCAGGCCGGGTTTGAAACCCGTTGCAAGAAACCGGTATGTTAACTCATAATAGTGATATTGTTAACATACCGGAGGCGATAGATTTTGCCCGCAAACCCAAAAATCCCTTTGTCCTCCCTTTTGAAATCAGCCATGATGGCGGCCCTCACAGGCGTTTTGGCCTTTGTCACCATTCCCCTGCCTTTCACCCCAGTGCCCGTTACAGGGCAGACTCTGGGGGTCATGCTGTCCGGATCCATCTTGGGCCCCTGGATGGGAGCAGCAAGCATGATCGGCTACCTGGGTTTGGGGTGCCTGGGATTTCCCGTCTTTGCCGGGGGTCGGGCGGGGCCGGCCACTTTGGTGGGCCCCACCGGGGGCTACCTTTGGGGCTTTGTGGCAGGGGCTTGGGCCACCGGTTTTTTGATGATCCGTTTCAAAGAATCAAAGATGCAGCTATTACTGGCAAACATTTTTGGCGGAGTTGTGGTGCTTCATTTGATGGGGGCAATCTACCTCTCCTGGCACGCGGGCACGTCCTTTGGCAAAGCGTTTCTTTTGGGGTCTGCCCCATTTCTAGCGGGGGATATGTTGAAAGCCGCAGCTGTGTCTCTTGTAGCAGCCAGATTCAAACGCGGATAGGACCTGAAGCGCTGTTGATTACCATTTTGTCGCCGACAAGCCGGGCTTTGACGGTAGAAAGCGTGTCTTCCGTTTTCATCCGCCGCCTGTCAACGGAAAGGACTGTGCCGGGGAATACAGTGCCTGCCAAGATTTGCCCTTGAGCCGAGACTTCCACAATCGTTGGAACGTAACCGGGCCCACCCAGTTGTTTGGCGCTTACGAGCTCCCTTGCCTTGGCGGTTCCCCCACGGACCAGGCCCGGGGACCCTTCCACTTTGATGGAGCGGCCGGCTGACATAATGGAATAGAAAGCTCCGGGGCCCGTCACAAAAATGTCCCTTGATGCCTTTATTTTGCACCCCTGGGCGTAAGGAAGGATGATGTCCGACTGGCCTTTCTGAGACTCTTCTCTGATCCAGGTGATGGCAAGCCCCAGAGCGTTCCTAATGACGCCTGCCCTCTCAAACACACAAGGCCGGGCATCCTCCAGAGCCTCCACGGCGCTCATGATTTGCCCGGCCACTTCATCGGGAAATCTTGCTAAATCCTGCTTGTAAATGGTCGACACGGTTTCTGCCAGTTTTCTGAAATGTGTGTGGTAGGTTTCCTCCACCAATAGAAGCGCCTGTTCTTTGCCGGCCCTCCCGGTTTCGGCGAGAAACGCTCTTAGATGCCCTTCCAATTGCAGAATTCCCTCGGCAATCTCTTCCGCCTCTTCCAAAAGTTCGCATGATTTGGTCATCCAGGAGACATCCTTGCCCGCTTCTATGGTTGATTTGAAAGCGTTTCCCGCAAGTGTGATACCGCCCCAGGCCTTAAGCGTCGCTTCCGTCACGGCCCCGGATATTTGTTGCTCGCCTTCGGAATCCACTTTCATGCCCTCCGCTACCTGTCCCAGCACGCGGACGCTTCCGCTGCTGCGGATATTCCCCGACGACAGATCGACATCCCCGGGATGAATGAGAAGGGGCTCCACGGTAATGACGCCCGAACGTTCGTTGTACATAGGACACCCAGAAACAGCGGCCAGGACAATTTCGCCGCCTTCTTTAGGAACGACTTGGGTGCCTTTCCCCGGCCTTATTCTGATATCTTTCGGCTTGGGGGGCAAGACCGGGGAGCCCGTCACAGAAGTTCCGGGAGTCCCGGGAACGGCATCGGTTTTGACCGCGATGGGTTTCCCTTCCTTTACGTCGGGCATTTGCACGATTTCTCTGAAATCGACTCTCAATGTATCTTGAGGCAGTTCCACGGTCTTTTGAAGGCGAACGAGCATCTGCAGATGGGCGTCGGTGCCCGGTGTGGGTGGGATTCCCCTGGCCACCGGCACCGGCTCGGCGGGCAGAGTTTCTGCAGCGAAACGACAGGCCTTCTCATCGATGCCGACCCGCACTCCCTGGGATGCAAGAAATTCCAAGACCTCTTCCAGGCTGCTTTTGGGGGGCACCGGCTCGTCGCTAACCTCCAAAATGAGGCGGTCCGAAGGCTTTTTGTCCACAAGTCTCAACCGGACTCCGGCCTTGGCAATGACGCTTAAATGTGCCACAATTCCGTCCGGGCTGATTTTTAGGGTATAAGCTACAGACGGTGCCGTTTGGGGCAAATTCGCTTTGATATGGCTGGAATCGACCACCTGGGTCTCTTTGGCAGTCTTGCGACCCGTCGCGATAAGCTCCACTTGAGGGCAGGGGACCACAACGGCGGGAGAACCACCGGGAGCCGGTGGTTTCACGCCGATGATCCCGTCTTTGACCCAAGCCAAGCCGTTCATGGGACAGCCACCTTTGATTTTCGCTTACCCGAATATCAAAATCTCCATTAAAAAGGGATTCACTGGGTGTATCGACAAAGGATTCCTTTTCCTTATACCTTATGCAAGAGGGTTCTTCGGGCTTTTTGACGAATCTATTGAACTGCAGATAAAGCGGTTTTTTTGCTGTTTTGAGGAGGGCCAAATGTACAAACTTCGACCCCCCCGCCGCATGCTGGTGGTTGCCGATCACTGCACGGGGTGCAGGCGTTGTGAAATGGCATGCAGTTTTGCGCACACAGGGTATTATGGGCCGGAATTATCGCGTATACGGGTTAACAAAGACGACGGTTTGGGGCTCGATGTTCCGGTAGTCTGTCGCCAGTGCAGCGCGGCCCAATGCATAGAAGTGTGCCCCCGAGGGGCTTTGTACAGGAACAGAATCACGCAGTCTGTTGCTTTGGACCGGACTCTTTGTTTGAAATGCGGCCTGTGCATTAAGGCCTGCCCTTTTGGAGCCATCCATGTTGATGCGGAAGGATATCCCTTGATTTGCGACCTGTGCGGCGGCAAACCCGGTTGCGTTGAGGCCTGCCCGACGGGAGCCATCCGCTTTGGAAGGGCCGGGGAAGCACCCCAACCCCCAAGGTTCTCCCAGCCTGGCAAGACTGAACCTTTAAGAAAACAGGCCGCTTGCCGAGCAAATACTGCGGTTCAACCCTCAAACCAGAGAAGATGATACTTAATGAAACCGACGACTTACGGATATGCAGGTAGAATCTTGCACGTTAATCTCTCCCTCGGAACATGGGACTCAAGGCCTTTGGAGCCGGATTTTGCCCGGCAGTACATCGGAGGGCGCGGGTTCAATGTGAGAACACTATGGGACACGGTGCCCCGAGGTACTGATCCTTGGTCCCCGTTGAATCCCCTGATCTTGGGCGTAGGCCCCCTTAACGGAACTCTGTTTCCGGGAGCTTCAAGGTTCAACGTGACGGGCCTTTCCCCCCACACCGGAATATTGGGGGACTCGAATGCGGGAGGCTTTTGGGGTTCGGAACTCAAGTATGCGGGGTTTGACCAGGTCATCCTGACGGGAAAGTCGCCTGAACCCGTGTACTTGTTCATTAAAGATAGGACCCTGGAGATTCGCCCGGCATCTCATTTGTGGGGCAACGATGTTCGGGAAACAGACCGCTTGATTAGGGAAGAAATCCGAGATCCAAGAATCCAAATCTTAACCTTGGGGCAAGCCGCAGAAAACGGCGTGACTATGGCCGGCGTTTTCGCTAACCTGGTACGAGCAGCGGCGAGAACGGGCATGGGCGCCCTTATGGCCCACAAAAACGTAAAAGCTATTGTGGTGCGAGGGACCTGTCCCGTAAAAATCGCAGACCCCAAAGAGTTTTCCGGACTCATCCGAAATCTTGAGGAAACCATCTATAACCACCCACAGTACGCCACCAGAGGCTGGCTTGGTACCACTCAACTGGTAACTTCTCTGAACCAGCTTGGCGCCCTTGCCACCCGCCACTACCAGACGGGCAGGTTTGAGTGGGCCCATCTGGTATCTGGGGAGACTCTCGCGCGCCTGCACAAGGTCAAGTCGAAAGCGTGTCACGGCTGCCCGATCCCCTGCAGCAGGTATTACAGGATAGAAACGGGGGAACGCAAGGGCCTGGAAAGTGAGGGCCCCGAGTTCGAGGGTCTTGCCGGCTTTTCTTCAAGGGTGGGCAACTCGGATTTGGGTGTGAGCCTGGCAGCCGTAGATTTGTGCAACAGGTACGGAATGGACGTTATAGGCGTTTCAGAATGCATTTCTTTTGCCATGGAGTGTTACGAGAAAGGTCTTCTTTCTGAGGCCGACCTGGACGGCTTGGATTTGGAGTGGGGTTCCCACAAAGGTATTCTTGAGATGATCCGGAAGATCGCGTTCAGAGAAGGTGTGGGGGACCTTTTTGCCTGCGGAATCAAAAAAGCCGCTCAAAGGTTAGGCGGAGACTGCCTGGATCTGGCAATGCACGTAAAGGGACTCGAATTTTTCCAGGCGGATCCCAGGGGACTAAAAGGCTACGCCTTGGGTTTGGCTGTATCGTCAAGGGGCGGAGACCATACCAGGTCGGAACCGTCTTTCGAGTTCACGGAAGACCGGCAAGAGGCCTTAAAAAGGTTCGGTTCTGAGGGCGCCGCTTTCCGCCTGGCCTACGAGGGAAAAGGGAAGCTCGTAAAACACTTTGAAGAACTGTGCGTTTTGGCCGATTCTCTTAACGCCTGCAAAAACACTGTAGTCAATATGGAAGCCGTCCCTTTTGGACCCGCAGCCCGAATTCTTAGAGCCGCTACGGGACTTGATTTCGGGGAAAAGTCCCTGCAAAGAGCGGCTGAACGGATCATGAACATCGAACGAGCCTTTTTGGTGGAAAGGGGCATAACTCGAAAAGACGACACTTTACCTCCCCGGTTTCTCAATGAACCCTTACCTGATTCCAGCGGACCTTCCAAAGGTAGCGTTGTGGAACTGGAGCCTATGCTCGACCAATACTATGCTGCCCGTGGGTGGGATATTAAAACCGGCATCCCGTCCCGCGAAACCTTTTCAAGGTTGGGGCTCTGCCCTGATTGGAATCGTATGGTTCGGGGGGCGGAGTATCCCTCCGGCCAACAGCGGGAAGAATCCAAGTAAGGCCGGCGCCGGGAGGTATCTTTGTGCCCAAACACAAATATCGTTTTCAAATGTACCAGCATTTGGGTTCCCGCGCCCGGGAGATTCTGGCTGAAGCAGACAACATGGCAAAGGAACTTAAGCCCCCCCAAAAACGTGCCCCGCAAGAACAGATCGGTGCCCCTGCGGGGGCCATTCCACCTTCGGCATCGAGGGATAAGATCAGGGAGATAGTGAAAGATGCTCTGGGTGACGATTACGACGCGTGCCCTTTCTCCTCGGCAGAATCGGCCATGTGGGCTGCTTGTCAAGGGAGTTTCGCACCCCGGGATAAGGAAAGCGACAAAGGAGGCGGCGCCCGCTACATAATGCCTTGGGAAAAGTACGCCGCTCGCCTGGCATCCTACGGGTCTGTCCACCCCGCAAAATATAGAAACATTCTTGCAGAAAAAGGGTGCCGGGGCCCCTCACAGTTTTTGCGCGGATTTCCAGGTTTGGGTTCTGTCGTCGTCCCCTTGCATGGTGCTATCTACGCAAATCACGGCATCTCTTTCGTGCAGACACCCTTTTTGACCGGAGTAGATCCCGAATCGTCCCTGCAAATTATAGCGGCCGCCGCCGAGGCCCACACCGCAAACTTGGCCGGGTTTATCTCGTTGGGGTATGATACCCCGGGTCTTTCAGGAGGGGTCAAAAGCCAAAACGGCGCCCCCCTGCTACAGCTGGGTTTGAGCCAGATTGCAGCCGAATTCAACGTTCCCTACGTGGTGGATGCCAGGCATTCGTTCCCCTTCATGGGGGAAACCGAAAGTCCTTTGCAGGCAGGAGCAACGGTCTACCGTTTGTGGCCGCGCAGAGGAGACAGGTCGCCCGCATTGTTGGTAGGCGCCGAAGAACTGATCTCACCCATCAGAAAGGATGCCGGGTTTCACATCCCCCCGCCTTCTTTTGGATACGCAGCAGAAGGTGCCCCTTTTGAATCCCAGGTTCCAGAACCGGAAACGGTGGCATATCAGGCAGATCTTCTGGCGCTTTTGCGAGGGCGACCTCGACGCTTTTTTGAATTAGTGGACGATTTGCATGAGCTTGTACTGCAGGGGCTAGAGGAATGCCCCAAAGAAATTCGCACAAGGCTCCGGGTGTCCAAATCCTACGGAATGATGGGAGTGGAAATTAACTACGAGGACACCTGGTTGGAGGGAATAGGGCTTCCCGTGTTCACCGACACGGATACCCGGGCGGGTACAAACCTGTTACGGCTCGGCCTGGACCTGATGGGTGCGACAGGCATTCGGGTGGAAGACGCAAGCATTTATCTGGACGCCTGGAGCGCGGGCTGCCCCAAGCCCGGTTTGGATGCGGACAATGCCCGTCACGCCACCAAATGTCTGGCCCGCCTGCTGGCGATCCTGGGGCACTACTCGGGCTTCTTGGGCCCCTGAGCGGGCACCTTCCGGCCAACCCCCGCGGCCTTAAAGGATGGCATCTAGCCGAAGCAATGTTCGCAACAGCACATCGGCCCCACGAGCGCACTGCTCCTTGTCGGTCCATTCTTTTGGGCTGTGGCTGATTCCGCCTTTGCTGGGTACAAAAACCATGCCCGAGGGCAAGAGCCCGGCGGCAATCATGCAGTCATGCCCGGCCCCGGAAGGCATCCTAAGGGCCCTAAAAGACATTTCCTTGGCCGACTTTTCCACGGTATCCTGAATTCTCTCATCCATTGCAGCCGAGCCTATCTCGTCTACCTGCGAAAGCCGGACTTCCAAATTCATTTCAGCCGCTATCTTACCGGCGCCCCGGCGCAACGCTGATACTATGCGCCGTGCCACTTCGTCGTCTAAATCCCGCACTTCTACCGATAGATCCGCTTGCCCGGGAATAATGTTGCTCCCGCCGGGCAGCACGCTGATTTGGCCGCACGTCCCCACGCTTGCCCCGGACCCAAAGTCACTTACCATCTCAGGGACCAAAAGCGCCAAGCGGGCGGCTCCCAGAAGGGCATCCTTTCTAAATTCCATTGGGGTTGTCCCGGCGTGGTTAGCCATCCCCACAAATGTGGCCGAAAAACGGTGGATGCACACTATTCCCTGAACAACCCCGATATCGAAGCCGCCCCTGTCAAGGACTTCCCCTTGTTCAACGTGAAGCTCCAAATAGCCTGCATAATCGGCTACGGGCCTCGGGGCAGGTGGAATTGTCGGGGGGACCGCCGCAAAAAGTCCCGCACGTTTAAGAACTGGCGCGACGGAATCCCACTCCTCTTGGGGAATTCCTTGAAAAAAAGCCCGGCTGCCGAACATCCCGGGCCCCAACCGGGAACCTTCCTCGTTGGAAAAGGACACAACCTGTAAGGGATGGTTCAGGGGCACCCGGTTTTCAGCGATAATTCGGGCGCATTCCAGACCTGCCAGGACGCCCAAAGCCCCGTCAAACATACCCCCTTGGGGAACGGTGTCCGTGTGTGATCCCAGGATAATGGCCCGGCGGCAGCTTCCGTTATGACCCGGAGGGCGGTACTCTCCGGTCACGTTGCCAAAATGGTCTATGGCGCCGTCAAGTCCTGCTTTGATAAATTGATTCAAGAGCCATTTCCGGGCCTCCATGTCTTCAGGAGTGAAAGCAAGCCTGGACACTCCAGAGTGCTCTTCCCTGCCCTCACCTATTGCCGAGAGAGCCTGAAGGCTTTTCCACAAGCGATTTCCATTTATGTGCAGGTTCGTAATATCCGGTTTCACACGACAACCCCCTATGCTACAAGCTAGCCCGTTCCGGACCCTCACAGTCCGATTGAACACTCAAACGAAAGCATTTCACGCCACGGGATTTGGGTTAAAAAAATCCAATGCCGCCTGAGCAAACAAAGCAGCCCCCACATGAAGTGCGTTTTCGTCTATATCAAATTTCGGATGGTGATTGGGATACGTTGGCCCCAAAGAAGGATCGCTGCTACCAAGGGCAAAAAAGGTGCCCGGCACCTGCTGCAAATAGTAGGCCATATCTTCACCGCCCATGATCGGCATAGACAGCTCCACCGCGTTCTGGGGGCCCAAAAGTCTCGCCGCAGTCTCTTTCAAAAAAGCAGTTGTGCCAGGATCGTTTATCAGGGGAGGGTATCCTAACTCGTACCGGACATCCGCTTCGCACCTCATGGAAGAAGCAATGCCCCGAGCGATCTCTTTCACACGACCCGGGATGAAAGAGGACATCTCCCGGTCCAGATACCTTACGGTGCCTTCCATTACGCATGAATCGGGGATTATGTTGCCCGCGGTCCCTGCCCTGATTACACCTATGGAGACTACGACCGGAATTACAGGCGACACCTCTCTGGACACGATGGTTTGAAGCGCAAGGGCTATTTGGGCGGAAACCACCACGGGATCCACCGACTGATCAGGCGCTGCTCCGTGCCCTCCTTTTCCTGTAACCGTGATCTTCAAAGTATCACTGGCGGCCATAAAGGGCCCGGGTTTCAGGCCAACCTGACCGGTTTTCACGGGCCACAACGTGCCAACATGTCCGCCGATTATGGCATCAACTTTGGGGTCTTCCAAAACCCCTTCTGCTATCATGAACCGTGCGCCGCCGCTTCCCTCTTCACCCGGTTGAAATATGAATTTTACATTGCCGGAAAACTCGCCTTTTAGTTCCGACAAAATCTTGGCCGCGCCCAGCGCCATCGCCATGTGGGCATCATGCCCGCATGCATGCATCACCCCGGCCACTTCTGAGGAAAAAGGCAAGCCGGTTTCTTCCACAACCGGCAACGCATCCATATCCGCCCTTATGGCTAAAGTCTTGCCGGGGTCCGCTGCCTTGTCGCCCCTGATCAAACCCACAACACCTGTATTTCCTACAAGGAACTTGACCTCCAGTCCGAAACCGGCAAGGGCTTTGGCGACGGTACCGGCAGTCCTGAAGGTATCCATAAGCAATTCGGGATGCCTGTGAAACTCCCGCCGCCAACCGATAATATCTTTTTCAACTGCTTTCGCTCGACCAAGCATTCCCCTAACCTCCCTTCATCCCATGGATGCGACCGGTGAGGACCGGCCCAAAACCCCCCGGCTCAAACCTCGATTGCTTTGTACCTGGACACCGCAAAAGAATCCAGAATCCTCTGCAGAAAAAACCCGGTAATTATCAACAAAAAGCCCAGAGTTCCGTAGAGACCCAACCCGGTTACCCCACGGGGGTAGGCAAACCTTACCACAAAATAGAAAAGGGCCAGGTAGGCCGCAGACAAGACGCTTGCCACCAGGGCGCCAAGGTTGCCTTTCATGGCTTGCTGCGGGTTGGTCCATTTGAGTTTGGGCATGAGCAGATCATTCATGAGGCATATTGCGGTCACGGGCCAAGACACCAACATTCCCAAAAGCGCCACCCAAAGGAGATCAGTCACGTTCATTTTTAGCAACAATACCAAGGCCACGATCAATATGGCCAGTTGAACAAGAGAGTAAGCGAGGCCGTACAAAACCTTTCCCCTCACTTGCTTGGCAGGAGACACGGGAATGGCCTTGCTGGACCAAAACATCGCCCCTTCCCTGCTAACGCTTGTGGACGACACTTGGTTCAAAGACACCATCAGACCGTGAACGGCCACGGCGCCCAGAATGATAAAGTCTTTTGACACCGCGCTCCTCAGCATGGCGAGCAAATCCACATCTGCCGCCCCTGCCGAAAAAGAACTGACGACAACCATTATGGGGACTATTGCCAGGTTGATGAGAGCGGTCAAAACAAAATTGGGCGTCCTTGTGAGCATGCGATGTTCCCGCCAAAAAACCGCCAAGACCGGCGAACGGCCTCTGCCGCCAAAGGCCACCGGGGCAGAAACCGCTGCTTTCCGTGCCCGCTTAAGGGCGCCGGGCCCTGCCGCCACTTTTCCTATACCCCTCGAAATGCCTCCAAGAAACCAGCGCTCGGCAAGCAAGGAAATGCCTGCAAGAAATCCTATGGAACCCCCCACGAAAAGGAAAATACCGCCAAGGCGGAGGGCCAGGGTATCCCCCGTTAAGGCCCAGGCCGCCCACTTCAGAGGCGGATAAAAACCCGCGATGGCTTGAATGAGACCGTTTCGCTCCATTATGGCCTGCATCATTTGTTCCGGGCCGTGTCGC
Organism: uncultured Eubacteriales bacterium; assembly: GCA_964646385.1. Lineage (GTDB taxonomy): Bacteria > Bacillota > Sulfobacillia > Fermentithermobacillales > Fermentithermobacillaceae > JAXGZG01. The sequence continues at coordinate 117,507 of CAZYEC010000001.1, read as the reverse complement.
GTCATATTCATGTTCACGTACTGAAACACCATTATCACAACAAAGAACAGAAGGCCGAAGATGACCCTGAAGAAGTCCCTTTTCTTTGATCTGCCTGTTACCCGCATGATGAAGACTACCACCAACACCGCAAGCCCCTGGGGAATCGCCGGTACTGCCAGCAGAACAGGGAGCACCGGCAACCAGTACCCCAGCAAAGCCAGCTGACGGCCCAAAGCCACCAAAAAAGGCAACACTACAACGCTTGTAACCAGGACTGCCCCAACGTGAGCCACTGCCACTTTGGCAAGCATTATCTGTCTGGGGCTAAAAGGCATTGCTTGAAGGGTCTCCAAATCGTCGCTGTAGTAAAGGATGGACATGATGCCGCTTATCCCCACAAACACTACCATGCTCTGTCCCGCCGTCACGGCCAGTATCACGGGCAAACCCGGTTGGCCTAACATGACGGATTGAGCCGCAAGAACCTTGGCAAAGGAGTAAAGCAGACCCACCACCGGGATGAAAGCCACAGCAAGCAAGCCCAAATATAAGTAAACAAATCGGGCCTTTTTACCCAAACCCAACTTCTCGGACAGGCTTTTGGCGCCGTATTCGTTTGTAAACTGGGTGGTCACTAAGGCCCATATTGGCGACCGCACCTTGTTTCTCAATAGAACGCCGTTTTTCGCATCCATGCCGGAACCTCCTAAAAAGAATCACCCAACGCTTGACATATTTGCTATTCGGCCAATGAACGGAGCTGTTCTTCCGGCAGTTTGGCCTCGGTGATCTTCAGGAAAATCTCCTCGAGTGATTTGTCACCCTCCTGGGCAAAGAGGTTTTTCATCTCTTCAACAGTGTGGGTGGAAATCAGCTTGCCTTTGTGGATGATGCCGATCCTGTCGCACAAGCGCTCCGCCACTTCCATGACGTGGGTCGAGAAGAACACCGACCCCCCGCCGGAAACGTGGGATCTCATGAACTCTTTGAGCAAAAATGATGATCTTGGATCAAGCCCGACCATCGGTTCGTCAAGGACCCACAGTGGGGGACGATGCAGGAGTGATCCGATGAGCGCTATTTTTTGCCTCATCCCCCTGGAGTAACTGCCGATGAGGTCATTCAGCGCCCCCGACATCTCAAAAGCGTCCAGCAGTGGTCTCACCCTGCCATCCCTTTCCCCCCCGGGCACCCCGTAAGCATCGCACATGAACGAAAGGTATTCGGCCCCGGTCAGCTTATCCCACAGGTTCGCTTCGTCAGGGACAAACCCCATCTGCTTTTTTGATCGAATTGACTCTTTTCTTGTATCAAAGTCTTTAAGGACAATTGACCCTTCGTCGGGCTCCAAAATGCCCACGATCATTTTTATCGTGGTGGTTTTCCCGGCGCCGTTTGGGCCCAAGAACCCGAAAATTTCCCCGGGCCGGATGTGTAGCGTCAGATCATCCACCGCTTTTACGGAATCTCCGTAACTTTTGGACACATGAGCGAGCTTCAACATAGCGACCACTCCGTTTCTTGAAATGGTACACATCTACTTTACGTCAAAAGCCGGACCGGGGTCTAATCGAAAAACCTGTCGGGCAAAATCCTTGTAAGGCGCTCCCCGGGGGGCAGGGTTGCGGGGGATGCCCTGCCAAGCACACCTAAGCCTGGCAGCAGAAAGGATGTGCCAAGTGCCCGAGGATGTGAAAAGAACCCTAAAGGCCTTCGAGATGTACCGGGATGAGGCGGCAAAATGCGTTGAGTCCGGAGCCTACCTTGCCGGATGTGTGTTGTTGGCCTCTGCGCTTGAAGCCGCTTTGATGGCCATGACCCAATGTTTTCGCCAGGACGTTTTGGAATTAGTCAGAGCATCTGGCGCCAGAGAGTTTTCGAGACCCATGAAGGACTGGGGACTGTCCCAGTTTTTGCTGGTATCAAGGAAACTGGGATGGCTGCCGGCAAGCCGGGATACCGGGGTTGATACCGGCCCAGAACGTGTGCAAGTAGGAGACCTGGTGGAAGTGGTCCGCGTGGTCAGAAATTTGGTACACCCGGGAATTTACCTTCGGGAATACTCAGGAGAACCGGTGACCATGAGAGAATTGACCGTTTCACTCACGATTTTGGATATGGCGTGTTCCTGCCTGTCGCTGCGATTGGGCGCAACGGGGCCACAAGCGAAACCCTAAATTGTGATCGCATTGTACCGCAGCCCCAACTTTTCAGCTATCCGCTCTTCCCTGTTATGGCACGAGAACAAAACGATCTGGTGGTGCCGGGAAAGCGAAGACAAGACCTTCAAAGCCCCTTCCAACCTGAAATCATCGTACTGGACGAAAGAATCGTCCAAAAACAACGGGAAATCCCTGTTTCCCGCGATGATTTCGGCCACCGCCACACGCAGTGCGAAACAACATTGATCCAGCGTCCCGCTGGAAAGCGACGCGATTCCCGTAACCTCCGAAGTGGTCGGGTGAATCACGCTCATCTCCAAATCCGCCGACACCTTAACTGCATTGTATTTGCCCCCCGTTATCTCCCCGAGCACCTCCCCGGCCCGGTGATTCAAAGCAGGAGCGAATTCCCGGCGAATGCTTTTGGACAAATCGTCCAATAACATGTAGGCCTTCTCCAAAGCATCTTTGTCCATCAGAAGCTCGTCCTCTAAAGATTTGACGCGGTCTGTTTCTTCAAGGATTTGGGCCAAAGAACGCCCCTCGTCGCTCCTCAGACGTATCCCTTTTTCCAAGGCGGCAATCTGGGCGTTAATCTCCGCCATCTTTGCTTTTTTGAGGTCCAGCTCCGCCCGCCTGTCCTGGTATTCCTTTTCGCTGACTGTCCCCCTGACAGAAGGCTCATGGGCCCCCATTGCTTGAGACAAGAGGGCGATCTCCTCTTGTATTTCTTCCGGAGGCCGTCCCGCCAAGGTCGCTATCCGCCTTTCCCCAAGTTCATCAATGGTTCTGCGAAGGTCGTCATATTCTCTCTTGGCAGCTATTTTGCAGGAAAGCTCGCGACTATCCCCGACTCCCGAATCCCGACACAAAGAAAGCATTTTGTCATCCAAAGAACACTTGTGATTGCTAAAACCCCGAAGCTGGGTTTTGGCTTCCTGTTCCCGCGAACCAAAGTCTTTGAGATTTGCGGTAAGAGAAGATGCCTGCGCCAAACGGTTTTTTAGTAAATCCACAGCAGCATCGGTTACCTGGCCGTTTTTTTGGAGACAGCCGGTCTTTTTGAGGATTTCAAACAGCCCTTTTTCTGCTGTCGACAGGTCCTGGGACGCCTCAAACCAGTAGTGGTGGGCCAAATCGTACCTATCTTTGGCCGACTTGAGACGGACCCTGTGCTTGGCCGTCTCCCTTACAAGAACCCTCAGCTGTTCGATGGAAGATACGCTCAAGGCATCAAGATAGCCCGATTCCGCCGCCCTCGCCTTTTCAATTATCGCAATCTGACGGCTTCTTTGAGACTCTATTTCATCCAAAATCTTTTGGTTTTCCCGTTTGACTTTGGAAACTTTCCCTTGACGCATCAGTCCCGCGCCAAAAATCGCCACCGCCACCAAAAACGCAGGCACACCCAAAGGCATGCCCATGAACGTCAAAAGCACCGCAATGCCCAAAACCCCCAAGGCCAAAGCGTAAATCCAACCGGACGCCCCGCCGGGGTTCACTACGGCTACAACAGATTTTGCCTTCTCAACCTCGATATCCAGGTTGCCGCGTTCGTTTTCGGCCAGCAAACGAGTTTCTCTCAGTTCCTCGGCACGCTTCAAAGCCTCATCCCCAAGATCTCTTGACAGAAGGCTTTTCATAGTGGCGTCTCCCTCAGCTGCCCTGAGTTCGCGCCTGGCTTCGTTGGCGAGCCTCTCCCCTTTTGCGGCTGTGGCTTTTGAAGAGGTGTAGCGCCCGTACAAGGTAGCCAGAGCTGCCTCATCCACCCCGGCGCCTTTCACCTGAGACAGGCCATCGAGCTCTTCCTGAACCGGCTTTATCTTGCCGGTGATCTGGGCCAAAAAGGTTTCCGTTTCGCAGATCCGCTCCTCAAGAGCGCCCAAGTCCCGGCACAGGGCCCCGTATTCTTGCTCTACCCCCTGCGGAAGGTCCGCAGCCCACGCGCGTCGGGCAATCTCTGCCTCCAAAACGTCAATGCGGTCGCCAAGTTCTTGTGACTTTGACAGGATTTGGCCCAAAAAGGACAGCCTGAGCCGCTTCAACTCCTTCTCGCTCTTCTGCAGCTCATCTTCCAGTTCCTGGCGCAGCCGGCCCAGATTAGCCGACCGGATCATCCACTCTCTGACTTCGGCTTCCCGGATGCCCGCGGCTGACGCTTCTTTTCCCAGGCTCTCAAGCCTTTCAAGAACCTGATCCAAACGGGCTTTTGTGCTGCGGGGCGTCTTTATCCGGGCACGCTCTTCCCCCAAAGAGGACAATGCCTTGGCCAGGGACACATCTTCAACACCCCCTCCAAGAATGCTTTGCAGCCTGTCTTGGATTTCGGCTCCGAGGCCGGGTTCTTGGGGGCTTCCCAACTGCCCGATCCACACGGTGTTGCGAAACTCTTTGAAAGACATGCCCAAGTGCCGTTGGGGAAAATCGTACTCCCTTCTCACGTCTTGGGCAAAGGAACCTGTGAGGTCCTCTCCCGTATCGTCGTCGATTATTCTCACGTTGTCTGGATCGAAGGACCGCTCAACCCTGTATTTTCTGCCCCCGTGATCGTAGACTATTACCCCTTTGTATTCGGACCCAACCCACGGCCGGTATCTATCGAACTCGGGCAAACGGGAAACCCGGGATCTGCCCTCCCTTTTGAACCCGTAAAACATGCCTTGAATAAAATCCTGCAGGGTCGATTTTCCGGCCTCGTTCAGGCCGCAAATTATGTTGAGCCCGTCTTTTAGAAGAATTGGGGAATCGGCCTGGAATTTGCCGAAAGCTTTGGGAAGTAAAGCCCGCAGCTTCAATTCCACCGTCTCCCTCTCAAAATAATTTTGCCTTGCCTCAACGAGTCAAGTCCGTAATGCATAGCGCGCTCAGCCACCCTGGCACCCCGTTCATCCTTTGCGGCAAGGGATTCTTGCCTGCATTCAAGGAGATGCCTGGCGAAACGGGCTTCCAGGCTCTGATTGTCCGGATTCATTAGGACATCCAAATCGTAATCAGGCGCATAATCCGGAGTTATCCTTATGGAAAAGAAATCTTCAGAGAGCTCCCTTTCCAAGGATTGTGTATCTATGCTGAGAGCCGGATCGACCCTTCCCGTCAAAGTCACGGTCCACAGGTTTTGGCGGCGGCAAGTCTCGTCACCAACCGCCAAAAGACCGTTTCGAACTTGCTCATGGGTTTCCAACCCCCCGATATCAATCTTAGCGGATCGCACTTCCCTTACAGAAAGAGGAACAAACTGCGCCTTCACGCGAGTCCCGTTAAATTCGTCTTTACTGATATCGGTCAGGTATATCCCCCGTTGCCCTTCATCGCCCACATCAAGAGGTTCCGGACAACCCGGGTACACGACAGTAGTGCCGCCCACAACTTGATGCATGGGCGCGTGAACATGTCCCAAGGCCAAATAGTCGAGTCGGGATCGGGCGATATCGTCCCCCATTATGGGGGAATAAGGGGATTCCGCGCTCAGGCCGGGAAGAACGACGTCTCCGTGAACGACCATAATGCTGCTCAGGCCTCTGTCAGGAACTGCAAAATCCCTCAAAGCCCTAACCCTGTCGGTGAAAGAATTGAAACCCCGGCCGTAGACTGAGACGCCCAACTGGGGCAAAAGGATTTCTTCTATCTGGGGTGAAAAAAACACGGTCACGTTGTCGGGCCAAGAAACGCTCCGGTACAAAGAGTCGGGCAAAGCCGGATCGTGATTCCCCGGGGCAATAAACACTCTGGTGGCAGGAACCGACGCCAAAATGTGAGATGCCTCTTTTACCCAAGACGGCCTGGTATACCTGTGTTCGAAAAGGTCTCCCGAAATAACAAGCAAGTCAGCTTTTTCCTCGCGGACAACATGTATGATCCTTTGGAGGCTGGTCTCGATTTCCCGTCTTCTCCGAGACGCTTTTTCCTCGTCGAGGTTCCGGGAAACCGGTTTCCCCGCATGTAAATCGGCACAGTGGACAATTCTTGGCACGTACCAGGATCCCTCCGGCGCTTTCTCATGTTTTTGTCTCAAAAACTACTTCGTTTCTGTGTCCGCCATTTCCTTCAGCCGGAAGGTGTGCTAAAAGAGACTTCCTCGGTGTCGGGCAGTTCCTTTTGAAGGTCTTCCCACTTTCCGCATTTGGAACCCCACCGAACCACCGGGTGCCCGTCTATGATGATCTCTTGGATTTCGCAGTTGTTGGAGCAATCGGAACAAGAAAACCCTTTGCTCAAAGCGGAAACGTTGGCTATCCTGCTTGCGCCTCTGAATCCCGGTTTCTTGATTTCCCCGTCCTCCCACTTTTCCAGAGTCAAAATCGCGGCCCCCCAAGCTCCCATGACTCGAAAGTGAGGCGGCACAATGACCGGTAAACCGATCCTGTCCTGCAAGGCTTTGAGAATCCCCAAGTTGGCAGCGACCCCGCCCTGGAACAGGACCCTGGGCCTGATTTTCTGACTCCTGGCAACGTTTGTAAGAAAGTTGGTCGCCAAAGCCACGCAAAGCCCTGCAATTAGGTCTTCTTTCCTGTACCCCATTTGTTGTTTGTGGATGAGGTCTGATTCGGCAAACACTCCGCACCGTCCCGCGATTCTGGCCGGCGACGTAGACCTGAGGGCCCATTGCCCGAATTCTTGTATGGGTATTCCGAGCCGGGCGGCCTGGTGATCCAGAAACGAGCCGGTGCCTGCAGCGCATACCGTGTTCATGTTGAATCCGGTGGGGTAGCCGTCTTTGAAAAACACGATTTTTGAATCCTGGCCGCCAATGTCTATGAGGGTGCCCACGTCGGGAAACATGAAGGAAGCGGCTTTAGCGTGACAGGAAATCTCGTTTTTGACCAAGTCAGCCCCGACGACGGCATTTGCCAATTCCCTGCCCGAACCGGTGCTGCCCACGGATATGATGCCTTCGCGGTGGCCGTTGGAACAAAGGTTTCTAAATCCCCGTTGAATAGCATCCAACGGGCCCCCATCGTTTCTCAAATATTCTTCGAAGACAATTTGCTTTTCACGGTCGATGAGGACCAATTTGGTGGTTACGCTTCCAACGTCGACCCCGAGAAATCGCCCGCGACTTCTTCCCATTAGCCCTGCATCTTCCTATGTTTTTTCCTTCCAGCCAGAAGGTCGCAAAACGCCTCAAGCCTGGTAAGCAACCCTTGTGTCCCAGTTTGCTCGGAGATCATCAGGGACAATACAGGAAAATCCAGATGATCGGACACCTTCACCAAAATGTTCTGGGCGATGATCTCGGGCATGCATGTGAAAGGAAAAAGGTGCAAGGCTCCATCCATTCCGTTTTCCGCAGCCAATACGGTTTCCCCCACAGATTCAAGCCCGTGGCCTCCCACCTCCAGGTTCAGGTAGGGAGCGGCGGCCAGGTTGATGGCCCGTCTGTTTGCCATCGCTTTGGGTGTTTTGAAAAGGCGAGATGCCAACCAGCTAAAGACTCCCAGATTGTTGTAGACTCTCACCCTTTGCTCAAGAGTCCCCAAGATTCGTTCGACATTTTTATTTACGAAAGGCTCGTTTACAACGTAAATTTCCCCGACCACCGCCACTTTTACAGGAACGACAGGAATTCTCGGCACCTTGCCCGCTTTTGTGATGTACTGGCTGAAGGCTTGCTTAACCTCCCCCGGGGTTTTCGATTCATCCACATCTTTTTCAAACTTCCTGAACAGCCTTTCCCCTTCTCCCCGGTTTTTTTCGAAGGCTCGCAATTCCCTCAGTTTGTCAGCAGCCGCATCCAAAATCTGAAGTTTTTTTATGGCCATGAAGGCCGCTTTCAAGGCTTTCAGCGTCCCCGGGTTTCCGGCAATCTCTTTGTAGGAGTTCACAAAGCTCGCCCATTTCTCTCCTACAGGGAAAGGCGAGTCAACGGTAAGTACCTTAACCCGGTAACCTGCCCTTTGCAGTATGCCTTCCATGATCTGCCCGTACCACCCTAGCCTGCAGCGGCCTTTACCCTGAATCATCACGATCCGTCTGACCCCTTGTTCTGCCAGCTTTTGCATTTGGCCCAACAAGGTTACCATCGGATAGCAAATGAACTCCGGGGCAAGCTGCTTCCCTTTATTAACCAGATCCTCTGTGAGGGCCGGCGGCAATACCACGGGCACTCCCATTTGGGTGAAAAGTGTCACCATTGGGGTCTCTAGATTCCCCATACTTACCAGACCCAAGGGATCGGGCCGGCGGGGCTTTGCCTGTCCGCGTGTCGGGCAGGAACCGTTGTCAAACACCCCGCGATTTTGATTGGACCCAGTTTGCCGGGGTCCGTGGGAACCCGCCCCCGGACATCCTTCTTTCCCAACGTGGCCACCTGCGGAGCCCAGGCGCGCAGGTCGCCGTTCAATTGAATCTAAAAACGCTTCTAACCTGGTGATTAGCCCCGCGTCGCCGGTGTGTTCGTCTACGGCTAAGATCAAAAATGGAATTCCCAGGGCTTCGGCTTCATCGGCAATGTAGTTTTCGATGATCGAGGCGGGGCCACACGAAAAAGCGGAAACGAACACCATGCGATCTACTTTTCCCGCCCTCAACAAGTGCAGGGCTGCACCCATGATTTTTCCTTCAATTGTCCATGCTTTTTCCCCGTCGGGTATGGTTTTAAGGCATTCCCATGTTTGGGCGCGGGAAACAGACTCAGGCATAACCACTTTGCCGTAGGAACTCACAACTTGAATAATCTTCTTACCAAAAAGATCGTGGAGAATGTATCCGTGACCCATCACACCTGTGACAGGAAGATTGTCCCCGGGGTTTCCCGCGACTCCTTTGAGAACTGGGGTTTTGTGCCCGGAATCTATGAGAACCGACATTGGGGTGGAAGTGACAGACGCGTATTCTTCCGTTTGCTCCAAGACCTTCAGGCCCTCTGCCAAGGCATGTCTGGCCCGGGCGGAATCGTGAACTCCCATCTGACGGGCAGCCTTCACCCATGTGCGCTGCCACCTTCCGGGGTTTTCCTTCAAGTCAATTACGGGACTCACGATCTGCCGCTCGTTAAGACCCAGACCCGTTTTTAACATGGAAGGCAAACCGATCATTTTTGGACAGCAGTACGCAGTTTCAGACAGGGAGACCACCGCCGGCACAAACACACAATCCAAACCCTTTTTTAACAGGTTGTGAGCATGAACAAAAGCAATCCTTACTGAAATGCAGGGCTCGTCCGTGGGACACAGATCCAGTAAGGTCAGATCCCGTTCCCTTGTATACCCTGTCTCTTCCCACGGAACTCCGATTTGACTCAAAAAAGTCCTGTATAAAGGAAATAGGTAATAGAAACTCAAACTTCTGGGTAAACCGACCCGCATCCGCTGCCACCTTTTCCCAAAGATGTCGAAGGTAATATACCCATAATCGATTGGCCTTAATCCGGGACCCGGACCAGGTGGGCCCAAGGGAGATTTCCCGGCAAGTATCCCGGCAGACAACAGGCCGAAAGAACCAAATTGAACGATACTTTGAAGAGGGGCATCTGTGCTTCCGGGAGCGGCCAGAGGAAGACTCAGGCCTTACGGACATTCATACGCAGACTCTTAATTTTGGGTTTTTGGTGTCATTTGCGGGTTAACTGGACTTTTGACACCCCGGCCGTAACGGACAGGTCCAGTTTGGTGGATGCAGCAGCATAATCGGGAGTGGACCAGACATTGCCCGACTTTGTCAGCCCCCGGGTGGTGAAATCGTGGGACACCAAAGACGGACTCGAGATGGCTATGCGCACGCCGGCCCTCTCAGGTACTGTCAATTTCATTTTGCCCACCCCTCCGTCAACTACCACCTTGCTTTCTTGACCCGACAGCCCCATGTCAAAAGAAACGTCGCACACGCCCGCCTTGACGTACAAGGACTCAACGTACAAATCATTACAGTCCAAATCCAGATCTATCACCTCCCCTGTAACTTTCAGGCTCGTAACCAAAGATGAATTCACCGAAAAACCCCAGTTCTGTTTTCCACGGTCGCCAAAACTGGGGCTTACCGGTGCGCTCACAAACATGCTCCGTATTTGACCCTCCGCAGACCCTTGCACAGAAGGCTCATCCTCGTTCCATTGCAGATCCACGCGCAAGGCCAAATCGCCCGCATCAACTCCCCGCACCCCGCTCACCTGGAGGGCCAATACCGCCCCCTCGAGGTTCAGATCCAAACCGGAGACTGTGGGTTTCATGGGAATCGATAGTTCTCTCGTTTTCTTTAGCGGGCTTGACACGGGAAATCCGAAGCGTCGCAGCAGATTCCCGTTCGTGTGGGGATTCATGGCACCAAGAATCAACATCACCAGGAGGGCGATGGCCAAGCCGGGCACACGCCACTTGGACAACACCACTTGCAGACCCAAACCGATTATCAAAACAGGCCAAAATTCCAAAGCGGATTGCCACAGCGTCCAAGGAAGATTGCCGGTAGTGTTCATGAGCAAAAGGGCCCCGATGACTACGAGAGTTAAGCCTGTTAACAAACGGCCGCTCAATTGCCTTTCCCCCCTTTGATAACGCCCAATATCATTGCCACACCCACCAGAATGACCCCCAAAGGCCACCATTCATTAATCAGGTGCTTGGGAATACGCCACCAAAAGGAGGGGACCATCTTTCTGGTGAGCACTAACGCCCCGACGATTATGAGAACGTAACCAAAAAGCTGTTTGTTTCTATCCCCGTTTCCAGAACGTTTTTCTTCAGAACGGTTTTGAGGACTGCCGGCATAATCCGGGGAATATTGCTTTGGATCCCCCTGAGCCTGTTCACCGGCGCTTTGGAGTATTTGGTCTGCCGTTAACCCTTTTCCCGTTTCGAAAGGCTCGGCAACAGGAGGTTCCGGCCGCGTTTCCGGCTCCCTACGTGGGGACGAAAATCCCGCAGGCTCCTCGGGTATGATTATCCACGCCAGAAGATAGGCCAGTATGACCTGGGGCAGAACCAGTCCCACAAGGGCAAACATCAGCCTCATCAACGTGACATCCGCCCCAAAGTACTCGGCGGTTCCCGCCGCAACACCCCCTAAAAGTTTTGTGCTTCTTGACCTGTAAAGTTTTTTCAAGACCTGTCTCCTCCACTTCGCGGCTGTCGTAAAGACTTAACAAACATAACCGAGACAACACCGCCAAAGACTATTACGCCAGCGGCGCGGGGAAGTATTGTCTCGCCCAAAATTACCAGGGCGGAAAGACCATCGGCTTTTACGGCAGCGACAATATCTCTCAGGCTGGCCAAAAAGGCACCGGAAGTAACAAAAGACCAAAGGGCCTGAGCATCCCCGAAAGACAAAAAATAGTGGCCTTTTACAGGCTCCGGCAAACTGTCGCCAAAACGCCACTGGAGCAGGCCGGTTGCAGCAAATAGGACTACACCCAAAGCCCATCCCAATCTAGCTCTGTACGGTGCGAACATACGGTTGGGCTGAAACGACTTGTGGCCTCCGGGACATTCCCAGGTACCCGCAACGGCAAGCAACCTTTCACAATAGCCTTCAGGAGGCTCTGACAGGGGGATTGAGGACAACGTGTCACGAAAATCCCGGAAACACTTCAAACGTTTCCGGCAGTCTTTGCATCCCGCCAGGTGAAGTTTCATGAAAAAAGCTGCTCCAAAAGTGAGGTCTTTGTATAGATACGCTTCCAGCCTGTCATCGCCGGGACATGAACCAAATCTCATAAGATGGCACCCCCTTTAGCGGGAAAAAGCCTGTGCCGCCGAGGCTGCAAGTATACAAGCGCAAAACCACCCGATTCCTAAACCGAACTTCAAAACGCTTCTTGCATTTCAGTTCACACACGCAAATCACTTGATTCCAGAACCAGTCTCAGCATTTGCCTTCCCCTGTACAGCCTGTTCTTTATGACTGTCTCCTTCATCCCTGTCACTTCAGATATTTCCCTAATTGAAAACCCATCAAGGTGAAACATCACTACAAGTTCCCTGTAACCTTCGGGCAACTTGTTTATGGCCTCATCAAGAATTTCCTTCGTTTCTTTTGTTTCATAAACCTTGTCCGGCCCCGGGGCGGTGGTTGCCGGCTTGGCGTACTCCTTGTCGTTAGGGTCCAAAGGGCTTTCTGAAAGGGAGCGGCCAAGTTTTCTGCCGCGATCCGCGCAGATGTTCCAGGTAATCCTGTAAGCCCAAGGCAGGAACGGTTTTCCCAAATCGAAAGAGTCAAGGGACCTGTAAACCCTGTACAAGGCCTCCTGCACAACATCCATGGAATCTTCGCGATCGCCCGTCATCCGGTAAGCCAGGTTATACAGATGCTTGTGATACCTTTTGACAAGCTCGGCGAATGCCTCTTTGTCCCCATTTTGCGCTCTTTCAAGCAGTTCCCTGTCTTCCACCCCGGAAGGTAGCCCCCTTGGGCCCCTGCCCTCAAAACAGAACACCTATATTATGAGTACGCAGGGTGCCTTTCAAAGTCTCAGAAGGTCAACTTACCCGCTCACCCCGGCGGGATCTCGGGACCTTTACCGCCTGCCCCAAATACATAATAATTCCCCCGACTTTGCCGAGGGGCTGCCGCCAGGGGAATTGTATGCCGGCTTTACTTCTTTTGAGATGCCTTTTTGGGAGTTTCCTGCTTAATGAGTTCCGTCTTGGGTGCGCCGCACTCGGGACATTTGCCCGGCTTGCATCGTCCTTCCAGAACTTTGCCGCACTGAGCGCACTTCCAAACAGCCACATTCTCACCTCCACATCTGCTTTCACAGTTTCGTGCCCGGTGGCTGCCCTACCTCTTTCACGCAAGCAAGAATTCTGTCCACGGCTTCTTGTTCTGATATCACCAGTTCTTTCGCCCCGACCTGAGCAAGCATGGGAGAACCTCCCCCTTTGCCCCCCAAAATCTTCCCTATTTTAACTGCCGTGACTCCCGCATCAAGGCAGTAAACTCCTTGAACCCCGGAACGAGGCTTTGCGGGACACGCGGCCACGGCCTGAAATTTAGGGGACATACCGAAAAATACCACAGGTAGGCCAGTGCTGTCACTCACTCTTGTGGCAACTGCTCGGAGTTCCTGTGGGCCTTTTCCCGGAAGGCACTTTACTACTGGCCGGGCGGAATCCCAGGATTGCGTTTCCCGCACTATGCCGGCGATTTCATAGTTCAAAAGCGTTTTACGGAGGGCGACGGCGGACTTTTCCAGTCCCAACATTCGTGATCTCATGTTTTGAACCGATTGCAGCAGTTCCCCCGGCGACACCGATAATTCCCTGCAGACGGCCTGCAACCGATCCTGTATCAGATCATAATTGGCCAATGCCCTCTGCCCACAACGAAACACTACCCGGACACCGCCGTGGGCTCGGTCAAGCCGGTTTACTTTGATGAGCCCCACTTGGCCAGAAGATGAAACGTGAGTGCCGCCGCAGGGACAAGCATCGAATTCCCCCACATGTACAACTCGAATCCTGGGGGCTTCCACGATAAACCGGCTACCAATGCATTCAGGCACATTGCATGCCGGATATTCCCTTGTGACCACAGGAACATTCTGGAATACTACCCGGTTTGCAATCTGTTCAACTTCCAAAACCGCCCCTTCCGACACACCGGGAACATCGAGGTCTACGGTCACACGGTCTTTCCCTAAATGAAAACCCACCGTGTTTGCGCCCAGGGCTTCCTCGAATGCTCTTGACAAAATATGCTGTCCCGAGTGCTGTTGCATGAAATCAAACCTTGCGGCCCAATCTATCGTCCCACGAACCCTGGACCCGACCAATAACGCAAGTCTTCCGTCGAGCCGGTTTTGCGCCTCCGGCAAGTCCGCCCTAACGCGCAAAGCATGGACAACCTCATCTCCTTGTTCCGAAACAGCCGCAACTTCAAAGGAATTCCCCTGTAATGGACCCGCTTTTTCGTCGAAAATCTCTATTACACCGGAATCCGCCGGTTGCCCGCCCCCCTCAGGGTGGAACATGGTCTTGTCAAGCACGAGGCACAGCAAGCCCTTGTCAAGGAACGCTTCTGTGACCTCGGCGTCAAATGCAGTCTCGTATGGGGTTTCCCAATAAAGGCGTCTTGTGCTCAAAGCCACTCCTCCAAAAGCTCAGTTTTTTGCGCACACGCCCGGGGTCGGGCCACCGGCGTTTTCACAGGTCGATAAGCGCAACCTAGACTTCGATGCCTTTCCCGGCAAGCAGTTGGTTCAGCGCGGCGCTCCGTTCCTGCCTGGCATATTTCCGGGAAATATGCTCACTCCACCCATATTTGTCGAACCCAACCGTGTCTTCGCCTTCTTCGGGGCTGGGAATTTTCACATTGAGTTCCCTGTAATAGCCCTCGCGTATGAGCCCGGCGTCCATGACCTCCATTGCTGAAGCAACCTGGGCATGACCCAAATCCCTGTACTCATCCTGAAAGAGAACGCAAGACGTGGGGATGCGGGGCCTTGGGTTGGGCTTTTTTGCAGGGTACCCCACGATCATACCTACCAACGGATACACGCGCCGGGGAAGTTTGAACATGTCGCTGAGAAAAGGTGCGATCATGGGCGCGCCTCCAAAGAAGCACGTCCCGAGACCCAGGACCTCGGCTGCGGTAACCCAGTTCATGGCAGCGTAGGAGACGTCCTGAATCCCCAAAAACAACATGAAAAGATCGTGGGCTTTGTTTTCCCTGTTTTTGAAAGCTATGAATCTCTCAAGTTTCCTGAAATCCAGGCAGCACAACACAAAGACGGGGGCATTCTCGATGAAACCGCCCAACCGCCTTGACAGCTCCACCTTTTTTTGTACATCCCTGGTGTAGACGAAAGCGTACATTTGGCCGGTGAACGGGGCCTGTTGGGCTGCCTTGGCCAAGGTTAGCAAAACATCGTCAGGCACGTCCCTCTCAAGGTAAGAACGGACAGTTGCACGGTTCATTATGAAAGCCAAAGGGTCTTTGTAAAGGGGCTCTTTCTCCATCGAAATGACCTCCTTTGGGGCGGGACTTCACTTTGCGGGTTCCTCCCCGTGAAGCATCACCCATTTTTCGTACAATTTTTCCAACGACTGCTCAACTTCCTTAAATTCCTTCCAGGGCAAGTCTGCCGGATCCCTGTACGAAGCGGGATCCTTGAAGAGTTCCATCATGTCAAAGCGCCTTTTCTCCAAAATGTCAATTTTCGTTTCAACTTCTGATATCTTCAGCTCCCTTTTCCAATGGAGGTCCGGCTGCTCAGGGTTCACCCCGGTTTTTTTCCCCTGCCGCACAGGTTTTTCAGACCGTGTGCGGACCGAAACACCAGTTTTCGCCCCGCCGTGGCCCGAAGAGTCTATTGGGGTTCCTCGCAACAACTTGAAAGAAGGTAATTCTTCCTCGTAGGCAACAGGCATCCCCGAAGCAGCTTGCCGTTTCCAGTCGCTGTAACCCCCTGCAAACACATGTATTGTTTCATCTTGGAACACCCACAGATGAGTGGCGATGAAATCGATAAAGTATCGATCGTGAGACGCTATGATGATGGTCCCGGGGAAATCTTTCAAAGCCTCTTCCAGCACCTCTTTGGAAGCCATGTCAAGATGGTTCGTGGGTTCATCCAGAAATAAAAGATTGCCCTTTCCTACCATAAGTTTTGCCAAAGCGATTCTGGTGCGCTCGCCACCGGACAACGTCCCTACCTTTTTTTCCATATCTTCCCCGGAAAAAAGAAACCTGCCACAAAGATCCCTTGACTCCTGCAGCGTAAGCCCCAGGCTCCGTACTTCCTGCAAAACGGTAGAGGCATCGTCCAAGTCATCCAGGTTTTGGGAAAAGTATCCGAGAATAATGCCGGCGCCGTATTGAACGGTGCCCGCGTAGGCTGTGTCGATGCCCGTCAAACAGCGCAAGAGAGTCGTTTTTCCGCACCCGTTGGGTCCCACCAAAGCTATTCGCTCACCTTTTTTGCAGAGCCAGGAAAAATCTCGAAAAAGGCAGCGACTTGCCTTTTGTCCGTCTTTCTTCGCCTCGGGGAACCTTTTTGACAAGCCCGTTATTCTCAAAACCTCGTCACCGGAAATCTTTTGCACATCGAATCTGAGCCTCAAAGGTTTTTTGGCCTTTTGGGGCTTTTCCACAATCTCCAGACGGTTTAGCATCTTTTCGCGGCTCCTTGCCATACCGACCCGCGTAGGGGTGCCTTTCCATTTCCGGATCAACTTTTTCGTCCTGACGATCAGCTCCTGTTGACGGAAATACGCTTCTTGCTGCAACCGGTTCTCTGCTTCCTTGAGACGGATGTAAGCCGAATAATTGCCGCTGTAAACCTTGCCTTTCCCGCGATCCAATTCAAGGACTTTGCGGGCCACACGGTCCACAAAGTAGCGGTCGTGACTGGCTGTCAATACAGCCCCGGGATATGTGCCCAAAAAACTCTCAAGCCAGTCCACCCCAGCCAAATCCAGATGGTTCGTCGGCTCATCCAGGAGCAAAAGATCCGGTTCAGCCAAAAGCAATCTTGCCAAAGTGAGGCGTACCTTTTCCCCTCCGCTTAAGGAAGAAACCTCTCGTTGAAGCACTTCGGGCCCGAAACCCAGACCGGTCAGAGTGGACTTGGCCCTGTATTCAAGATCGTAGCCACCCAATGCCTCAAACCTTCCCACCGCCTTGGCGTACCGGTCCAAAAGAACTGACAGATCCTTTTTGTTTTCCCCTCCGCGGCATTTTGCAGACATTTCGATTTCCAGCTGCTTCATCCGGCCAGCCAGTTGGGCAACGTCTTGCTTTGCGGACAGGGCCGCAGACAACACGGTGGTTTGCCCTAGACAAACGTTTTGGGACAAATAGCCCATCTTGCGCCGGCCCACAAGGGCAAATTGACCTCCGTCACTATCAAGTTCCCCGGCAAGCACCCGCAAAAGCGTTGTCTTCCCTTCCCCGTTTCTGCCCACAACGGCCATCTTCTCGCCCTGTCCCACAGTAAAGGACACAGCACCGAAGATGAGGCGAGTGCCGAAGAATTTTGTGAGGTTATCTACGTTAAGAATTGTCATTCCAAAGTCCCCCTGTAAGCGATGAGTTAAAAAAAGGCACAGTGAGGCTAGGCCGGAAAAACACCGCTTTGCCGAATCGCGCCCTTAAAACCCGACACCATTCAGGAGAACTCCTTTCCAGGGTACCTTTACAAACGACTATAACACGGGGAGTAACGGGGGAAAAGCGCGGAAGCCGGATGAACGGCCGCCGCGCCAAGACACTTGAGAAGGCCTGTCCCAAGCCCCAACAAAATTACGAGATGCTCAACCTGCATTCCATGGCCGCGATGACCCTCCGTATGGAGGCAACAAAAGCGGCTATCCTGAGGTTTGTTCCAAGCTGTTCCGCAAGTTCCCAAACCTCGTCCAGACACGAAAGCATCATGGAATCCATCTTATTTATTACTTCATCAAAACCCCAGTAGAAACCCTGCAGGTTCTGGACCCATTCGAAATAGGAGACGGTTACGCCTCCGGCATTGGCCAAGATATCCGGTACCGAGATGATGCCCCTCTCCGTGAGGATCGCATCCCCTTGGGGAACTGTGGGGCCATTGGCGCCCTCAGAGACCACCTTGCACCTCATTTTTCTTGCCACTTCGGCAGTAATCTGGTTTTCAAGCGCTGCCGGGCAGACAAGGTCCACGTCTAGAGTAAGAATCTCGGCGGGGTCAATAACCTTAAGGCCGGGCTGCGAATAGCCCGCTATAAGATGCCTGGGGGATGTGCCCGTATACTGGCTGAGGGCATCTATGTCGATGCCGTCTTCGCAGTAAAAAGCCCCGGAAATATCGGACACTGCAACAACTTTGACCCCTTCGTCATGCAGCCTTCTGGCGGTCCACATGCCCACCTTGCCGAAACCTTGCACGCACGCCGTGGCTTTGGCCCTATCGAGCCCGATCTTTTCCAAAGCGTGAATGCCGGTGATGGCGACGCCGTAACCTGTTGACTGTGTACGTCCCAGAGACCCGCCCAGAGCCACCGGCTTTCCGGTAAGAAGGGGCAGCATGCTCTGTCCCACAATGCTCTCGGCCTCGTCGATCATCCAGGCCATGATTCTGCCGTCGGTGTTCACGTCAGGTGCCGGCACGTCGACCTGGGGCCCTATTACGGGCATCAGGGCACGGATAAACTTGCGGCTCAGCTCTTCCAGTTCACTTTCGTTGAGGGTGGAAGGATCCACCGCCACGCCGCCCTTCCCGCCCCCGTAAGGGACATTCAGAAGCGAACATTTCCAGGTCATAAGGGCAGCCAAAGCCTCGACCTCCTGCAGATCCACTGCGGGATGGTAACGCAAGCCACCCTTGTACGGCCCCCTGGCGTTGTTGTGCTGCACCCTGTAACCGTGAAACACGCGAGTCTTGCCGCCCACCTTGACCGGTATGTTCACCAAAACAGTCCGTTGAGGCGCCGAGAGAAGACCCCTGAGCTCATCGGAGAGCCCAAGTTCGTCGGCCGCCTTACCGAAATAAACCTGTACGTTTTGAAGAAGCGTGGAAGCCATTCGTGGATTCAGCCCCTCCCTGATTAGTTGTTACGTCCCCTATCATATCGTTAAACAGACAATAATCCCATATCCCGGTGAGGGTTCGTAAAAAACAGTATAAATGAGCCGGCTTTTGTTACGGAATCCCAAATCCAAGGACTGTGCCTGACGCAAAAGAAAAACTGGGTAGACATCGCCTGGGGGCCACAGCTGTACTTCGCTTCTTGCCACCAGTATGATGAACCAGGTAGTGTATAACTGTCACAAGGACCCGGAAGTTGCGGGCGACGAGGAGGATCCCAATGACAGTAACGGCCGTTGTGGGAGCGAACTGGGGCGACGAAGGCAAAGGGAAAATGGTGGATTACCTCGCCGAAAAATCAGACGTTGTCGTCCGATTCCAAGGCGGCAGCAACGCCGGGCACACGGTCATCAACCATTACGGCAAGTTTGCTTTGCACCTTTTGCCTTCCGGGGTTTTCTACCCGGGGGTAACGAACATACTCGGCCCCGGCGTGGCGTTTGATGTGGCGGCATTCTTGCAAGAACTCGACCGGTTGACTTGCAGAGGGGTCCCTTCGCCCAGCCTTCTCGTTTCTGACAGGGCCCAGGTTCTGCTGCCCTATCACCGTTTGTTCGACGAATATGAAGAAGAACGGTTGGGGGCAAGACAATTCGGTTCGACCAAGTCCGGCATCGCGCCCTTTTATTCTGACAAGTTCGCTAAAACAGGCGT
>CAZYEC010000001.1:0-98204 GCA_964646385.1 uncultured Eubacteriales bacterium | reverse complement strand
ATTTCGAACCGCTGCCAGATCGTCATGCCGTATCACAAGGAGCTGGACGGCATGGAGGAGGCACGCCTTGCGGCGAAGTCCTTCGGTTCCACGAAGAGCGGCATTGCGCCCTTCTATTCTGACAAGTTCGCCAAAACAGGCGTCCAAATATGCCAGCTATTCGACCCCCGAGGCCTGCGGGAGAGGCTTTCACCAGCGGTCACGGCAAAAAACGTTTTGCTAGAACACCTTTATGGGAAACCCAGGCTTAGCCTCGACGACCTGTTGACCGATCTTCACGGTGCGGCGCAGGTTGTGAAGCCTTTCGTCGCCGATACCGGCGCGTTTCTCCGAGATGCCCTTGGTTCGGGAAAATCCGTGCTCCTGGAGGGCCAGCTCGGTGCCCTAAGGGATCCGGATCACGGCATCTACCCATTTTCCACTTCGTCTTCGACTTTGGCGGGCTATGCAGCGGTGGGGGCAGGAATTCCACCCCACGCGATTACCGGGATAATTGCGGTGGTAAAGGCTTACTCGACTTGCGTTGGGGCCGGACCTTTCATATCGGAGCTGAAAGGAAACCAGGCAAATGACCTCAGGGAGCGAGGCGGTGACGCAGGGGAATACGGCGCTACAACGGGCAGGCCTCGACGCGTGGGCTGGTTCGACGCCGTAGCCACAAGGTACGGTTGCAGAGCCCAGGGGGCCACATCGGTAGCCTTGACTTTGTTGGATGTTTTGGGGTACTTGGACGAGATTCCTGTGTGCGTCGCGTACGAAATAGATGGGGAAATCACAACCGAATTCCCTGTCACGCCCGTCCTGTCCCGGGCAAAACCTGTGTTAAAAACGTTGCCCGGATGGAAAACTGACATTTCTGCTGTTCAAAAATATGAAGACCTGCCGCAACAGGCCAAGGACTACGTGTCTTTCGTTCAGAGCCAAACGAGAGTCCCGGTACGCTGGATTTCTACAGGACCGCGTCGAGAACAGACACTGGTCAGGACCTGAGCGGATCTCCCTTTTTCTTTGCTGCCAGCTCACCTCATCCTTGAAAAACTTCGATACTTCAAATGTCGGCCGGGTATTTTGGCCCCGGGAGATTTTTGAAAGGGTGACCTTACGTGGGCACACAGCTGTTTAAGAGACTTACTTCCGGAGGCTTGCAGTGCAGGCTCACGCTTTGGTTTTTGCTGTTGTCTCTCGTTTCGGGGGCGGTCGTGGGCGTTGCATCGTACAAAATGGCCCTGGCGGGAAGCGAAATCAGGACTTTGTCTATTGCGTCATTTTGCCTGTTTATCGGCCTGTTAGTAATCGCTCTTCTAACCTCAAGCGTTTTGTCGGGGCAACTTGTCTCCCCGGTAAAAGCCGTGGCAGACGCCGCCGGACGGATAGCCCAGGGGGACCTGGCTGTGAACCTGCCCCAAGACTCCCGGTCCGATGAAATCGGCACCCTCACTCTCAGCTTCACTCAGATGGTTGGCGGCCTCAGGGAAATCGCCCAAGGGCTTCAACGATCCACGGACGATATCGTGTTTCTGAGTTCCCAGCTTATGAACACGGCAGGTGAGACTGCCAAAGCTGTTCAGGAAATCGCGGCCACCGTAGAAGGAGTGGCGTCCGGTGCTGAAAACCAGTCGGCTACCGCGTCACAGATGGTGCAAGCCGCAGAAGCCTTGACAACAGCGATAGGGCAGGTGGCAGAAGGAGGAAGACTTCAAGCCGAAAGCGCGGCTGAAGTTCAGAACAGCATGGGAGGCATCATGCAATCTCTTGAAGAGACCCTGATTGCCATTTCGGAACTTGGGGACAACGCCCTGAGCAACGTTCAAGCAGCATCCTCCGGCCAAGCATCGGTGGGGGCCGCCATAGACAGCATGAACAACATTAGGGATTCTACTGTAGAACTGACTTCGATAGTGGAGTCTTTGGGCACCCATTCCGAGGAAATCGGACGTATTGTTGAAGTAATAACGGAGATAGCCTCTCAAACTAACCTCTTGGCGCTAAACGCCGCCATCGAAGCGGCCAGGGCTGGAGAACACGGCAGGGGTTTTGCCGTAGTTGCCGACGAGGTCCGAAAGCTCGCCGAATCTTCAACACGAGAAGCAAAGCAGATCTCGGTTCAAATTCAAAAGATCCGAGCACAGATTGGGACCGCAATTGCCTCTGTAAGTTCAGTGTCAGAACAGGTGGACAACGGAAGCCAAGTGGTGACAAACGCCGGCCAGGTTCTGCAGGAAATCCTGGAAGGAGCGGAACGTTCCACCGACTTGTTTGATGCCTTAAGATCGCTATTTGAAGGGCTGAGAGAAAACGCCGGAGACACGGAACGTTCCAGCGAGGCAATAGCAAGCGTGGCGGAAGAAAACGCGGCTTCCGCATCCAACATGTCCGACAATGCAAGCCATGTACGGATACTAATCGACAACGTCGCTGCGGTTTCGGAGGAAAATGCCGCTTCTATGCAGCAAGTTGCCGCTTCAACCGAGGAAGTCAGCGCCTCCACAGACTCTGTTGCGCAAACTGCCGAATCCCTGTCCCAGGTGTCTTCGGACCTTCAGAATATCGCCGGGAGACTGCGGCTTTAGATCAACCTTCCTTGGGAATCGGCACATTCAAATTCCGTACGTGCCACACGGGATGACCTTGTCAGTCCAAGTCGGGACCTCAAGAAATGACACCCCTATGAAATTATTACCAGAGATTTTGTGATCACCTCCCAAAGGGATTGAGAACCTCGCCGGAGTATAGAATCAGTCGAGAGTTTCCAATGAAGGCAATTGGTTAAACTCTTAGAAATTTCCCTAGAAGCCCCGGGCGTTTCCGAGAGCGGGCCACACGAAATGACGGATACCATTTTACAGGCCTGTTCTTGCGGTTCCTTTGTCCAGTCATTTCCCTGTGCACCTCGGTGCATTTCCTAAGAATGCTGAAGGCTGTCGGTGACTAAGGGGGTGTTTGCTGGGCCTACCGTACCGGTTCCATCGGCCCGCATGTCCCGGGCCAACGTCGTTACGATGGACACGACTTTCGGAGGTGAAAATAGTGTTCGCAGAAGGAATGGCTGTTGACTTTCTTTTGATCGCGTTGCTAATGATCGGCGTCGGCTACGCCATGAGCAAAGTCAAGGACAAGAGCACCCAATGGGAAATCAGAAGAATAGCCGGCCTTGACGCCATAGAAGAAGGCATTGGAAGGGCGACGGAGATGGCCAGGCCCGTGTTCTACTTGCCCGGAAGCGGCGGATTCTCTGACCCCCAAATGTTAGCCTCAATGGCGGTTTTGTCTGAAGTCGCAAAAATGACAGCCCGGTACGATACCAGGTTGATCGTGTGCGTCCCCGCTTCACAGGTTTACCCCGTCATCCAGGAAATCGTTCGGGAGGCGTATGTGTCGCAGGGCAAAACTGACAGTTTCAGAGCCGATGATGTCCGGTGGTTTTCTGACCATTATTTCGGCTACGCTTTGGGTATCATCGCCCTGATGTTCAGGGAGCGGGTCGCCACCAACCTAATGGTTGGTTCCTTTGCTTTTGACGCTCTCATGTACGCCGAGGCCGCCAACCAGGCCGGTGCCATCCAGGTGGGTGGAACTGCCGCCATCACTCAGGTTCCGTTTTTTGTGGCCGCTTGTGACTACGCCCTTATCGGGGAAGAGATCTACGCCGCGGCGGCATACCTCACCAAAGACCCCATCAGAGTGGCAACCATCGTCGCCGAGGACTGGGCCAAATTCTTGATTACGGGACTCCTGATTCTGGGAGCAGTCCTTCAGACTGCCGGGCAAGCGGACGGCCTCAAACAACTACTGCTGAAGTAGGAAGGAGTGAAGACTAGTGAGACGGACTCTGCCTTATGTCCTGACTTTTGCGGCTGCCATTTTCATCATGATCTGCGTTTTCTTTGGATTGGCGCCCAAAGCCGTTGAAGAGCTCGACAAATGGTTCATTCTGAGCACGGCAGTTGTGTGCTGCGTAGGACTTGTGAACTTGACCTCGGTCCACGCCCGAAACGTGGGCCGCAAAGGTAAGGACTGGGACCTTTCCATCGTAATGTTGTTTCTCACCTACGGATACTTGGCTCTTGGAATCTTTACGAACCCTACGGCGCCGTTGTACTCAGCGATATTCCTGGCCTCTGCGGAACCGCTCGGTGCTACTTTTTACGCAATTTTGGCTTTCTACATCGTATCCGCGGCTTACAGGGCCTTTCGAGCTAAAACCAGAGACGCCGCCATCCTACTTGTTACCGGGGTAATCGTTCTGCTAGGAAACGCTCCTATTGGCGAGGTTATCCATCCGGCCTTCGGCACCATCACTTCATGGATTATGAACATTCCAAACACCGCGGCACAAAGGGCCGTCATTTTCGGTTCCACCGTAGGGGCGTTCATCACCGCCATTAGGGTGTTCTTCGGAATTGACAGGCCGTATGTGTCTGCGGGCGAATAGGAGGTGGAGACATGAGCATCTGGGAACGGTTATCTAACCTCGACAGACGACTTTACTACGTTGTCCTTATCGTGGTCGTGGCTCTGCCCGTGATCAAACCTTGGGGACTTCCCATTAAAACCGGGAAACCGGCAACGGACTTCTATAACACAATAGAAGCGATTCCAAACGGCGGCACAATCGCCCTTGCAATTGACTATCGGAGCGACTGCATCGTCGAGCTGAACCCCCAGGTTGTAACGCTTTTCAGACAGGCTTTCGCTAAAGACATCAAGATTATTATGTGGTCCAACGTTGATGAAGGTGCAAACGTTACAGACCCTCTGGCTCGAAGAATCGGCGAAGAGATGGGCAAAACTTACGGAGTCGATTGGGTCAGTTTGGGTTACAAACCCGGCGGAGATGTGACCAAGAAGAAAATGGTTGACAACTTTTGGGAAGCCGTTGCTTACGTGGACATGAGGGGCACATCCTTGGATGATTTTCCTCTTATGAAAGGGTTCAACTCCCTGAAGCAAGTCGATCTTCTGGTGGACATTATGGGGGTTGTGCCAAGCCCGGCGGAAGCTTATCTGAAGATGGTAAGCATACCTTACAACATTCCCCTTGCACTGGGCACCACAGCCATCCAAGCCCCTACCGAGATGCCTTACTATTCTTCAGGACAGTACAAGGGCATGCTCGGCGGGCTTAGAGGATCAGCCGAGTACGAGTATTTGACGGGCAATCCCGGGCCAGCAATGATGGGCATGGATGCTCAATCCGCCGCTCATGTTCTGGTCATCCTGCTGATGGCTCTTGGAAACATCGGGTTCTTCCTTGGCGAAAAGAAACGTGAAGCGGCCCAGCCAGGAGGTGGTAACTGATGCATCCGGTTCTGTCATTGTGGCTTTCAGCGTTTTTTACCTTGGCGATTTTCAGCTTGGTTTTGTACAAAGACAATAAAGTGTTCCGGTTCGCCGAAACTGTTGAGGTGGCCATCACGGCAGCCAACGGAATCGTGTTGACATTCCACAACTATATTAAGCCCGCTATAGCGGTGGACATCGTGAGGGACCACAAATACCTGCAGTTAATCCCAATAATTATCGGACTGCTGATGTACACCAGATTTGTGAAATCCATAGCCTGGGTATCCAGGGTACCCATGGGATTTTGGCTGGGTATTGGTGCAGGCTACATTTTCACCAGGACCCCCGCAGTGTTCATCAGCCAGATTTCGGCGTCCTTTATGGCTCTTAACAACGTTAATAACATCATCTTCGTTATAGGGCTCTTGACGGTAACGGCATACTTTTATTTCACCGTGTCCGTCAAAAAGCAGCCAATGGCGGGCATTACGATCGTGGGAAGATCTTTCTTGTTGGTGGCCTTCGGGGCCACATTCGCTTCCACGGTCATGACCCGGATTTCGGTGTTGTTGGGCAGGTTGCAGTTCCTTCTTCAGGATTGGCTTAAGATCGCGTAAATTCGAGTGGGATAAACTTTCGTGCTGTGAGAAGCCCCGGGAACACCCCCGGGGCTTTTTCATTTCAATGGGGGCGAAGGGATCGTCTCCTCCTTTGAAGAATCTTAAGGTAGCAAGATTCTTTCGGAACGGAAAATTCAGGCAAGTGCAAGAAGGGGGTGAAAAATGTCTTAAGCAACCACCCCGGGTGTTCCGGACGAATCGCCCAAATGAATACGAGGGGGCACAAAAGTGATTGACAAAGAGCTGAAGAGGCTATTCCGTTTGTTCGATGCGGAATGCGCCCGCGCATCAGACAGAATGAGAAACAGCCGCGAATTCGAACCGTACCTGTTCATACCCACCGGCACCGCCAAAGAACAGCAAGCCGGGGTGCTGGAGGATTTAATGGCAAGAGCGCAAGGGCTACCCGAACCGTCACCCGTGTACGCACTCCTGAAAAACCATTTTGTCGAATACTTGGAGGGCAAAAGAGCGGCTTTGGACTCCAGTTTCGAGGCCCCCGGAGGCTTCGTCGGCGGCATCAGCAGGTTCGTAGGTTTCATCGGGAGGAAGGACTCGCGATTTGCTGAGGAGAGGGCCCACGTCCTTTTAAGGAGGCTAGGGCAGGTTGACGAGCTTTGGGAGGCGGTTCAGGCTCTCATCCCTTCCACAAAAACCGTTCAACTCAAAGGTTTGGCAATGGCCTGTGACTCGCTTGTGAACATCTGTCAGATCAACAAACCTAAGGTGGACGAATTTTACGCGGGTCTCCCTGATTCCAAAATCGGCGATATTTCTGCCGCACTGGATAAGCTTGCCGCTAAGGCCTCCCAATGGTCCCAGACCGTCAAAAGAGCCCTGGAAGACAGAACCGATGCCGGCAAAACTGACGAGTTCACGGTTGATTTCAACATAGACAGGTACCGCAGTATTTTGGCCACACGGTACGGCGTGAGCCTAGACGAGCTTTTGAGCTGGTGCGAAGATGAAGTGGACAAGACCAGGGAAGAGATGTTCGATATTGCAGAAAAGATCCCCGGTGTGAAAATTCCCAGGACTGTAAAAGGCGTGAATGCCGCCCTGAACGAGTTTGCGGGCCCCGCTAAAACAGCCGAAGAAATGTTTGCCCGCTGCAGGAGTTACCTTGCTCGGGGAAGAGAAGGCACCCGTGGCTACGTCAATATGCCCGAAGAAGTCTGCCGCGTAGTGCCTATGGAAGAGGAAGGACGGGCCGTCAACCCCTGGGGAGGCTACCGAGGCGGGTGCCCCAGAAGGACGCCTCTTGCTGGAGAAATGGTTCTGAACCCCGACAACGTCCCGGCCATCACGGACGGTTGGATTAAAATCAACGCCTTACATGAAAGCTACCCCGGACATCACGTTCAGTTTCTGAGGGCAAACTCGGATCCTTTGCCCGAGACTGTAAGAGAAGGCGCTCGTGCCACTCCTCTCCAAGAAGGAACTTGCCTTCGCACAGAGCGCGTTTTTGAGTTCGTATTTCCCGAAGACCCCTTTTACCCGTTGTTCGTAGCCTACAGGCGGCATCACGGCGCCACAAGGATCAAGGTGGACCTCTACCTGCATTATTACAACCGTCCTTTCAAAGATGCGATGAACTTGTATGTGGAAGAAATGGATTTCAGCGAAAAAAGCGCTACAGGCCAAGCTTTGGGTCAAGTGGGAGTGACGGGTCTGGGCCCCGGGTACTTCACCACTTACTATTACGGTTTGAAAAGAATCCAGGATCTGCAGGCCCAGCACGGCTACGACGACAAATCTTTCACCGAGTTGCTTTTCGCGGCCAGCCGCGTAAGCCTCAAAAGCTTCGAGTCTTTTTTGAACCTTAGCGAGGCCGACAGAAAACTTTTCTTGACGGGGTTCGACAGCTTGCTGCCACGCGGCTAATTACAGGCTCATATCCTGGCTAAGGAAGGAGTGAACGCAACACAATGGCAAACGATGTGCAGGCGTCCGGAAAGAAGTATGACCGGCTGATCATCAGGAATGCCACCGTAGTGAGCGGTCGCGGAACCCCCGCTGAAGGACCGGTGGACATCGTGATAGACAAAGGCAGGATAACGGGCATCGTTAAGGCCGACCCTATAAGTTCGGCATGGTCGGGACAGGGTTTCCAGAGGCCGACGGGTGACTGTGTGCTTGAAGCCAAAGGTATGTACGTCATACCGGGGCTCATTGACATGCACGCCCACGTACCGTTGGACGACAAGCGCGTCGGCCCGGGCTCCTGGCAGTACATGTACAAACTGCTGTTAGGTCACGGAATCACGGCTGCCCGTACCTGCGGATTCGGCGGGGAACAGGAGTTGTTCAGGCACCGGGAGCTTGCCGCCGGCGGCACTACTGAACCCATTCCGCGTTTGGCGGTGCTGCAAGGTCTACCGCGGGATCAGTCCCTGACTGCCTCACAGGCAAGAGATGAGGTCAAAAAAAGCCACGACGGCGGAGCCGACGGAATCAAGATCATTAATCCCGATTTTCAGACTTTCGACGCGGTTTGCGACGAAACGAGACGGCTTGGGATGCCGGCCGGCACGGCGGCACATCTCTCACTATCAAGCGAAATAGATGCGGTGCACGCCTCTAACGCCGGGGTGACTACCGTAGAACATACCTACGGCATTCCCGAAGCAGCAATACCCGGCGTGCAGAATTTCCCCACCGGGTACAACGAGATGGACGAGCTTTCGCGCTTCCGGCAATCGGCCCACAACTGGATCGAAGCAGACAGCCATCCCGAGAGAGTGCACGAGGTCCTGGACCTCATGATCCGTAACGGCACAGTCTGGAATCCAACTTACGCTGTTTACGAGGCTAACCGGGACCTGGAACGAAGCCAGCGATCGAAATATGCGGAAAGGTACGCCTCACCGCAGCTGTACAGCACTTGGATGCCTCAACCCGGCGTTCACGCGTCATTTCACTTCGATTGGAAGACGTCGGATGAAATAGCCTGGAAATTGAAGTACCGAATTTGGATGAAATACGCCAAAACCTTCTTCGAAAAAGGAGGCACAATCACGGCGGGTTCCGATGCCGGTTCACTATACGCTTTGTACGGCGTCACTCAGATTCGGGAACTGGAGCTGCTGCAGGAGACAGGGTTTCACCCCTTGGATGTGATCAAAATCGCCACCACAAACGCTGCCAGAGTGCTTGGTTGGTCCCACTTGGAAGGCGGGGTTAACAAAGGTTATACCGCAGATTTGGCCATCGTTGACGGAAACCCCCTGGACAACTTTAAGTTGATGTACGGCGGGGGAATCGAGCAGTTTTCGGAAGATCGCGCCACCAAAGTCCTTCGCGGCGGGGTCAAATGGACCATTCGCGGCGGCGTAGTCTTTGACGCGCAAGCTTTGTTGCAAGAGGTCGAGAAGTACGTCAGGGAACAAAAAGCAATCTGGAAAGGATAGCAATCCAGGCACAGAAACGGTTCTCACCCCCATGGCCGCCCTCCGGATGGGCGGCCATTGAGGGGGCCCGGGAGGGTTTGTGAAGACCCCTCGGACCAAATCACGCCTGCTTCATTTAGACGTGCCGCAAGGGACTATCATTCCGACGGCCGAATACGGCACTATGAACTCACCGCAAAAGATCCCGGCAGTCACCCTCAAAACCAGGTAATCGCACCCCACAGAAATGAGAACGCCCGTCAAGAACTGAGTCCCGCTGCTACAAGGCAGGCCCTGTCCTCCACCGGATTTAAGAGCTTCTATGGGTACTACATGCCCTCCTCCGGGCGGCTCCCCCGGCGTTAATGGCGGACCACCGAAGCCCTGCCCCGCTCCCGGAGAACTGCTAACCGGACCTGACGCCCCCGGCGGGTATCCCGGCGAATGATGCCCGTGCCCCGGCGGGCAAGGCCACAACACAAAGTGATCCACACACACACATTTGAGGTAAAGGATGATAGGCCGCCCCTTAAGCGACTGCAACTTGCCCTCAAGAGTGTGGCAGCCGGGAGGAATTTTGGTTTCTTCCGCTGCAAGCATTCCTTCTGCCTCCTATTCCCGAAGTTTTCGTCAACATGTTATGTTGTGCCGAGGGTACTTGTGCCATATCCTCGTCAAGAACACATTTGGGAATTTGAAAACCCACCAAGGTTTTTAGACGGGGTAGAGCAAACGAGCGCTTGCAGAACTGACCGCAGAACCGTCTTTAGGGCGACTGCACGCAGTATACCGCAGTTCCGCCCTTTTTTCCGCAGATGCCCCTGCCAAGCACATTGAGACCGGCGTCTTGCGCGCACAGGATGTATTGCACGATGTTCTCATCTATCCTTTCACCCGGGGTAATGAGGGGCGACCCCGGCGGGTAGATCACGACAGTATCGGCTGATACCCTGCCTGAGGCTCTTTCGACGGGAACAGGCTCAGCCACGGACAAGAATGCCCGTCGCAAGGACATCACCCTTGTGGGCCGCGGGGCTTCTTCAGCGAGGAATGATCGGTCTGATTTCCCCTTAACCAATGGGGGCTTAACGGAGTCCTTGGGGAAGCGTGCCGCCAGATCCCTAAAAGCGGATTCGATCGCTTCAAAAGACTCCTGGCCGTCGGCCCCCGTCCAGATAAGCAAAAGGGATTCCGGACCAACCATTTCCGGATCGATCCTTTTTTCTGTAACCAAGTACCGGGCGGCCTCCGGCCCAGTGATACCGAGTTCACCAAGGTGAACAAGCAACCTCCCGGGGTCCAGCCTGAGGCCCGCCGGAACGGGCGCTGACACACCGTAGCCGGCCACCGAAAGTCCGGGTATCTCCGACAACCTGCAGCCAAGCCTGCTGGCAGCGTCGGCCCCTTTATCCACCCAGCAGCCATTCCCCTTCTCCAACGTGTCTATGGCTTGTTCCAAAGATGCCATCAGAATGTAGGACGGCGAAGTGGTCTGGACGGCTCTCAAAGCCTCCTCGACTGCGGGCACAAGTGCCGGAAGTCTACCGACTGCTGACGTCCCCACGTGCAGAAAGGCCGTCTGTGTGAAAGCTACGGTGGTCTTGTGGGCACCGTGAACTACCAAGTCCGCTCCACAACCCAGTGCCGACGGGAGGCTGTGTTTCCCTATCCCAAAATGGGTGCCGTGAGCCTCATCAACGATCAGCAGAATGCCGTAAGAATGGACCACATCTGCAATTTGAGTCACGTCTCTTGCAAGCCCGCTGTAGGTTGGATTGAGCAAGACAACGGCTTTTGGCGCACAACTGCCCGAATCCCGGAATTCCATTTGGAGAGCCTCCTTTACCCGTTCAGCGTCCAGAGGCAGGTGTCCCCCGAAATTTCCGTCATATTCAGGCCAAACGTATGCTGGCTCAAGCCCCGACATCACCATGGCAGTAACCACGGATTTGTGAACATTGCGGGGAAGTATCACTTTGCCGGGCCCCATAGTCATGCGGGTTGCCATCAGAGAAGCCT
Source organism: uncultured Eubacteriales bacterium (assembly GCA_964646385.1). GTDB lineage: Bacteria > Bacillota > Sulfobacillia > Fermentithermobacillales > Fermentithermobacillaceae > JAXGZG01. The sequence continues at coordinate 86,893 of CAZYEC010000001.1, read as the reverse complement.
GAATGCCTGCTGTGGCGCCATTTACAAGCATGAAGGTGCGGGCAGACCGGAACAAAGTTTCCGCGCGCCTTTCGGTTTCCCTGATGCAACCTGTGGGGTAATGCAGGTTGTCCAACCCGGGAGATTCCGTCATGTCGATGGCCCGCAGATCATCCAACAAACCCGCTGCCCACTCCGGTGTAGGTTCCTGGCCGGAGCCGGAATCCGCCGTAAAGACCCTTTTCCCCTTGTGGCCCGGCATGTGCATCCTCACAAGTTTGCTCGAGGCGTAACGGCACACTGCTTCCATGATGCTTGGCTTTTTTTCCGACATTTCTTCACCTGCTTTTCTAACGTGTCACATCTCCGACTGCCAAGACCCCACAATTCAAGAGCATTCCCGTTTCCGGGACTCATTGTTTCGGGGTCGCAATACCGATTGGCACAGGTGGAGTCATACCCTAACCGCATGCTCTTTAAATTACCACGTTACCGCAGGCGTGTCGATGGAATTCTTGAGACAAAGACAATACCCACCCTGCCCAGGTCAGCACGAACAATCACCGCCTGTGGCCAGTGTTGGAGCCCGCCGAACCAAAACACGGCCGGAGCATCCTGCCCCGGCCGTTTATTTTGCGTGGAATCGCCTCCGGTGGAATCAACTTCTTTGTGACGCGCCACCACCGATCCCGGGACCGAATTCCATTGCTACTTCGTGGGATCCCCGCCCAAGATAAAGGTGCGAATGTCGTCGGTCACTTCCTGGATATTGTCCTCGCCCAAGTACGACATGTGACCGGCTTTGTAACCCTTCACAAAGGTCCGGTTCCTGGGCAAATCGGCGTGATCAAGAGTGTAATACAAGGGTCCGATCAAAGTACACAGATCATACCAGCCGTTTACGAAGAATGACCGCATCCCGGGCACGCGGCGCATGGCAGCCGCCAGGCTCTCGGCAGTATTCTGCCCCTTGATCTCGCGTTTCCAGTTGAGGTACATGGAGGCAGAGTTTACAAAATTGCGATCCCATTTGATGCCTAACATGGGGAAAACCTCCCCACAGAGCACTGTCTGGTAGAAAGGATCGTACTTCCCTTGGGACGGGTCATCCCGCACGCCCCACTTTTCTTCATCCAGCAGGGGTTCGTAGAGGGGCCGTGTTAGCCGGCCATCAAGGCGGGCAACGGTTCGGCCTTTGTGGCGGATGACCTCGCGCCTATATTCGACGATGTCCACTATCAGCCCGCGCTTGTCCAGATACTCCCGGGACACTCCGGTATAGTGAATTAACCGTTCGACGATATGTTCACGGGCCTCACCCTTGAGGGTGTTCCCTTGGTACAAGGCCAGAAGGTATTCGGTATCGGCAAACCTTTTGGCCTCGGCTACAAATTCCTCCACAGTCTGGTCAGAAGGGTTGTTGTGATACCAGTGAACCGCCGCAAGGGTGGGGATCGACAACACCGCAAAATAAAAGGGCGGAGTCTGACCAAAACGACTTTCCACGGACACTGTATTCCCGATCATGATTAAGCCATCAAAGGGCACGCTGAAGGCGCGATCTGAAGCGCCGGTGGAGCCCCTCCCCGCGGCAATGCTGGCGCGGGTGCATCCGTAGCTTTCCCCCACCATATATTTGGGGCTATGCCACCGGTTGTAACGGGCGAGCCAGCCTTGGATGAAAGTCAGCAGGGCTTCGGCGTCTGCTTCAACGCCGTAAAACAACTCCTTTTTGGATTCGTCCAACAGCCTGCCGAAACCGGTACCCACAGGGTCGACCAGCACAAGATCCGCAATGTCCAACAAGCATTGTTCGTTATCGCAGGACTCGTATGGGGGAAGAGGAATCCCGTCATCGTCGACTTCACCGTACTTGACCCGTTTTGTGGACAGGAACCCCACATGCACCATCATGGAAGAAGTACCCGGGCCGCCATTATAGCCGAACAGAACCGGACGAGATTGGACGTCTTCCACACCGGAACGGAAATAGGAGTAGGAGAAAATTGAAGCTATCGGTTTGCCCTCATCGTCGTAAAAAACATTGTCCTCGCAGACGGTGTGATAGGGTATTTCCACGCCCCGCAAAGTGATGGTTCCCTTTCCAGTAAAGCGTGAAGGCGTGAAAACGTCAGTCCTTAACATGAACGCTTTTCCCTCCTTGGCAGTAGTTTGATAAGTTTGCAAACATTTGAATTATCTCTATTATAACACACGTTCTGACCCGTGAGATTGACCTATCGCTCGCTTCGCTCACCACAGGTGTTTGGCCAAATCTACACAACCGTTGGTGCGGAAAGAGATGCCCTCGGACTCGAGTTTTTCCCGTTGCCCGGGCCAGCCACAAACCGTCTTCCCTTGCGCGTTCACAACGCGGTGACACGGAAGCCCCGGCGGGGCGGCGTGCATAGCCCAACCTACGGTGCGAGCGCCGCCATAATAACCGATCATCTGGGCGATGCGCCCATAGGTAGTGACTTTACCGCAAGGGATTTGCTCTACTATCTCGTACACGGCAGCAAAAACACCTCGCCCGGTCTTTTCGCCGTCCTGTGTCCCCGCAATCGGGTATCCCACATTGAACCCTCTCTTTGCGATGGGCGTTAACTCCCCGAAACAATCCGTTCAGAACAGAATGGGATTTGCCAACAACATGGTCTCACCCGCCGTTTACCTGGGCTAGGAACCGCTTCCTTTTCCTTCAACCCTGATTCTGTCACCGGTTTTCACAAGACCCCCTAAAACTACCTTGGCAAAAACGCCTTCATGGGGCAAAATGCGATTCTTAACAAGATCGAAAATGGGGCTGTCGTGTTCGGCTTTTCCTATTTGGGTGATTTCCAAAACTGCCTCTTCGCCCACAGCAAGCCTGGTACCTACTGGAAAGCGGTGAAGGTCTATCCCGCTTGTGGTCAAGTTTTCTCCGTGATTGTCTGAAACCACAGGAACACCTTCCGCCCTGGCCCTTGCCACGCTTTCCTGTGCCAAAAGGCTCACTTGCCTCACCGGGCTGCCCGCATGGGCATCGCCAACCAAACCGTAATCCGGTTCAAGAACACCCCGGCCGCAGTCAGATTTTGTGGTACCTCTCTCTTGGCTGACACAAACAGCAATCACTCTGCCTGATAATTTCAAATGTGTGTCCCCCGAATATCTTAACCCGGAGATGTCTTGAGTCAACAATGGGGGCGGACAAAGGCGACCGGCACATGAGTGCGGGTCGCCTTTTCGCCCAATTTCGACTCTGGAAATTCCTATTTTGTAGGATCTTTGCCCAAGATAAATGCCCGGATGTCGTCGGTTACTTCCCGGATGTTATCCTCGCCCAAATACGACATATGACCGGCTTTGTAGCCTTTTACAAAAGTTCTGTCCCTTGGAATGTCTGAATGGTCCAAAGTGTAGTACAGAATCCCTATCTGGGTGCAAATGTCGTACCAGCCGTTAACGAAGAATGTGCGCATCGTGGGCACCCTACGCATGGCTGCTGCCAAACTCTCCGCAGTATTTTGGCCCTTAGGCTCGTTGTTCCAGGGGCCCACCCGGGCCGAGTTCACGAAATTGCGATCCCACTTGATGCCGAGCATCGGGAAAACTTCTCCACAAAGCACCGTCTGAAAGAAGGGGTCATACTTCCCTTGGGACGGGTCGTCCCTGGGCCCCCATTTTTCTTCCTCCAGAAGCGGCGAGTGCAAGGGTCGGGTAATCCTGCCGTCCAGGCGGGCCACGGAACGGCCTTCTTCCCGCAACAGCTCCCTGCGGAACTCGATGTCCTCTATAACCAAGCCCCGTTTCTCCAGATACTCCCGGGATACTCCGGTATAGTAAATCAAGCGTTGAATGATATGTTCCCGAGCATCGCCCCCCAACGTGTTGCCTTTGTATAGAGCCAATACGTACTCGGTGTCGGCAAACTGCTTCGATTCAGCAACGAACTCCTCCACCGTTTGGTCCGACGGCCGGTTATGGTACCAGTGGGTGGCAGCCAAAGTGGGCAGGGCCAAAACCGCAGGATATATGGTTGCATTGTCCCTAAAATGCTTGCCGGTAGTCACAGTGTTCCCGATCATGATTATGCCGTCAAAAGGCACGCTGAAAGCTCTGTCAGAAGCGCCCAACGATCCCCTGCCCGCGGCGGTGCTCGCCCGAGTGCAGCCGTAACTCTCACCCAAAAGATATTTGGGGCTGTGCCACCGGTTGTAACGGGCCAGCCATGCCTGAATGAAAGTCAGAAGCGCTTCCGCATCGGGTTCAATCCCGTAAAACAACTCCTTTTTGGATTCGTCAAGCAAGCGACCGAAGCCCGTTCCCACAGGATCGACCAAAACCAGGTCCGTTACATCCAACAGGCATTGTCCATTGTCGCAGGACTCATAGGGAGGCAGCGGAATTCCGTCGTCGTCCACGTCCTCACCGTACTTGACCCTCTTAGCCCCCAGAAAACCCACATGCACCATCATGGAGGATGTGCCGGGACCACCGTTAAAACCAAACAATACAGGCCTGGATTTCGTGTCCTCAACATCCGAACGAAAATACGAATAGGAAAAGATAGAAGCGATAGGTTTCCCCTCATCATCGTAGAAGACATTGTCTTCGCTTACAGTGTGATACGGTATTTCCACACCGCGCAATGTGATGCTACCCTTCCCAGTAAATCGGGACGGCGCAAAAACATCGGTCCTTAACACGGGCTGTCCCTCCTTGGAGTAGTTGGTGGATGGTTTGGATAGTTGTACCAACACTATTATATCATTGGCAGCTTTTCTGAAAAGACAAACAACCAAAGCTTTGTGGAACAGCCCCAAAAGAAGGAGCCCCATCGCCTGCGAACGAAACCTGAACAAGCGGCCAATGGACACCACTGCACCGGAAAGGAGTTAGGACCATGCCTAAAGAAATCATGACGGTTCTAGGCCCCATTTCCCGCGAAGAACTTGGTTTTACTACCATGCATGAACACATCATGATGGATGGTGGTTGGGTTTTACGAGAACGGTACCGGGACAGACGGCTTTCGAAAGACGATCGCTACTCAGAAAACCATCCCCTGACCCTTTCCAACATCGGCCTGATCAAGAGAAATTTCGCCACCAACTGGGATGCCTTGAGCCTGGAAGACGAAGAGATGATGCGAGAAGAGGTCTTAGACTACAAAAACTCGGGTGGCCGGGCCATCCTGGAACTGAGCGTCCCGGGTATTCGACACAAAGTCCCTGCTATAAAACGGATTGCAGGTTCATCCGGAGTCCACGTCATCGTACCTACAGGACTTTACACCAGTGACTCCTGGCCTGACAAACACAAAAGGGCAAGCGATGAAGAACTGGTTCAATATATGCTGAATGAAATCAAATGCGGAATTGATGATACGGGAATCAAACCGGGGCATCTCAAAATTGCCGTTGACACTCTTACTGCAGACGAAGAAAGGGCCTTGAGAGCAGCGGCACGGGTTGCCAACCAAACTGGGTTTTCCCTGACCGTCCATTGCGAATCCCCCGTTGACGGGGACGGCCGCCGTGTCACACAGATTCTCAAGGATGAGCAAATGGACGTATCCAGGGCCGTTATCGCCCACGCCGCAAGCAACTTTGGGGTGAGGGACATGAGATTGGCCGTTTTGCATCCTGAAATGATACGGCTGAACGTGGATTACTGCCTGGAACTTTTGGAGTGCGACAGATAGTATAAGCAACCGGCGGGACTTGGTGGAACCGCGGTACGGCCCGCCAGGACCGCAGGCTGCTCCCAATTATCCTTCGTCATCGATAAGACTCCTTACATAACGCTGGCGACGAGAAAACCCGCAAACCTGTGTAAATCCCCAATCAGCAAGCTGTTCGTACAGGTGAAAGAAATCGTATCCCACGTCTTCGGGGCGATGGGCATCGGCCCCTGTGGAAATTGGGATGCCAAGTTGGGCAATGCGCCGCGCCATACGGGGGCGAGGAAACATCTCTTGACCGGGTCTGAGCAGACCGCCACTGTTAATCTCAAGGACAACGGGCAAGCCGGCAACGCGTTGGAGAAACCCTTCTTCCAAGCGGGACCTCAGTTGCTCGCCGGGGCGGTGACCAAAATAAGCAATGTTCCCGGGATGTCCTATGATATCGAACAAGCCTGATTCGGCCGCCTTTGCCAATGTCTCATAATACTCCTCGTAAGCCGCGGGAACTGAACGACCGTCCCACTGCTCGCGGCTGCCATCGAAACCCCAACCGCGCAACCAATGAACCGAACCGATAACGTAATCCAAAGGGAACAGGCCCAAAACCCGCCGGGTTTCTTCTTCTCGACCGGGAACGTAGTCAGCCTCAAGGCCGAATTTGACCGGCAGACCGGCGGCCCTCACCCGTTCCATAAGGGAAACATACAAACCTACAGTATTCACACACCTGGGGGCAATATAGTCGTTCCACAAAATACCTTTAGCTTCTTTGAATCTGTACAAGTGGGGTGTTACGCCTATTTCATCGATGCCGACCTGGCAAGCCTTGTCCCAGAACCGCTTGAGGTATTCCAGGTTGAGTCCGCCGCGTTCCAGATGCATGTGCAAATCGAGCATTGGTCATAACCTCCCGACCGGAAATGAAATTGCGCCTCCCTCTGAACCTTATAGGTCTACTGGGGCTATGCGGAAACCCAAATGGCCGCAAGTCCCCGGGGATCCAAATTCGCCCCCGTTATCACGCAGACAACCTTGTCGGGCAGGGCTTCCGGCGGCATCTTGAAAAGTGCCGCAACCGGTACCGAACCGGCCAATTCTGCCACCACTTTGGCCTCGCGGAGTAACAGCAACTGGGCGCGTTTGATCTCTTCGTCGGTGACGATAACTATTTCTGGCCGGCATTCGAACACAACCTGGAAGGTTAGGTCCCCCACCCTTTTGACGGCGACACCGTCTGCGCCGGTATCCAGTCCGTCTAACGTCACCGGTGACCCGGCCCGGATTGCGGCTGCCATGGCCGCGGCGCCCTCCGGCTCTGCACCAACAATCCCAAGACCCGGCATGATTTGACGGCACGCGGACAACAGCCCCGCCACCAGTCCCCCGCCCCCGATGGGGGCCACAACAAGCCCCACATCGGGCAGGTCATCCAAAATCTCTTTCAGGATGGTGCCTTGGCCCTCTATTATTGCAAAATCGTCGAAACTTGGCACAAAGAGCCGTCCAGTGTCCTTAGCAAATGCATACGCATGTTCGGCGGCTTCATCATAACAACAGCCGTGCAGTATAACTTCTGCACCGTATTTCTCGGCTTTGCACCGTTTCACTTCCGGAGCGCCAAAGGGCATCACAGCTGTGGCCGGTATGCCCAAAATGCTGCTACCAAAAGACATACCCAAAGCGTGGTTGCCGCTGGAAGCCGTCACCACACCTGCCTTCTTTGCGTCGTCACACAATCCCAGCAGAAAATTCATTGCACCGCGAACCTTGAACGCGCCGGTCTTTTGAAACGTCTCCAGTTTGAGATAGATTTTCCTCGCCGTCAACTCGCTCAGGGTTTCCGATTCCACAAGAGGGGTCTTCAACACGTAAGGGAGCAACCTGTCGGCGCACTTCAACACGTCAAATCGACACACGAGTCTCAGCCCCTTAACCGCTTCTTTGGAATTCTGACTATTGACAGTATTTTACCATTCTCAGTCTGTTTGGGCAGGAATCTCAATCTCCTCGTCGAAAACCCCCATAAGTTGAAAACGGTTCCTAATTCAAGGAGGTGCAAAGAGTGTGTTGATAGAGGGTCGGCTCGCCGGATTGGCGTTTACCATTATGACAATAGGAACAATGCTGTACGGAATCAGCAAAGCCAAAACCAAGCTTCCGAATGTCCGAAGGATCAGCGGCTTGGAGGCAATCACGGAAGCAATAGGCAGGGCCACTGAAATGGGAAAAGCTGTTTTTTGCACACCGGGTTGGGCAGATATCACAAGCGGCAGCGCCGGGGCAACTTTTGCCGCACTTGACATTATCGGACATGTGGCCAGGATGACCGCAAGGTATGACACGCGTCTTACCATTGCCATCGCCTTTCCCAACGTGTACCCTCTGGCCGAACAAACTGTGCAGCAAGCTTATCTGCAGGAAGGCAAAAGAGAGAAATACGATCCTGACATGGTCCGTTTTACCTCCCCAGAGCAGTACGCCTACGCTGCTGCCGTTTTAGGCATGGTTCAACGGGAAAAAGTGGCCGCATGCGTGTTTGTGGGCCAATTCGCATCTGAGGCTGTTGACTTCGCGGAAGCGGCTGTGGCGGTCAACGCGGTGAGTATCGCGGGAACCACCAGCACTTATCAGCTGCCGTTTTTTGCGGCCGCTTGCGATTACACCTTGATCGGCGAAGAATTGTTAACGGCCGGCGCCTACATTTCCAAAGATGCGGCTAGATTGGGCAGTGTATACGGTCAAGACCTGGCCAAACTTATCGCGTTTGCAGTGATCTTGCTGGGGGCGATACTCAGCACCGCGAACAGCCCTGTCGTGGTCAATCTCCTTAACAAGTAAAGCAGAAGGGAGTGGGAGATACATGAAACGTGAGGTACCGATATTCCTGGCAGGCATCGTGGGGCTCATTCAGGTAATCGACTACTTTTTCAAAGGCCATTTCATTGACGCGCTGGCCGTAGAATTACAAAATTGGGTAGTCATCGTGTCGGCGTTTGCCTTGGGCTTGGCCGCAATAAACCTGGCGATCAACCACACCCGGAAGGTCTCTTCGAAAAAACCGGGAACTTTTGACAGCGTGCTGTTGCTTGCTACCATGGTTTTCACTGCCCTTGCCGGGATTATCTACGGTATGGACACGGGCGGCTTTAAATTCGTGTTCAATGCGATTATCGACCCCGCGGCTTCCGCATTTTACGCCATGGCGGCCTTCCACGTGGCGTCGGCAGCGTATCGTGCTTTCAGGGCTCATAACGCCCACGCTGCGGCTCTTCTGATTACTGGCGTCATGCTAATGATCGCCAAGGCGCCTATAGGCGAAGCCTGGTTTCCCTGGATGCCGCGCATTACGGACTGGATAATGTCAGTTGTGAACCTGGCAGGAGTGCGAGGGATAATGGTCAGTTCGGCTATCGGTGTGATCTGCGTTTCAGCGCGAATCCTGCTGGGAATCGACAGATCTCACCTCGGCCTGGGACAGGACTAGGAGGTGAATTTCAGTGGACCTAATCCGCAGACTGGGCGAAGTCGACACCCGGTGGCTATATGTTCTGCTTGTGCTCGTTGTGCTGATTCCAATGGTTCGCCCTATCGGATTACCTATTAATGTGGGCGATCAAACCAAAGCAGCATTCCAATTGTTAAGCGACCTCAAAGAGGGCGATACGGTCGTGTTCGATTTTGGCTACTATGTTGACGGCGCCCCCGACGTTCAACCGATCGCGGTGGCTCTGTTCGATCATCTGTTTTCGAAAGGCGTCAAGATCGTATGTGCCTCGTTCAAGAACCACGGGCCAATGATCATAGATGAACTGACAGCCCCCCATGTGGCGGAGGGCAAGCAGTACGGCGTGGACTTCGTCAACTTAGGGTTTCTTGCAGGCGGCGAGACCGCTTTGGCCGCCTGGGCCGCGGATTTGAAAAAAGCGTTCCCCGTGGACTGGAAAGGGAACAACACTTCGACAATGCCGATTCTTGACGGAATTAAGAACGCCTCAGATTTCGACATGTTCATTTTCTACACAGACGACAGCGCTGAAACCTGGGTAAGGCAAATCGCCCAGTACAAGATCCCCCTGATAGCAGGGCTGATAACTGTGACGGCACCTCAGGCAGAACCGTTTCTACAGAGCAAGCAACTTTCCGCGATGCTGGTGGGATTGAGGGGTGCGGCCGAGTATGAGATTCTGACTGACCAACCGGGAATCGCCGCGGCGGGCATGGATGCCCAGAGCATGGCACACCTGCTGTTGATCGCGTTTATTCTGTTGGGAAATGCAGCTTACTTCATAAAACGCTCCAAGAGCGGCACTGGAAAGGGGGCGGCACAATGAGCACCAGCATTGTGACTTGGGTAGGCGCTCTCATAACCATAGGGGCGTTTTCCTACTTGTTTAAAGAAAACGCGCTGTATAGGGCGGTCGAACACATCTACGTTGGAGCGGCCGCGGGCTACACTATCACCATCGGGTATCAAAATTTGGTAACCAAGGCCTGGCAACCTCTTGCTTCAGGAGGCCACTTCCTTGTGCTGGTGCCTGTGATCCTCGGGGCGATGCTGTTCGGCCCCTATTTCGGCAGCAAGTTCAACTGGACCAGACGTTACCCGCTTTCGTTCATAATAGGTGTGGGAGCCGGCATAACTATCCGCAGCGCCGTCATCGAACAGCTCACCACACAGATGGCGGCTACCGCGCTGCCTTTGACGTCTGTTAACAACATAATCATTGTGGCGGGGGTGCTTGCAACTCTAAGTTACTTTTTCTTCACGTTCAAACCGACACGTTACCTTAGCGGAGCATCGGAATTGGGCAAATGGGTCATCATGATCACTTTCGGGGCCGCTTTCGGAAACGCCATAATGGGCCGCGTGTCGCTCATCATCGGTCGTGTGTCATACATTTTTGGAGACTGGATTCACTTAATAAAGTAGGCGCGGAGTGTTTGCAGGTGCAGTGACCGGCACGATTGTGCCGGTCACGTTGTATCCGGTCTGTCCGCTTTTCTCACACCTTTTATGCTGTAGGATCCTCGCCAAGAATGAATGTCCGTATGTCGCCGGTTACTTCCCGGATGTTATCCTCGCCCAAATACGACATATGACCGGCTTTGTAGCCTTTTACAAAAGTTCTGTCCCTTGGAATGTCTGAATGGTCCAAAGTGTAGTACAGAATCCCTATCTGGGTGCAAATGTCGTACCAGCCGTTAACGAAGAATGTGCGCATCGTGGGCACCCTACGCATGGCTGCTGCCAAACTCTCCGCAGTATTTTGGCCCTTAGGCTCGTTGTTCCAGGGGCCCACCCGGGCCGAGTTCACGAAATTGCGATCCCACTTGATGCCGAGCATCGGGAAAACTTCTCCACAAAGCACCGTCTGAAAGAAGGGGTCATACTTCCCTTGGGACGGGTCGTCCCTGGGCCCCCATTTTTCTTCCTCCAGAAGCGGCGAGTGCAAGGGTCGGGTAATCCTGCCGTCCAGGCGGGCCACGGAACGGCCTTCTTCCCGCAACAGCTCCCTGCGGAACTCGATGTCCTCTATAACCAAGCCCCGTTTCTCCAGATACTCCCGGGATACTCCGGTATAGTAAATCAAGCGTTGAATGATATGTTCCCGAGCATCGCCCCCCAACGTGTTGCCTTTGTATAGAGCCAATACGTACTCGGTGTCGGCAAACTGCTTCGATTCAGCAACGAACTCCTCCACCGTTTGGTCCGACGGCCGGTTATGGTACCAGTGGGTGGCAGCCAAAGTGGGCAGGGCCAAAACCGCAGGATATATGGTTGCATTGTCCCTAAAATGCTTGCCGGTAGTCACAGTGTTCCCGATCATGATTATGCCGTCAAAAGGCACGCTGAAAGCTCTGTCAGAAGCGCCCAACGATCCCCTGCCCGCGGCGGTGCTCGCCCGAGTGCAGCCGTAACTCTCACCCAAAAGATATTTGGGGCTGTGCCACCGGTTGTAACGGGCCAGCCATGCCTGAATGAAAGTCAGAAGCGCTTCCGCATCGGGTTCAATCCCGTAAAACAACTCCTTTTTGGATTCGTCAAGCAAGCGACCGAAGCCCGTTCCCACAGGATCGACCAAAACCAGGTCCGTTACATCCAACAGGCATTGTCCATTGTCGCAGGACTCATAGGGAGGCAGCGGAATTCCGTCGTCGTCCACGTCCTCACCGTACTTGACCCTCTTAGCCCCCAGAAAACCCACATGCACCATCATGGAGGATGTGCCGGGACCACCGTTAAAACCAAACAATACAGGCCTGGATTTCGTGTCCTCAACATCCGAACGAAAATACGAATAGGAAAAGATAGAAGCGATAGGTTTCCCCTCATCATCGTAGAAGACATTGTCTTCGCTTACAGTGTGATACGGTATTTCCACACCGCGCAATGTGATGCTACCCTTCCCAGTAAATCGGGACGGCGCAAAAACATCGGTCCTTAACACGGGCTATCCCTCCTTGGGAAAAATAATGGTTTGCGGCCAACAACGATATTTTACAACTTATGGAGCCATCTTAAATTGTACCACTTCAAACTAATTTGGGAACCTACCGACAATTCGGTAATATGCTACTATGTTGGCAACAGAACCGGTGACTACGCGCAACAACGGCACCACCCTGCGGGCACTTCAAATTGACTCACCATGGACGGGGTGCGCCGGCAAAAAACTCAATTCCGAAACACACTGGAAAGCAGTGGAAGGAGCAGGGTGCACGAAAATCAGTAACGATGAGGGAAGACTTAGCCTCACGGCACAGAAACTGGGGGCATGCCAATGTCCAAGAAAGCTGTCCTGGTCGCTGACGACGAAGACCATATAAGAAAACTGGTCCAAATTTACCTGACCAACGCAGGTTACTCGGTGGTCCAAGCCAGGACTGGTCCCGAGGTGCTCCAATTATGGCGCGATCAAGCACCTGCGCTGGTGATTCTCGATATCATGATGCCTGGAATTGACGGCTGGGAAGTCTTAAGAGAGATTCGTAAAGAACATACCACACCCGTAATTATGTTGACGGCAAAAGACGCTGAAATGGATAAAGTTTGCGGTCTCGAACTTGGGGCCGATGACTATGTTACAAAACCTTTCAGTCCGCGGGAACTGGTTTCGAGAGTCAGAGCCGTTTTGCGTAGGGCCGAAGAACCGATGCCCCAGATAATATCCTACCCGGGACTCTCGATCAACAACGAATCCCGGGAGATTACGATAAACGGTCTGGCCATGACGCTCCCGCCTAAAGAGTTCGATTTGCTCTGGCTTCTGGCATCCAACCCCAATAAGGCCTTCACCAGAGAACGCCTGCTTGAACAGGTGTGGGGATATGCCCATTTCGCTGATATGAGAACTGTGGATGTTCACGTGAGGCGCCTCCGGCAAAAGGTTGAAAAAGATCCCGATAACCCCAAATATTTAAGAACTGTTTGGGGAGTCGGCTACAAATTGGAGTACAGGCCGAACTAACAAGACAAATACAGTGAAAGAATAGACACAAGCGGCGCAGGGGAAAAAAGAGCTGGTGAGACTGCAAGTGCAGAACGACGGGATGAACAAAAGAGCGACGCTCAATTCTATGCCACTGCGAGGCAAACTCATGGCAACGTTCACCATCATCATTTTGATGGTAGGCCTCCTAATGGTAGCTCATCAATCCCGCCTTTTGAACGATTTCTTTCGCCGCGCTGCCAAGAATCAACTGGTTCAAGAAGCCAGCAATATGGAAATAGTAGTGCGGAGGCAAAGAGGCAACCCCACCGCCGACGCATCCACAACAAACAACCTTATCAGTGTCGCCAGTTCCGTAACGCAGGCCCGGGTCCTTGTGACAGACATGCACGGGCTGATACTGCAGGATTCGGAAAACAACGAGTTGGCGGGTCAAGCTGTTTCCCCTGATTTGCTTGCTGGCACACTACAAACTGGCATTACCCAAATTTTCGACTTTCCTTCGGCCGGCACTGACGCGGTAGGCGTCGCTGTGCCGTGGCGGACCGGCTCGCACATAACGGGAGCCTTGATCTTCATCAAACCCCTGGCGCCCATGGCAAGACAGTCTGCCACGGAGGCAGCTAAATTCATGTTACGGGCCAGCGTCCTGGCAATGGCGGTTGCACTCATTCTTTCTTACTTTCTTGCGTCCAACATAACCAAGCCGCTAAGCAGGATGTCAGGGGTGGCCCGCTCGATATCAAAAGGCGACTTCAAACAACGGGTGGAAGTCAGGTCCGCGGACGAACTAGGCGACCTCGCGGAAGCCATGAATTCTATGGCTGACGAAATCTCTGTATTGGTCCAAAATCTTACTAAGGAGAAAGAAAAACTTCAAATCCTGGCCCAACAGCGCCAAAACACAATGTCTGATATATCTCACGATCTAAGAACACCGATTACCTCAATTAAGGGTTTTATTGAAGCCCTACAAGACGGCATCATTACCGGTGAGGAAGACACGCGACACACCCTCGACATCATCCACGACGAATCCGAAAGATTGGCCCGCCTGATTGACGACCTATTCTATCTGGCCAGATTGGAGGCGGGCGACATCCCCCCGACTGAAACAGAAGTCGATCTGGCACAGGTGGTTCGGAGCAGCATGGATGCGGTTCGTCCCCAGGTTCTTGAAAGACAAATCGACTTGCGGTTCTCAACCGACGATACCGCAACCGCAGGTAAAGCGGTAGTGGCCGGATCGTCAGACAGACTCACCAGGGCAATCTTGAACCTGCTGGATAACGCCATAAAGTATTCGCCCCCATCAGGGGTCGTGCAAGTATTCTTGAAAACACAAGGGTATGTCCATGCTGAGCACCTGGCGTCACAACCACAAAAGAAGGGGGACCGAGCCTTTCCTGACGAAGGTTCTGCCATCCTCACAGTTTCAGACCAGGGCCCCGGCATCCCGGCCCAAGATATACCTCGGCTTTTCGAAAGGTTCTACAAAAGCGACAAATCTCGTTCTAGACCGAAAATCGGTGCCGGCCTGGGCCTCTCTATAGCCAAACTCATTGTGGAGCAGCATAATGGCCGTTTGGAAGTAGCCAGCGAACCCGAGCGAGGTTCTACTTTTAGCGTAACTCTGCCGTTGCTCGGGCATCCGCAATAATCCTTTACCCTGTCGGCATGTCTACAGCAGTTAATCAAATGTTAAAGTTCTGTACACTGCAGGTTCATATTTCTTGTGTATAGTTGATGCGGAAAAGCCAATTATCTTAAAAGGAGGTATGCATAATGCCAGCCAACAGAAAACGTCTTTTTGGGGTGCTACTTGGTGCAGTTTTGGTTGTTGTGGGACTGGTCTCGGTGGTATCCGCCAAAGGGAGGCAGCCGGGCTTAGCTCACAGACCCGCCGATTCCGGTTCAAGAGCGGGATTGGGTGGGCAGGCCCGGAGTGTAGGTTCTGAAGCAAGAAACCGAGCCCAGGATGAGTGGTTTGAAAAGACCGGCATGAATTCGGGAACGGGACCGAGTGCCCGGGCTTGGAAGGGGCTGGGTCTTTTTGGGCACTGTGAACAATGGCCCGGCTCTTGTGCTATTCTTTCTTACGTGTCCGAAAGAACAGGCACACCCGCCGACTCCCTGCTTGAGGAACTGCTCGGTGGGAAAACCCTAAAGGAAGTTGTCACCGGAAGTGGCTTGGATTGGGCAGAAATCGAAGCCGTAGTGGGCGATTGCGTCAATAACCGTGACCGCATTCGTGGAGCCTGCGAAGAACACCTTGAAGAATACCACCAACGCAGGGCGACCAAAGAAATGAGACTGCGGGGGCGAACACAGGAATGTAGCTAGAAACGAATCTCGCCCCGAGCTTCCGGAGACGCAACATCTCAACAGCTTGAGTGAGAGCCACCGGCCCATGGATGGGGTGCGTCAAACTGCGCTTCATTCCCTGGTGTGCAAAATCGCAAGACTGGGCAAAATTCCGTTACAATGACAAAACCCGAGCACTACCGCATAGCTGCAACTTTCGAGCCATGGCCCGAGGACCCGTGGCCGGCGTGGGCCGCCGCCAATAAAGAGGAATTGTTTGAGTCGATTCAAGGCAAACGCGCACCCCCTCACAGGGTGGTGTGGGGTGAAGGCAACCCGGCAGGACGCATCGCCATTGTTCTGGATAACCCCGGTGAACGGGAAGATCCCACCGGAGTCTCTTATGTCTGTGGGACCCGTGAAACCCTAAGACACGCTTTGGCCAGTGCGGGCATACCGGAAAATGAGGTCTACGTCACTTTTCTGCTGAAAACGCGGCCCACCCGCAAATACGACAGGGAGATTGCGGTGGAAATGCACCTGCCGGTGCTGCGGCAACAGCTCGCAGCAAAAGCCTGGGTTTGTTTGGTCGCTTTGGGCAACACCGTCTGCAAAGCGATCTTTGGTTCCCGGGCTGATGTAAAAAAACTCAGAGGAAGCCGGCTTGACTGGCTCGGGTTCCCACTGAAAGTCACCTACCACCCGCTCGCCGCCAGAAGGCGCCCAAACTTGTTTCCGCTGCTAGTGGAAGATTTAACTGAAGTTGCGGCATTGCTCGCCTGACTCCCGTGGCAAATTTAGGGAAGCTGCATATGGTCCATGCACGGCTTCATAGGTCAATAATGGAGCAGGCTCGGCGCGTCGGGGCTCGTATCGTCCAGGTGGTCCGGTAGGTTCAAGAGCCTGCTCCTCCACAC
The DNA here is from genome assembly GCA_964646385.1 of uncultured Eubacteriales bacterium. Classification (GTDB taxonomy): domain Bacteria; phylum Bacillota; class Sulfobacillia; order Fermentithermobacillales; family Fermentithermobacillaceae; genus JAXGZG01. The sequence goes on along the minus strand of CAZYEC010000001.1, from coordinate 70,571 downwards.
TTACTGCCAGACCTTCGACACGTGGACCACCCTGAAATGTTTGACATACAATCCCTTTACTACTTCGTCAACATCGTCTGTTTTCAATCGCAAAATAACTGACATTGTATCGGAACCCGGAAGAACGAAAGTGGAGAGGCTAGCGATAGAAATGCCCGCATCCCTCACTATTCCCGTGACCTCCGCAAGCATCCCAAGTTTGTCAGGCACTTCCACAGTAATCCTTGTACCTTGGGCCCGCAGCCCCATGAGGGTAACCAAGGTGCGAAACACATCGTTTTGGGTGATGATGGCGATCAGATTGCCGTTTTTGTCCACTACAGGAAGCGCGTCCATATCGTGAAAATACATGTGAAAAGCCGCCATTTCCACGATTTCATCAGGCAGGACGGTCACAACATTACGGGTCATGATATCTTTGACCTTTGTCTTGGTGAGATAATCGGTGCCGGGAATCCTGGGGGAGTTCACGACTACATCCCAGTCCGTCACAAGTCCCACAACTTTACCCTCGTCGCACACTGGCACTGCTTCAAAGGTTTTGTCGACCATAACTTCCAATAGTTTCGACAAACTCGCATCAAGTCCTACAGAAACGGGGTAACTGGTCATAACGTCCCTGACAAACATGGCACTCCCCTCCAGACCTCAGCATATTTCGCTTTGAGAGAGGATAAATCCTTCACCGCAAACTGCTGCCTGGGGGCTCATCGTCCTTTCCCAAGATTCAGGATTTGTTTTTCGGGGTCGATCCCACAATAATCCCCCCGCCGAACACAAGATCATCCCGATAAAAAACCAGAGCCTGACCCGGCGTCACGGCGAATTGGGGACTCAGGAAATCGATTTCAGCACTCCCCGGTGTCCTACCCGGCCCCATCACAGCCGCAGTCTCCTTCCCCCTGTACCTGACCATGCAGGTCCCTTCCACGGGTCCATCCAAAGATTCCGCCCCAATCAGATTCAGTTCCGCTATTTCGCACCCCCAGGAATGCGCTTCGTCCCGGGACCCGACCACCAAAGTGTTTTTGCCGACATCCAGGGCCACTACGTACATAGGAAAATCCGAACGGACCCCCAAACCCCTTCTTTGCCCCACGGTGTAAAAGGGCAACCCCAAATGTTCGCCCAAGACTCGTCCCGACGTGTCCAAGATGGGCCCGGGCTCCGACGAGACGCCCCGAAGGTTAAGAAATTCTTTGTACCCCAAATCATCGATAAAGCAGATTTCTTGGCTGTCGGGTCGGCCTGAAACAGGTAGGCTGGCCTTTTTGGCAATCTCTCTTACTTCTTGTTTGGTAAGGTTCCCCAAGGGAAACATCGAACTGGCAAGCATGTCTCTTTTCAGACTGTGTAGTGCGTAAGATTGGTCTTTGCTCCTATCCAGCCCCCGGAACAGATAAGTCGGGCCCAAGCGAGCGGGGTCCTTAAAGGTATCAACCCATTCTGGTTCGGGTCTGCCCCCCTCCCTGCCTCTTCTTACTGCCCTCGCATAGTGGCCCGTGGCGATGTATTGGGCTCCCAGTTCCCGCGCCTTTTCCAACAAGTGCCCAAACTTCATTGCCCTGTTGCAGACCACACAAGGGTTGGGCGTCCTCCCGGCGACGTAATTATCAAGAAAGGGAATTATCACTTCTTGTTCAAATGCCCGAGCCATGTTAATGACTCGGTGAGGAACGCCCAGGTGATCGCATACATCCCGGGCTTCTTGGGCTGTGCTTGAAATCTGGCCCGGGGGAACGGATAAAATGCTCCCGGGTAGGGCGCCAAAGATATCCATGGTAAGCCCTATGACATCATACCCTTTGCGCATCAAAAGATGACACGCCACAGCGCTGTCAACCCCCCCCGACATTGCTACAGCCACGCGAACTGTCAAGAGAAAACACCCCCCACGAGAAACATTTTGAAATGTTGTCTGGCCACATGGTAGATATACGTGCCAGAAGGTGTCAACGGCAATGACTTGTCCAAAAATCCGACGGCCGCCGGCACCTTTTCGGCTGGCAGGATTCAAGTCTTGCCTGACGAAGCTCAAATTCACTTGCACATCATGGCAGATACATTTGACATGTGAAGCACGGGATATTTGGGCATCTTATCTGTCGTGGGCTGAGACGGTATTTTGGAAAGGAGCACCCATGAAAATCTTTTTGGGCGTTGATGGGGGCGCCACCGAAACGCTTTCCATTGCCGGGGATGAAACAGGGGAAATAACCGGCCAAGGCTTGGGAGGGCCGACCAACTACCAGCTGGTAGGCCTCGAGCAAACCATGGCGAATCTGAAAACAGCTGTAAGCGGCTCGCTGAAGTCCTCGGGAATTTCGCCGAAAGACCTGACCGGTGCAGTTTTCGGACTGGCAGGCGCCGATTATCCGCAAGATTTCGTGACCCTTCGAAAAGCACTGATGCTGGCGTTTCCGGGCCTTCCGTTTCAACTTGCCAACGACACTTGGGTGGCTTTCAAAGCCGGTACAGAAAAGAAATTTGGTGCGGTTGTCATTTCGGGAACGGGTTTCAACTATGGGGTCAGAGGGCCCGGCGGCAAAGAAGTAACCGGAAGGGGCATGGGCTACGAGTGGGGTTCCAAAGGCGGAGCCACGAGCATCATCAGATCGGCCTTGCACCACGCGTTCAGATCTCACGACGGCACCGGGCCAAAAACCTGTCTGGAAACGGCAGTCCTGGATTTGCTTGATTTCGCATCCTACGATGACTTGTCTCTTTACCTCTATCGGCTTGACTCCCGATTTGCCCCTTTGTACCGGCGAGGAGCCAGTCTAGTTCCTGCCGTTTTTCAGCTGGCTTCTGAAGGAGACCGGATCTCCCAACGTATTCTGTCGAACATCGGCGAGACCATGGGGGAGATTATGGGGCGTCTGGTAAGAAACATGGATATGGGAGAAATCGAGGCAGATGTAGTGCTGGCGGGAAGCACTTTCACCAAGGGGATTACCGTTACCACTTGTATGGTAACCGCTTTCAAGTCTGCCTGCCGGCGATTTGCCCCACAGACTGTGTTCCGTTTCCCCAAAATGGAACCTGCCGGCGGCGCATATCTTTTAGCTTTGGAAAATGCCGGTTCCGACCATCTCGGCCCGGCTCGAGAAAAGGTTCTCGCTTTTTTTTCTCGTGGGAAGAGTGAATAAGGGCCGGACGAGCCGGCCCGGTTTGCGACAATTCCCGCCGTTACCTGATAACTCGCACCTTGGTAGCCCTCAAGACAAGGTTTTTGTAACTGTAGCCTTTCTGCATTTCCTCAAGAACAGTACCGTGTTCCCCGCCACCTTCCCGGGCTTCCACCGCTTCGTGAAATTCAGGATCCATTGTTTGCCCGACAGGTGATGGAATCGGCTTGACCCCTTCTTTTGACAGGACGGACAGCAGTTGTTCCCTTATCATGGCAACCCCTTTGAGAAAGGATTCAACCCCGGGGCCCTGCCCCTCTGACCTGTCCGCTTGGGTGGACATCCCCTGAAACGCTTCCAAAGACCTGTCGAAATTGTCTGCTACCTCAATCAGCCTTAGCACGAAATCCGACATGGCCCTGGTCACCCTGTCCTCAAAATCCCTTTGCGTTCGCTTGCGAAACCCGTCAAGATCGCTCTTGGCCCTGAGGAACCTATCTTGCATATCAGCGGTTTTTGATCTCCAATCGTCTCGCTCGACCCCTAGCGCTTCGAGCTCATTTTGAAGAAAACCAATTGTTGCCCGCGCCTGTTCCAGTTCGGCTCTCATCTGGCACAACTGCTCGTTGAAATCGTCAACCTGCTTTTCTTCACTGCAAACCTGTTCCGGCATTTCTTCTGAAGGAGAGGGCACGGTCTTGGTGCATTCCGCAGACGGGATCTTTTCTTCAGGTCCGGGATTTAGCGGCCTCAATTGACATCGCCCTTTTCGTCTTTCTTTTCGTCTTTCTTTTCGTCTTTCTTTTCGTCTTTCTTCACGTCTTTTTCTTCGAACTCTGCGTCAAACACATCGTCGCCCGGCGGCTTTGAGTCCCCTTCTGCCGGCTCTCCGGTTGCATTTGCTTCCGCTTCTCCCTTGGCGGAAGCCTGCTTGTATAGTTCTTCGGCCAGTTTGGATGCGGCATCGAGAAGCTCCTCGGTCGCTTTGCGCATCCTCTCCACGTTCTCCGTTTTCAAGGATTCCTTGGCATTTTCCAAAGCCTTCTCTACCTTGGACTTGTCTTCCGTCGCAAGTTTGTCGCCGGCATCTTTCAGGCTCTTTTCCACCGTATAAATTCGCTGTTCCAGCTCGTTCTTTGCGTCGATGGCCTCTCTTGCCTGCCGGTCTTCTTCAGCGTGGCGTTCCGCATCGTCTACCAATTTGTCCACTTCATCTCTGGGCAACTGGGTAGAAGCTTTGATCGTTATGTTCTGCTGGGTACCCGTCCCCATATCTTTGGCGGTCACTTTCAGAATTCCGTTAACGTCGATATCGAAGGACACTTCGATTTGGGGCACACCTCTCGGAGCAGGTGGGATTCCGGACAACATGAACCGCCCCAAAGACCGGTTGTCTCTTGAAAGCTGCCGCTCTCCTTGCAGGATATGAATTTCCACTTGGGGTTGAAAATCTGCTGTTGTGGTAAAAACTTGACTTCTCTTCACGGGAATGGTGGTGTTCCTCTTGATAACAGGGGTCATGACGTTCCCCAACGTCTCCACGCCCAAGGTCAAAGGCGTGACATCAAGCAGAACAATATCCTTGACGTCTCCCGCAAGCACCCCGCCTTGAATGGCAGCCCCCATTGCCACCACTTCGTCCGGGTTAACGCTGCGGTTGGGCTCTTTTCCTGTCAAGGTTTTGACCAGCTGCTGTATCCTGGGCATGCGGGTCGTGCCGCCCACCAGAATGACTTCGTCCAAATCTGAGGCGTCCAATTTGGCATCACTTAGCACCTGCCGGAACGGTTTAACGCAACGTTGGGTCAAATCCTCAGTGAGTTCCTCCAGTTTTGCCCGGGTCACCTTCACTTCCAGGTGCAGGGGCTGCCCATCGACGGCGGTGATGAAAGGCAGGCTAACCGCCGTTTCAAGAACAGAGGACAGCTCAATCTTGGCCTTTTCAGCCCCCTCGATCAGTCTTTGAAGAGCCTGCCGGTCTTTACGAAGATCTACGCCACTTTCCTTACGGAACTCCTCCGCAATATAGCCCACAACGCGCTGATCGTAATCATCACCGCCCAGATGGGTGTCCCCCGAAGTAGCAAGCACCTCAAGAACACCGTCCCCCACTTCCAGCAAAGATACATCGAAAGTTCCCCCGCCCAAATCCCAAACCAGGATTTTCTCGTTTGTCTTTTTGTCGATTCCGTAAGCAAGCGAGGCAGCAGTGGGCTCATTTATAATCCTCAGAACTTCCAGACCCGCTATACGCCCGGCGTCTTTTGTGGCTTGCCTTTGAGAATCGTTGAAATACGCGGGCACAGTGATGACCGCCTGGGTCACCGATTCGCCTAAGTACTTTTCGGCATCCTCTTTGAGTTTTCTCAAAATATGGGCGGACAGCTCTTCCGGAGTTATCTCGTTATCGATGGAAGGGACGTAAACCCTAACTTCGTCATGTCTTCCCCTCCGAACCTCATAAGGAATTCTGTCCCGATCCATAGGAATCTCACCGTGACGACGACCCATAAACCGTTTTATAGAAGATACCGTATTTGTGGGATTTAGCACCGCTTGCCTTCTGGCAAGTTGCCCCACCAGTTTTTCCTTGTTCCTGGTGAATCCCACCACGGAGGGAGTCAGGCGAGAACCTTCCGCGTTGATTACTACCGTGGGCTCAGAACCCTCCATTACTGCGATCACAGAATTTGTTGTACCCAAGTCGATGCCGACAATTTTGGACATAAACACACCTCCACCCGGTTGGTCAAATCTTCTTCACAAAATCGTTGTGACTGCTACGGCCTTGCTCTGATAAAGTCTCTTGGCGTGAGAGGCCGGTGGGCTCTTTCGGGGCATCGCCTTCTTCCATGGCCAAAATGACTCGCACGCCCTGCAAATTGATGCCGCAATCCCTCGAAAGATAAATGATTCTGGCCAAAAGCCTGAGATCATTATCGGAATACAAGCGGATGTTCGACCCCGTCCTGGCAGGCATCGCAAGCCCTTCCGCCTCAATTTGTCTCAAGAACTGCGGGTTCACGCCAAGAAGCCTGGCCGCAACGCTTATCGTATACACAGGGTCTTTGGGACCGTGAAAAGGGCCCAACGTTTCACCCCCCAAAACACTACTAAGATTCTTGCCAGTCTCATATAAGTTTGTTCAAAAAATATCATAGGTATTTTACCAAGTTTGGTCAAGATACTTGCTTTTGAAGGAATATCGCTGACAAGCAAGAAAACTCTGAACGAGTGGAAAACCCGGTGGGAGGGGCAAATCTGTGTTCGTATCCCTGGGGCTGGTTAACGCTTGGCACAACAAGGGCCGCACCCTATTGGGCATGGTCAGCATGGCCGTAGCCGCCATAATTTTCGCATCCAGCGCAACCTTAAGCCAAGGTTTCCCTTCAACTGCGTATTTCGAGGCCAGGCAGCTGTTGGGGGCGGACATACTTCTTTTCCCGGGGAAAACAGTGGTTTCCAGAGACGAACTGGCATCGGCCAACTGGACGTGGCGTTTCCAAAAGGCTAGTTTAGATACCCCTAATTCGTCTTTCGGTTTCGATGTGAACCCTTACTACCGTGGAAACATACGCGGCGAATTCCAGGCCGGACCCGTCCCCGACGCAAAACAGATGAGAGAAGCGGTCTTTCGCCTGCAAGACAATCCCGCAGTTCTTTCGGCCGCTGTTAGGCGGGCTTTGCCTTTTCTGTTCGGCTACCGCGACCATTCAAACCTGGAATTTGCCTATGGCTTCCTGGAGCCCAGGGACGTCTCCGCGGACTGCGAGATCTGGCGAATGGAAGCAGCCCTTCTGGGAAGCGGCCGTTATCTGGAGCCCAAAGACAGTGGCCAATTAGTGGGCGTAGTCTGCAATGGGTGGCACAAAATAGGCTTGCCTGAAGACAAGATCTTGATGCTGGAGATTCCCCGTGCTTTTTTCGGGGACGACGGCAGATCTTACAGGGACTTCGAGAATTCTCTGAAAGTACCGCTTCAGATCCTGGGAGCGGTTTCTTTTCAGGAGGCGGGCCTGCCACCTGCCGTACAACACGCCAACCCATCAGTTTTCGTAACATCCGAGACTTTCAATTCACTTTCCCGGGATGCAGGCTACTGCGAAGACGACACGGTTTGGGGCATCGGAGTAACTGTGAATGACATGTCGACCTTGGACAACGTGGCCTCCCTTTTGCGAAGAGAGTTCGTCGACTTCACCGTGATAACGTCGCCCGCTTTGGCTGCGGCCTCGGCGGACAAAACGGGCTTCCCCGGAGGTGTGCCTTTGGACATGCGCAGAGTCACGGAAGCCCTGGCGTTTCTCACGGCGGCGCTTTTGGCAGCAACCAATCTCACAGTATTGATGCTTCAACGCAGAACGGAAATCGGCATTTTGAGGTCCATCGGGGCTACCCCGTGGAACATTGTTTGTATGGTTATGACCGAGTCGATATGGGTTGCGGTGGTTGGTAGCACGGCGGGCAGCATCTTAACCCAACCGGCCTTATTTTGGAACCTTCTGTCAAACAAACTTGGTTGGGATGTGGTGTTTCAAAAGGCGGCTTCCACAGCGGGCCGGAGTCTGGGTTTCGCAGTTGCCTCGGCACTGATATTCGGTTTCCTTCCCGTAACCAAAGCACTTAAAGTATCGCCCGCCCAAATTCTTCGGGGTGACTAGGCAACGTTCAGGTTGTACCGTGGGGGAATAGATCATGCTCGACAGCCTGTATTTGGCAAGACGCGGGTTTCGCAACAGGATCGGTTCTTACCTTGTTATGACCTTGTTGGTGGCTTTCACACTGACAGGATACCTTGTTGTCGGCTCTTACTGGCGTGACGCTTCCAAAGTCTCCGTTGCTACAACTGAACCCCTCAATTTCCCCTATCTAAAAACAACTGTCATTTACGCATACTACTCAAATCCGCCCCTTTCACCCGATGAAGAATTTCCGCCGCCCAGAAAATACGTGCCGCTGTTTAATGAAGAAGAACTGAGCAGAATCAGACATCTGGATGGAGTCAAAAGCCTTAGCGTAGCCCTTTGTCAAGAAATCTTTTCCAGGTACGGGAACCGGGAGCTCCTTTCCATAGAACCTGGCGCCCCTTTGTGGGATGAAGTAGACCTTCTTGAGGGCCGCTTGCCCGGTGCCTCTCACGAGATTCTGGTCCCCCAAGATTTGGCCCGTGCCGGGGCCGCGGTGGGATCCGAGCTTCTTTTGATTAAACCTTCTTCTATCATCCCCAAACAGTACGTTCAAGACAGAATCATCAAAGACATAAGGGATCCCCTCCCCGTTTGCAACACTTTGGTTGTGGGGGTATACGCCCCCAAAACTCCAATGATTTCAGGTTATGTGAGTTATCTGGCCGTGAACCGGGTCGAATCATACCCTACCCTGAACCCGAAATGCGTGGTGATGCCTTGGCCTGTTCCCAACACTATTTTTCTGGGCTTGACGGAGCCTGCTAAAGCAGAGAGCGTGTTGTATTTTTGGAGGTCTTTGTATCCGGACTTGCCCGGGACGGAAGTGCCCGTCATACCCCCTCCAAAGACATCATGGACGCCAGACTTGCCAGTAAAGCTCATGGAATCTGCCACAAGCCATATCGCTTCCCCGGTTTTCTCCAACACCTTAAACGCTTTCGCTTTGGGGGCAATAGGCATTTTCGCAAGCATGTTCACGGCTTTTCTGGACAGGCGTCATGAGCTGGGGATCATGAAGACTCTGGGGATAGACAACAGACACACATCTGTCACAGTGTCTTTGGAAGTGGTGTTTGCGGGAATCTTCGGGACTGCACTGGGCATTTTAGGGGCTTTCGCGATAACAAGCAGTTATCTGAAGGGAATTACAGGGAATTTCATAGAGTTGCCCTGGGATGTAGTTTTTAAGGGAATAACCCTGTCGGCGGGCCTTCTGGCGGGCGCCACGTTTGTGCCCAGGGCCATGGCAGAACGAGGCACTGTGATGGAACTCCTGCAGGGAAGAATCATCCCAATTTTTCGCAAGATGCGTACCGAATAGCCTCTGGAACTCGCTGCCGCGGCCCCTAGTGCATGAGATAACGCCGCACAAGGTCGGCGGCACAGGTCAGGGGATCCACCTTGCCGGCAGCCAAGTCCGACAGGGCTTCTTCCATACCGCCGTCAAGTTCGGAAGCGGCCATCACTCGTTCCACAGTAAGATGCCTGAGGTATTCTTCCAGCACGGCCCGGTTCGCTGCCCTAGCCTTTTCTCGAATGGCACCGGAGGACAAAAGAAACTGCCTGTGTTCCGAAAGCGCTTCCAAAAGGCGGTCTAGACCTTTTCCTTCTGATGCTTGAGTCAATACCACCGGGGGGCGCCTGTCGGCGGGCTCCCTGAGGTTTAACATCATCTCGATATCCCGCCGCGTCTTTTCCGCACCGGGCAAGTCGGCTTTGTTGATGCAAAACACATCGCCAATTTCCAGGATTCCCGCTTTTATGGCTTGCACATCGTCACCCAAGTTAGGGGCCAGTACAACTATCACGGTTCCGGCATATTTCATGATGTCTACCTCTGACTGGCCGGCGCCGACCGTCTCCACCACTATGTCATCGAACCCAAACGCGTCCATCAGCGCAATTACGTCCCCGGTGTGGCGGGAGACACCTCCCAAGTGGCCTCTGGTTGCCAAGCTCCGGAAAAACACATTGGGATCCATCGTGTGGGATCGCATCCGCACGCGATCCCCCAAAATTGCGCCGCCGGTAAAAGGCGAAGACGGATCCACCGCTATTACTCCTACAGAGCGCCCGCAAGAACGAAGGGCTGTCACAAGGCCATCGACCACAGTAGATTTCCCAACCCCGGGGGACCCCGTAACGCCTACGATGAAAGACCGCCCTCTATGTTTGTACGCGTTTGCAAGAAGGTGAACGGCCTCCCCGGCGCCGTTTTCCACTAGAGAAATGGACCTCGCAAGGTGAGGACGGCTCTTTCTTGCAATGCCCTGGTAAAGCTCATTAGCCTTAACGACGCCGGGATCGGAGTTCATCATTTCCACCATCCAGTGTCTTGTGTGCCTAGGCCACGTTTCGCTTCAAATGCGTTTTCGTATACTCCACAATGTCTAAAGTGCTGGTTCCAGGCCCAAACACCCCGTCTATACCTTTTGCCTTGAGGTGAGGTATGTCGTCTTCCGGTATGATTCCTCCTGCCAAAATCAATACATCCAAAGAATCAATGGCTTTTTCTTTGTGCAGGCATTCGACCACTCTTGGAAGCAGGGTCAAATGAGCGCCCGACAAGATTGACAACGCCAAAACATCGACGTCCTCCTCCACCGCCATCCGGGCGAGCTCCTCCGGTGTACGGTGCAGCCCGCTGTAAATGACCTCCATACCTGCGTCCCTATAGGCCCGTGCAATCACTTTTGCTCCCCGGTCATGTCCATCTAGGCCCGGTTTGCCGACAAGAACCCTTATCTGTCTTGCCATACTATTCCGCCCTCCCACACGTTTCTTCGAAAGATGACCCTATCACTTGAGGAGAGTCAGCATGACTCCTGCCGCCACGGCCGTCCCGATTACCCCGGCAACGTTGGGCCCCATAGCGTGCATCAACAAAAAGTTCTCAGGATTCGCCTTCTGGCCTTCCACTTGGGCCACTCGGGCAGCCATGGGCACCGCCGATACCCCCGCGGCACCAATGAGGGGATTAACCTTGCCTTTGGTAACATAATACATGGCCTTTCCCAACAAGACTCCGCCGGCAGTCCCTCCCATGAACGCGACCACGCCCAACAGGATGATCTTTACAGTCTCCAAAGTCAAGAAGTTGGCGGCGCTCATGGTAGCGCCCACCGACGTGGCCAACAAAATCACCACTATGTTGCTGAGCTCGTTGGCGGCCGTTTTTGCCAGCCGCTCCACTACACCGCATTCTCTAAAGAGATTCCCCAGCATAAGAAGCCCCACCAAAGGAGCGATGGCGGGCAGTAGCAGACTCACCACGATGGTAACAACTATGGGGAAAATGATTTTTTCGGTCTGGGAAACCTGCCTCGTTTCTTTCATGACGACTCTTCGTTCTTTTTCGGTGGTAAGAGCCTTCATGATGGGCGGTTGAATCAAAGGGACCAAAGACATGTACGTGTATGCCGCAACGGCAATGGGTCCCAAAAGCTCCGGAGCCAGTTTCATGGCCGTATAGATGGCCGTGGGCCCGTCTGCGCCTCCGATAATGCCTATTGCAGATGACTGGCTGAGAGTGAAACCCAAAACTTTGGCGGCAAGAAGAGCAATGAACACTCCAACCTGAGCCGCTGCTCCTAAAATGATGGTGGATGGGTTTGCCAAAAGCGGCCCAAAATCCGTCATTGCCCCCACACCCAAGAATATGAGCGGTGGGAAAATCTCCTTTTCAACCCCGAAGGACAGGTAGTAAAACAGCCCCCCGGGCACGGCCCCGTCCGGTGGGGTCATGATTGGCGCCAATGGAAGGTTGGCCAAGATGGCACCAAATCCGATGGGCAGGAGAAGCAGAGGTTCGAACTTTTTGAATATAGCCAAATAACATAAAAGAATGCCGACGGTAATCATAGTCAATTCGCCAATACCCAGACTTGCCAGACCGGTCGATTGCCACAGTTTCGCAGCCATTGATGTATCCACTATGTGGGCACCTTCCCTTCCAATACCGGCTGTTAACAGTGATCAGTTCAGAACTTGACCAACACGTCACCGGTCTGAACAGATGCCCCCGGTGCAACGGTTACTTCGGCGATGACGGCATCTTGAGGGGCCAAAATCTCGTTTTGCATTTTCATGGCTTCAAGCAAAATCAATACGTCGCCTTGTTTGACCTTGGCGCCTGAAGATACCCTGACCTCGCTCACCACGCCGGGAATCGGGGCCCTGACCACGTTCCCCGTGTTCCGATCCTCTTTTACCGCCGGGGTTGCAGGTTGCGCTTGTCCGGTTACGGGACCCGCCACCGGTAAAGCCGGTTTGGGGGCAGACACCCTTGGGGCGACTGCAGGTGCTAAGGGTGTCGCAGCCACCGTAGCCCGACCCCTGTCGAGCTGGCCCAGTTCCTCGACTTCCACTTCAAATACCTCGTCATTGACCCTGACCTTGAATCGACGCACGACTAATCCTCCTCTTGAACCCAGACTCTTTTCCACACAAACCGGATACGCCGGTGATTCCCTATACCTGGTTTCTGCCGGCACGGGTGGGCCACGACCGGTGTGCGGCTGCTGCTGACCTGTAAGTGCCAAGCCCGCCGCCCGGGCCCCTCCCGGACTGCCTCCCCCAAACGCCTCCCCGCGCGGCAGTTCGCTGAAACGCGGGGGGCTGAGAGGAGCTCATGTGCGCTGCAACGGCCGCCATCATCGCGGCCTTCATTGTTGCGCTAACTTTGTCGGGGGGCAACGTTGTTTCCTTTTGAAGATCCGAATGGGAACCGGTCAGTACCGTCACACGTTTTTCCCGGTCCAATGCGGTGTCTTTCCTTTCAAGTGGCTGGTGCCGGCTGAGCACCCATCGAGTTATGTTGATGATTCCGGCCAAAGCCGCAAGCACCACAAAAACCATCGTCAAGTTAATCCCTATAAGCTGGAATGCCCCGGCATACGTATCAGGCACGTCCCTTGCACCCTCCCCTTCTCCCCTCTCACCGGGAGCTATTTGCGATCTGTAACCTGCCCCCGCTCTTTACACGGGCATGTTGCCATGTTTCCTGACAGGGGTGTCCGCTTTTTTTGTAACCAACAGCTCCAAAGCCCCGATAACCCTCAGCCTGAGCTCCTGGGGATCGATGACGTCGTCCACAAACCCCCTGCTGGCAGCCACATAGGGGTTAGCGAATACGTTTCTGAACTCCTGGATCTTCTCTTTGCGTTTTTCCTCTGGGTTCTCGGCTTTGCCTATTTCATCCCGGAACACTATGTTTGCCGCCCCTTCGGGACCCATCACCGCAATTTCCGCTGTGGGAAACGCAAACACCATGTCCGCGCCAAGATGTCTGGCACACATTGCAAGGTAGGCCCCGCCGTAGGATTTTCTTGTGATAACGGTGATTTTGGGGACAGTAGCCTCGGAATAGGCGTATAACAACTTTGCGCCGTGTCTTATGATCCCGCCATATTCCTGGTCTACCCCGGGCAGATAACCCGGAACATCCGTCAACGTTACCAGAGGAATGTTGAAAGCGTCGCAAAACCTGACAAATCTTGAGGCTTTGTCAGAGGCATTTATGTCAAGGCAACCCGCCTTATCGTTAGGTTGGTTGGCGACGACGCCGATAGACCTCCCGTTCAACCTTCCGAATCCGGTAATGATATTCTTGGCGTAATCCCGGGACACCTCAAAAAACTCCCCGTTATCCACCATGACGTGGATGACATCGTGCATATCGTAACTTCTGTTCTGTTCGGCAGGCACAATATCCCTGGCCTCGGGAATCAGTCTCCCGGGATCGTCTGTAGGCTCAAAACGGGGCGGGTCATCCTGGTTGTTGGAAGGAAGGAAACTCAGCAGATCCCGCACCATGTTCATGCATGCTCCCTCATCGGCTGCAACAAAATGAGCATTTCCGCTGAGCCGGCTATGTACTCCTGCCCCGCCCAACTGATCCACTGACACTTCTTCCCCGGTTACTGCCTTGATGACTTGGGGGCCTGTGATGAACATGTTGGACGTTCCCTGAACCATAAAAACGAAATCTGTCAAGGCGGGGGAATATACCGCCCCTCCTGCACAAGGCCCCAGGATCACAGAAATCTGGGGAACCACGCCCGAATTCTGAACGTTTTTGTAAAAAATATCGCCGTAACCCCGCAAAGAATCCACACCTTCTTGAATTCTGGCGCCTCCGGAGTCGTTGAGGGACACGAAAGGGATACCCACTTTGGCGGCAAGTTCCATGACTTTGACGATTTTTGCAGCGTGCATTTCACCCAAAGATCCGCCGATTACGGTGAAATCCTGAGATGCGACGCACACTGCTCTGCCGTCCACCAGGCCGTATCCCGTCACCACGCCCTCCCCCGGGGCCTGTGTTTTCTCCATCCCAAATTCCTTGGCACGGTGCGTCACGAAAGCGTCGATTTCAACGAACGTACCTGGATCGAAAAGAGCGGCAACCCTCTCGCGGGCAGTCCACTTCCCCGCTTTGTGCTGGCGCTCTATCCTTGCGGCTCCGCCACCTAGTTGGATCGTTTCCCGGCGTTTCGCCAGATCTCTGAGTTTCTCCTCAAACCGCGACAACGATACCGCCAACTTTGTCACCTCCGGGAAAAATTCTGGGCCAATATACATCTTGGACCAGCCAAACCAAATACACTTCCTCACCCACGCTATCATAACATGTATACTCTCCGGGAGGAATAACGAATCAGACCTCTGATCATCTGGCAATTCACCTTTTCCCCATTTGGATCGATGTTAAGATCCAATACCGATGACATTGGCCCTTATTACAAATAAAACGCTAGTTCCTGTAGCTGAAGCGTTACATCAGCGTTGTACACCCTTATCCCCCGGGCAACCCTGAGTTTCATGGGTGCGAAGTTGAGGAAACCCCGGATCCCCCACGCTGTCGCCAAATCCAACACCTCTTGGGCAGCCGAGGCAGGAACCGTGACGATGCCTATGCTTATTCCTTCAATCTGCGAAGCTTTCGCAGCTGCCGGCAAGTCTGTAACGGTCAACCCTTCCAGATGAGATCCGATTTTTCGCTCGTCTTTGTCAAACAGAGCCTTGACGACAAATTTGTAATCGGGGTCGTGGCGCTTTCTGGCCGCCAAAAACCTTACCAAAGCCGTTCCCATTTCACCTACACCGAACACCGCCACACCCATTTCCCGATCTGCCCCGATAATCCGGGTCAATTCGCCCACCAAACTCTGAACAGGGTACCCTACGCCCTGCTTGCCGAACTCCCCGAACAGGGCCAAATCCTTCCGCACTTGTGCGCCGTTCACAGAGCACAAATTGCCCAGTTCTGCGCTGGAGATGAAGTCTTTGTCCCCGCATGGCAGCTCTTTCAGCAGTCTGAGATACTCCACCAATCTCCGTACCACAACGTCGGGAATCCTGTTGCGTATCACCGATCCACCCCCTTTGCGTTAATCTGCACCCCGTACCTCGCTGACACCTTCCCTTCAGTCACCGGTGCCAGGAATCCGGGCTAAAAGCCAAGATCCTTCCGGTCAAAAAACCGACGAAGATGCCGGTAGGAATGGCAAAAAGCAACAAGTATGGCAGGTAGAACAACACTCCGGCTGTTTGGAGCAATAGCGCCGCCACCAAAAGCTGCGTCAAATTGTGGGTAAAAGCCCCTGTCAGGCTCACGCCCACCACGCTGACCCGACCGCGAAAAAGGTTCCAGAGCCCGCTCATGGAGACGGTGGAAACCAGAGCGCCCGCGGTGCTGAGATAGTATCCTGTGCTCAGGAAAGTCCCTGTAAACAGGCTGCCCAAAAACGTCCTCAAAAGACTGATGGCAAAAGCGTGCCTGAACCCCAAGGTTGCTACTGTGTACAGGGCAACGATGTTGGCCAATCCCAGTTTTGCTCCGGGGAGCACAAAAGGGACAGGAATCAATGCTTCCACGGCGTGAAGCACGGTTGCTAAAGACACAAGAATAGCGATCCGGGCCACATTGTAAGCACGGGTCAACGCCAAAGACTCCACCATTCAGAACATATTCGCGCCGCTTCCGTGGATCCCTGTCAAGGTCCACGCCATCTAATAACCTTCCCCTTCAAGGTCCAATTCTCCTGCATGGGGTGAAAATTGGCATCGCTTCGCAGGAGAACTTGGAGTAATAGATAAGCCCCGGGGAGAGGGTTCTCGCTCCCCCACGGGGCTCCAACTCAAAGTATCGTTTTATACTGTGCTATTGGCCAGTCCAATCAGGTTTCCGGCTGACGCCAATCATTTGCCCAATTCTGCGTCGCTTGACTTCCAAAAGCCTGTCATCGGCTACCGAAAGGACCGTCCTGGCTTCCTCACCATCAAAGGGGTAACAAGCCACCCCAAAAGACGCTCCGGGAATTTGGATACTCTCACCGGACCGGGCCACGATCCTGTCGCTACGCCACGGACCCAGCATCCCTTTGATCCGTTTTTCGGAAGCCTCCCGCGTGGCTCCCGGAAGCAAAACCACAAATTCATCGCCGCCGTACCGGCCCACTTTATCACAAGCCCTAAAACCATTTTTCAGGTGTTTGCCGATGCGGGCAAGCACGGCATCCCCGACCAAATGGCCGTACTTGTCGTTAATGTATTTCAAACAGTCAACATCCAGAATCGCCACGGAAACAGGCACAATAGGGCGGGTGCAGGTGCTTCGTTCGATAGCGGAGTCGATGCTTTCCAAAATCATCCTCCGGTTGTGCAGCCCCGTGAGCGAATCCGTCAGGGCGGCCCGTTTAACTCGTTCGTGAAGCTGAGCAACTTCCAGCGCCGCTGCAATATGCCCCGCCACAGCTTGGGTCAATTTGACATCGTTGGCTTCAAAGCCATGAGTCTCGGCCTTTTGAACCAAAAGGATACCCAGCCGTTTTCCTCTAACTGCCAGCGGCGCATAGATTTCGGAACCGATTCCCCCAACCACTTCGTAGTAACGGGGATCCTTGGCGACATCGCCAACATTTTGGGGAATACCGGCTGCCATAACCGACCAGGCGATCCCAATGCCTTTAGGAATTTTGAGCCCTACGACAGGTTGCGAAATGCCCAGCCCGGCCGCCAGGGTAAGGTGCTCCCTCTCTTCATCGCACAAAAGGATCACGCAGTTCGTGTACCCCATTATGTTTGAAACAAGGCTTACCACGTGATCCAGGAGTTCATTAAGGTCCAACAACTTGGTCATTTCCTGAGCTATCCTGAATAACACCTCCAGCTCTTTGGAATAGACCCCGTCAAACATCGTGTAGGAAGGACCGCCCGGTTTTCCCGCCCCACCGATTACTGCCATACCCTTTCCCTCCGAATTTTCAAACAATACGAACAATTCTACAAACCGCATTATAATATAGTTCGACGAAATCAAAGCGTGGATTTATAGTGAAACAGCGTTATTCCGACTTTAGCATGATGATGATTTTCCTGTCAGTCGCCGGTGGAGACTCCGGACCTCTTAGCTTTGGCACTCCCGTATAGGATCGCGGCCAAAGAAGCGACAAAACCCAACAAAGAAACCCATTGCCCGTAACTGAGTCCCTTGAAATGAGCATCATTATCCCTGAAAAACTCCAAAAAGAAGCGCCCGCCGGCATAAGCGGCCACATATACCCAAAAAGTAGTGCCGGCTTCCTTGGCTTTGGGGGACACAGCCAGAAGAACCGCGACCAACGCGAAATCGAAAGCGCTTTCATAAAGCTGGTAAGGGTGCCTAAGCCCGGGGGCGAATCTTGTGCAGAAGCCCCAGGTCCCCGATGTCTCTACGCCGTAGCAACAACCTGCCAAGAAACAACCTATCCTGCCGAAACCCTGACCCAAGGCCACCGAAGGAGCAAGTAAATCAGCGAGATCCAAAAACCTGACATCCTTGGAACGGGCGTAGGCGGCCAAAGAAACGGCGCCTCCCACCAGGACGCCGTGAATAGAAAACCCGCCGTTGCGGGTGTCCAAGACACTTCGCCAGTCCCGGTAATACCCTGTGTTCATCACAATGTGGAACAGCCGCCCCCCGGCAACACCTCCGGCCAGCAGCAAAATAAACAGCCAGAACAAGGAATCCGGGTCAAGGCCTTTGTGGAAAGCCCTTTTGGAAGCAAGCCACACCCCGGCCAAAAAACCGATGCCTACCATGAGCCCATAAGAGAAAAATTCCACATTCCCTATTTTGAAAAACACTGGATGCATTTATGATCACCGCACTAATCATAACACGACTGAATAATCGCATACCAGTAAACGCATCATAGGAGGCATAGGGAGGTATTGCCAAATGTCTCCGGGTCGCAAATTCCTTTTGGTTTTCTTAGGTGTATGCCTGGGTATCGGCTTCACCGTGGGTGCTGTCTTGGGAATTCGACAGTATTCCCCGGAATTATGGGCAAAAACCGCCGCTTATTTCATGGGACTGTCCCGAACACCCGACTCAGGCCAATCCGAAGCAATGGGCATCGATATGACGGCAGTAAGGGGAATGATACAAGAGATTCTTACATCCGACCAAGGCAAAGCAGTCGTGGCAGAATTCATTGGAAGCCAGTCCCAAGATATGTATAAAACGATCCTTGAAGAGGCCGTTCGGTCGCCTGAATTCAGAAAAGCCCTGGCTGACGCCCTAGACATTTTTCTCAAAAGTCAGGAAGGCAAAGACCTCATCCGGCGTATAGTTCAGGAAACCATAACCCCTTAAGTGCTCGGCCAATCAGGGGAACGAAAGGAGTTCGCCCGCACTTTGGGCACCATTCGCGCCAATCGGCGTCATGCCTGCCATGACCTCCCTAGCATCCAACCGCTCTCTCACGGGAACGTCGGACACGACAACACCGTCCCGCATGGTTACAACTCGTTCAGCGTGCCGCGCTATGTCGGAATCGTGGCTCACCAAAACAAGGGTGATGCCCTTCTTGTTCAAATCCTGAAAAATGGCCATGACCTCTTCACCGGAACGGGTATCCAAGTTCCCGGTGGGTTCGTCCGCCAGTATGATTTTGGGGTCGCCGGCAATGGCTCTTGCTATGGCAACCCTTTGTTGCTCTCCCCCGGACATCTCGCTGGGCCGGTGTCCCATCCTGTCCCCAAGCCCCACAGATTCCAAGGCAGTCTTTGCCCGTTCCTTGCGTTTCTTGGCACCGGTACCCCGGTAAACCAAAGGCAGCTCCACGTTAGACAGAGCATCGACGCGGGGCAGCAGGTTAAACGTTTGAAAAATGAAGCCTATAGACTTGTTCCGAATGTTGGCCAACGAATTGTCCGATTTTTTGCTCACATCTTCCCCATCCAGTAAATAAGTACCGGCTGTGGGCCTGTCAAGACACCCTAAAATGTTCATCAGGGTAGATTTGCCCGACCCTGAGGGCCCCATTATGCAAGTGAACTGCCCTTCGGAAAACTCCAGATCGATGCCTCGAAGAGCCGGGACTTTAATTTTGCCCATAGCGTAGGTCTTTGCAAGGTCCGACACTTTGATCAAAGGCGTCACCTCTTTCGCTATCCCCGCAGTAACGAAATTCTACCTGCCGGGGAAGCATCAACTCTGAAGTCCCCCGGCATCACAGACATGTAGACGAAAAACGTTGGGAACCGGTTCCACCGGTTCTGCCGACAACGAAGGGGTTCAGTTCGTCACTCCCGTGGTAAGCACGGTCACCGGCATATGGGTTACGTAAGTATTTTTTACCGAAATCACCCTGCCTTCCAGGTTATATTCCAGTTTTAAAGTCACTGCGCAGGAAACCTGAAAGTCTCCGGCGCGTTCCCACAAAACCATGAACTGCTGGCCCGGGTCAAAAGTCGCGCTTGCGACCCTGACCTCAGGCAACTGGTCCATCTCCAAACACCCCCTGTACTCGGCCGGTTTGCCCGTGACCCACTTTTGAGGGCCTTGAAGGACCAGGTCAACTTCCTGCTTTCTCACGCTGGTGCACATGAACGTATAGCAGGTGTCTGTCGCCGTGGCGACGACATCCCACGTTTTTGTAAGAATCTCATTTCCGTCGTTGTCGTAAGACACCGCTTGCGCCCGGTAAGTGCCTTGTTTGGAGTACCTGTATTCAAGGCACAAAACGGGCTCGCCGCTGATGACTTGCTTGTGCCCGTCTCCAAAATCAAGACTCCAAAGACAATGATACGTTTCTACAGGGTCTTTCAGAGTTGTGCGTTTGGTTCTGTACACTGCCCTTATAAGTGGCAAATCGGGCAAAACTCCCGTATCCGGCCACGTCTTGGGATCCGGATTGGTCTGGTCACAGCCTTGGTTGTCTGAACCCCAAGGTTGGTCGGACACCGGGAAACCGGCAGCTTCCACGCACCCAACAACTTCTTTAAGGAAAGCAGACTCCGTTTTCCCCGTTGACGTGGTCAAACCCTGCTGCCCCGCACAGATTAATCTGACTCCAACCTTACCGGAATCCGGCGGCAGGGCTACCCTGAGAACACCGCTGCGGCTGCGATTTGTTACCGGTTGTGCACGGGAGCCGTCGTCGTGCCATATGGAATATGCCCAGCCCGGTGGGGGTTCCGGCAACGTAAAATCTATCGCGCCCACCCCGTCCCCGGGAACAAGGTAAGCCGGCGTCCATGACGAGATTTTGAGCGATACGGACTCATTCTGACCGATTTCCTTCGCTGTTGCCGATTGGTCTCGATCTGCCAGCACCGACAGGATGTAATTTTGAACGTTCTTATCGCCCAAAAGCCCTTTGTGAAACGTAGACAAGATTCCCGAAAATACCCGTACAGCGTCTCTTAAGCCCAAAGGGGCAACTGCGGAATCCACCTCGCAGTAAAAGTCGTTAGAGGCGATCTGGGGCCACACCAGTGACAACAAATTCGGAGATACACCCGCAACCGTGACATACCTAGTCTTTCTGTCAGTTGATGCTGCAACTGAAAGAGCGTTGATGTCGGACAAATACCGGTTGGCAGGCACTTTTTGAAACCGGTCCTTCACCGATGTGCCCAAGTTGACCACTGTCTCTTCCCTGATTAACCTTCTCAAAAGGGGCGCATCCCTGCCGCCCACAAACCCGCCGGCAACCGCAACCCAGTCGGAAAAAGCCTTTTGTATCTCGGATTTGACGGTAATCAGAGCCTTCCCGGCGTAGTGTGCCAATAGGCGTTCGCCGTAATGAAACAAGGCATCTCGCCAACTAACCGGAATATATGGCTTATCCATCAAGGATTCCGCCAACCCGCCCTTGGATGCGGTGCGCATGACATACAAGTTTCTAGCCACATCCATGGCCAGCAATTCGTAGTAGGCGCAAGATAAATCTTCTCCGGCCCGAGGCATTCCCCCGCCGGCGGGCAGTGTGTCCACGCCCCGAAAAAGGGGCGGGTCGACGCCTTCAAGCACTGCCTTTTGCCACAGTTGGGGATAAGATTGGGAGATCCAGCCGGCAAAAGTCTCTTTGGGCGAGTTGGCCGGAATGTATGGAATTGCAAGATGCCGCTCCGCCACATACGAAGCATACAGGGGCTCGTAGACCCCCTCAGCCCTGTCCCGTATCCACAAGCTTTCGCTTTCCCAGGGTCCCTGAGGGGCAGTTAGCAAGCTGCGCTCAAGAGGCAGCGTGTCCAAGGGTCCGCCGACAAAAGGGATAAACCGTGCGCTTCTTGTAGCCTTTTCAAGCGCCGCCTCCTGTCCCACAACCTCCACCAGTGACTTGATGATCTCCGCAACAAAAGTACCTTTGTTGGGAGAACCGACCATGACCAAGTTTCGAATGCACGCCGAATCAATGTACCCGAATTCCAAAGCGAACCTTGCCACCAACCCCGATGTCCCAAAACTGACTACATCAATCTGCTGAAATGAAGTTTTCGCCATAACGTCTGTAACGATCCGGGCCACCGAGCCGCTGCCCTCGGCCAGGTCCAGGTAGGGTTCTTTGGGACAACTCACGAACACGTTCTTTTCAACCTGATATCCTGACTTTTCAAGCTGTTTAATGAATCCGGAATTCTCCCAAAAACCGCTGCCGGACACCGGTTCCCCCAACAGCAGAAGAGGAATCCGGTGAACTCCCGGCTCGAAAAAACCAGGACTGGCAAAACAAAGTCCTTGAAGCAGAGCAACCCATATTGGAACTGCAACGATTAGCAAGGCTGTCCCGGTCATGATTTGTCGCCGTGTAGTCTCTGTCAAGGTATTGCACCTGCCTGCACTCGTTTTTTGGACCACAAACCCAAATTGGCCACCGCCAGTCGAGTGGCAGGCCATTGGTTTTGGAACGCGGAAGTGAGCCTTTCGCCCCACTCCTCTGTATCAACTTGTACGGTGCCGTCCGGTGTTTTCAAGGTAAGCTCGGCCCAAGATTCCCCGGGTCCCAAGACTATCCGTTCCGAACCGTAGATCAAATGAACGGTCCCATCGGGTTTTGTCTTGGTGATTTTCAAGTCGCCCCTCAAAACACGGGCTTCATTATCCACCAAATTCACTTCGTTTCCCTCCCAGTCCCTGGACATGACGGACAAAGGCGCCTCCAGGCCTATCGCGTTGCGCCCCGTGCGGGAAAAAACCAAGCGGTCGGCAAATTCAACACCCTGGGAGAACGCAGTGTAATACACGGCCAAAGATACCGCCGCAAGATTGACTTTTATGGGGATTTCCAATATCTCGGTTTTTGGATCGATGAAAGCCTGGGGCGTCTTGTCCCAAAGAAGCGGCCACGAGGAAAGGGCCGAAGTTGAGGATTCCTCCACAGTAACAAAGACAAAATCATCTCCAAACGCGACCGCATACCTCACCCCAATGAGGATGAAAGCGAGCACGATGACCGCCAGAACCGCAACGAAGAGTTTCAAGCAATTCCTCTTGCCTGTGCGGCTGCCGGAAAATGCCCAATAGGGGTTCGTAACAGCTCACTCCTTTCAAACCAAAAAGTCCGGCTCCGCCGAAGCAGAAACGCCATTCCTGGCCAACCGGACTCTTCGCATACCAGATATTACCACAGACTGTCCCGACGTTCAACTGCAAATGTGCCTAAAAGGCTATAAGAGCCCTTTTCACCAGCGCAAGGGTGTCGGGGTAGGTTTTCACATGAGGCAGTTCCTTTTCCTTGACCCAGGCCACGGAAACAGATTCACCTGCCTGGGGGCGTACCTGACCGCTTACTGCCTCCATGAGGAAGTAATAAACCGTTTTCTCAACCACAACCGAGCCTTTGGAAAACGTATACTTAGTGGTCCCCGCCGGAGACTTTATGGCCGCCTTGATTCCCGTCTCTTCCCCTACTTCCCGCAAGGCCGCACCGGACAAGGTTTCGCCGGGCTCCGGATGGCCTTTGGGAAGCGCCATAAACCCGTATTTGTCAAGAATCATAAGGATTTCCCTGTCCCCGGCATCACAACCGTCCTTTTCCGCCACCCTGACGACGATGCCCCCGGAACACGTTTCCTGCGCTGTTGAGTAGGAAGAACCTTCCGGGGATTCCATCATCCCAGTACCGCCCTGAACACCCGCATCCAGTTGCCCCCCAAAACATTGGAAATCGTCTTTCCCGGAAACCCTCTTTTCAACAGCTCCAGTGTGATCAGGTAGAGATCCTGGATTCCGGCCATTCCGCCCGGTGGTGGGCCGTCAAAAGAATCCAAATCTGTGCCAAGCGCCACATGCTTCTCCCCGGCGACGTCGATCACATGCTCGATATGGTCACACACTGTGGAGACTGTCACCTCTGCAGCAGTCGTGGCCATGTAAGCCGGATTCAGCGCGATTCCAATCAAGCCGCCCGTGTCCCTAATGGCCAGCAACTGCCCATCCGTAAGGTTCCTGGGATGGCCGTAAAGGGAATGGCAATTGGCGTGGCTGACCACAAAAGGGTGTTCCGAACGCTCGGCGACATCCCAGAACCCCGCCTCGGAAAGATGCGCCGCATCAATGAGCACCCCGAGCGCCCCCGCTTCAGCCAGGACCTCTTGCCCAAAATGAGTAAGCCCTCCCTTGGTGTTGCCTTCGGCGGCTCCATCCGCAAGGGCGTTCCTTTCGTTCCAGGTAAGCCCCAGGATGCGAACTCCCAAGCGGTAAAACATCCTCAAGGTCTCCAGACTGCCTTCCAGAAACTCCCCGCCTTCGAATGCCAAAATAAGGCTCAATTTGCCGTCTTTCTCCGCTTCATCCACGTCCCCTGACCGGAAAACCGGCTTAACCCCTTGGATGCTTCCCAAAGAATTGAAAGCATCCAGGTACTCTAAGCCGGCTCGCACCCCGCGGATAGGCCATAATCTATCCCCGGGAAAAGCGGAGAGAACGGCGCACTTAACACCGGCGCGTTTCAGGCGGCCTAAATCAGCGTGCCCAACCTGGGTTTCCGCGTCAAACTGCCTCGAACCATAGAACACATCGAACAACGTGCCCAGGTGACCGTCCACCACAATACCCTCCTGATGGATTTCCCGGGCACGCTCAATCCTCAAGGCTCTATCTTCTGCAGTCTCCTCCTGCTTCTTGCCAAACTTCAAGGCTGAACCAATGTCCACGGTCAAAACCCCTCTTTCGCTTACCATACACTCCATACCGGCCTTCCCTATTGTTCTCCCTTTTCCCTACGATTACCTTTTGGGCGTGCCCGGGCAGGACAGCCTGGAACGGGGAATCCCGTCGTCACTTCGGATCACATTGGGAATTACCGCAATTGAACCCCCGGATCCTGTTGCCGCATAAAATGCTGAAGTGATACCCGCCGGGGGGATTCCAATGCAAAACCTTGCCGCGTTGTTAATGCAGATGGAAAGGCTTGAGTCCGAGGTGAGTTCTCGCCTTCTGGGCTTGCAGGGCAAGCTTGTGCAAGGCGAATCCCGGGAGGGTCTGGTCGTTGCTACGGGCGACGTTTGGTTCAATCTGAAAGGCCTCCACATCAACAGGGAGATACTTGCGACAAAAACCCATGACTTGACCGCTTTGGAAAGTGCCGTGGTGGAAGCCGTAAACAATGCGACAAGAGAAGCGAGAAAGGTTTTGAGGGCCGAAATCGGCGGGGCCATCTGCGGACAAGTTCCCCGGGAGTTCGCCGGCTTCTTCGGCAAAAGTGAAGCAGAAAGGTAGACGGCTGCTAAAACCCCGCAAAACTCAAAGTCCGGCCACGAGGAGTCCGGCTGAACCGAGACTCCCAGGGCAGAATGTGTCCAGGCTTTTTGTCATATATGGGAGAAATCCAAATATGTTTGAATCTGAAGGTGGGCCGGGCCGGGAGGCCGCTACGCAAGGTATCCGTGACCCCGGGAGGTGCGAGCATATTGTTCAGGAAAAGACACCTTCTGTTAGCGCTTGGGATGATGTCATTTGTATCCGCGGTTTTGGTAGGTGCGCAAAGCAGCCCTGAACGCCCCGTAATAGAAATATACGTCACGGCTTCAGGAAAAGGCTCGGAAATGCCGATATTTTACGTGAACACCGAAAGAAAGGTGGCGGCGCTTACTCTTGACATATCTTGGGGGGACAAAACCCCTGACAAGGTGTTGGGCGTCCTGAAAGAACACAAACAGAAAGCCACTTTCTTTTTGTCAGGACCTTGGGCGAACCATTACAAAAACACAGTGCAAAGGATTGTGGCAGAGGGACACGAAATTGCCAGCCACGGCCAGGACCATGTGAATCTGAGCCACGAAAGCAAAGAATCCATAGCCCACAACATAACCTCGGCCCACAACATACTTTTTAACCTCACGAAGACCACTCCAAAGTACTTTCGCCCTCCCAACGGCGATTACGATGACCTTGTGGTCCTGACAGCAAGGAGTCTTGGGTACGAAACAGTGATATGGGCGGTTGACAGCGTCGATTGGAGAAACCCGGGAGTGTCTTACATAGTTGAAAACGTATCAAAGTACATTTTCCCGGGAGCCATCATTCTGTTCCATGCGTCAGATTCGGCGAGGGAGACTCATGAAGCCCTTCCCATGGTTTTTGACAACCTGAAAACCGCAGGATACGAGCTGGTGACTCTGGGGGAACTCCTTTCTATGGGAAAACCGGCTCGGGACGATCCCCGGGGCAGGCCGCTTTCGGAGCTGCCGGGACACTAGCCCTCTTGTCGCTCAGTCACTATGGCCAAGAGAAAGCCCTGGTCGACTGCCACCAGGGCCTTTTCCTGCACCAGTTCGTTGGACACCCCCAAAGTACTCCCCCTTAACAGCATTGCCCCTGAAAGGGGGAACCTCAACCCTTCCGTAGTCACTCCGGTAACCTTTTTCGTCACGGGAAGCAAAGTGACCCAATCGCCGGGCTTCCCGTACATCTCCCTTTCTTCGCACTGCAAACGGCGCCTGTCTTTGTGGCAGCACATAGACTCAGAACTGTGAAGAGCACAAAGGGTGGTCGGGCCCGACACCACGATGACATCCAGCCCTTTTCTGGCGTAAGGCTCAATAAGCATGGCATTGGCAAAAGAATGTTCCTTTCTTCTGCCGCCAAAGGCGCCCAGGATTGCAACCCGACCGATACCCGTGTCTTTCACCACATCCAAGGCCGCTTCGGTGTCGGTTTTGTCCTTGTCCCGTTTAAGAACGACCACTTTTGAGCCGCGGCTTCTGAATTCCTCCACCAAAGAAGGTTTGCACGAGTCAAAATCACCTATCAGAACCGAAGGAACAATCCCGTGACGATGAAGAAACACGGCCCCGGAATCTGCGGCCACTACACAAACCGCGCTTTGCAGCAGCTCCAAAGCTTCGGATTCTCCCGCGGGGCCGCCCCCGATCTCGCCGCCGGACACGATGACTGAATAATCCCTGCCAACCCAGGCCAACTTGGAAGCCAAAACGTCACCGTCCTAAACCTGGACTCTTTTCACGGCTTGATACAGCCCAAGCCTTATTATGACCGCAGATATGATGAACTCGGGAACGAGGTATGCCGCTTGATACGATATGGAATACACGTACGGGTTTCCTTCGGCGTAGGCGCCAAAAAAGATGACGCCTGAAAGAAAGTGGGCCACGAAACGACCTCCGATCCCAACCGCCGCCCCTTGAACCACCCGTTCACCGAAAAGGCCGGCCAGGCCGAGCAAACCAAAAGCCAGGGGGTAATCCAAAATGACTTGGGCAGGGTGGAAAATGACAGGTTCAATGATGATCTGCAAAAGGCCTTGGGCCGCACCTGCCACAAACCCCGGTACAACTCCCCGACGGGCCGCAAAAAACAAAACCGGTATCATGCTTCCCAGTGTGACCGTACCTCCGTAAGGGGCCTGAAAAATCTTGGTCCAGCCCAAAATGAAAGCCAAAGCAACCATCAGAGCCCCTTCCACCGTAACAGCCAACCGTTTGTCCCGCAAATTCCCCATCTCCCTATCTTGAAATCCGGGAGGGCACGAAAAAACCGCACAAAAAGGCGTGCGGGCGTTCTGACTCGGAATTTCCCTACGCAGGCATTACCCCTACAGGTTCCAAGGGTCAGGCGCTCATTAGCCCTTTCTCAGCCGAAAGCCATCGGCTCCCCGTTAATCAGATAATACCTCTTTTAAAAGACCGTGTCACCCCAATTTGCCTTTTGGGTGTTGTTAGAGAGAATGTCACTGTGGCGGGAGATGCCAGACCTCGGCGACCTCGGCTCGGGCGACGCCGGCGTTAAATTCATCCGACACTTTGGCCTGCTCGATTGCATTAGTAGTGAAAGGAGGGTAAAGCGATGGCGATGTCTTTGTTGCGCAGGGACAAGGAGATTACGGAGGTTTGCATGCGCCACATGAAAACGGTTTACCGGGTCTGCTTCGCCTTTATGAAGAATCCTGCCGACACAGAAGACGCCGTTTCCGACACTTTCTACAAAATGATTAAGTCCGGGACGGTTTTTCAAAGTGAGGAACATGAAAAGGCATGGCTGATCAGAACCGCCGCAAATGTCTGCAAAAACAATCTGCGGCATTGGTTTCGTAAGAACAAAAGCCTGGCGGATTGCGAAAACTTGCGGGGCGCGGAGAACGTTCAAATTGACGAGACGTTTGAAATTGTCATCGGTTTGCCCGACAAATATAAGACTGTGGTTTACCTCTATTACTACGAAGGTTATACCACGCCGGAGATTTCAAGAATCCTGGAAAAGCCGCAATCGACTATCCGCAATCATTTGCATGAAGCGCGTAGCCTGCTGAAAAAAAGGTTGGGTGGTGACTTTCATGAGAGATAAGCGAATCATCGAATCTTGGAACAAAGTTGGCCCTGATAAGGCCGCCGAAGCGCGCGTGCTCGAGTCCGTTATGGCTCGCGTTCAAGCCGGACAGCCCGAAAAGGATACGGCATTTTGGAAGAGACTCGCTCCCGTTGCTGCTTGTTTCGTATTCGTTGTTGCTCTTGCAGGGGTCTTTGGCAGCAGTGCCGGATGGTTCGGCAGCAAAGTCCAAACGCTTGACTTGGGCCACAGCACGCTAAGTTTTCAGAAATCCGACTTCTGGAGCGCCGGCAGCCTTTCCTTGGGCTTCGACGTTACTGACCGCGCCTTGACCCCCGACGAAATGGGTGCAATGTTCGGTGAACTCCCTGTAGCCGCCAAAGCTTCGTTCAATGCAAAGACAGGCGCATTTGTAAGGCTTGAAGGGAAAAGCGGCAAAACCACGATAATCGTGGCTGCGCCGGGTACGCCCATAACCGATACGGTTGTCCAAGGCAACAAAAAGACGTCAAAGATCAAGGGAGTACCCGTGACGGCCGGATATTTTGTGACCGACCCAAATAGCAAAGGAGCCAAGAACATCGTTTACTTCGCCACGTTCAACTTGGGCGATGCCACGATGTATGTGGAACTGGGCGGCCGGGAATCCGATGGCGAAACCCTTCGAGCCGAAATAGGTGCTGTGGTAGAACAACTCATTGGGCACGGCGCTCCCGACTTGGGCAGGATTACTGACCATTGACGCTAAACTTCGATCTCTTTCCAGCGGCCCCGTTTCAAGCGCCGATAGTACAAAACGGCTCTCACAACCCAATCCAGGAACATCCCTATCCAAGCCGCGGTCAAACCCATGTGGAAAGCGTTGATGAGAACATAAGTCAGGGCGTACCGGACTCCCCACACGCCCAGAACGGTCACGTACATGGACACCCTGGTATCCCCGGCGCCTCTGAGGGCACCGGGGATCACGAAACCCATGGCTTCCGGAACTTGGGTAAATGCCACGATTCTCAGAAGCGGGATTCCCCTGGCAATAACCTCGGGATCGTTTGTAAAAATCCTTAACAGGGGACCCGGCAGCAGAAAAAATAGAACGCCCATAAATCCCATGGTCAAAACGCCCATTTTGATCGACAGGAGGGCACTTTTTTCGGCGCCTTCCGGGTCTTTGGCGCCTAAACGCTGCCCTACAAGTGTCGTTGCCGCCGTGGCAAAACCCATCCCGGGCATGTAAGAAAACGACTCGCAGTTCAATGAGAGTGAGTGGGCCGCGTAAGCGGCCGTGCCCAAACCCGACACCTGGCGAGCGTAGCCTATTTGGCCTGTGGATGTCAGGACTCTTTCTGCCATGGCCGGGACTCCTACGTTAAGGATCCTTTTGAAGAGCCCCAAATCAAATCTGGTTACTGTCTTCTTCCAATCCACGGTGATCTGTCTCCCAGGCCTGGTGAGCACTACCAACATGGCAATTCCGCCCAGAGTCCTGGACAATGAAGTGGAAAGACCCGCTCCGGCGGCTTTCAAAGCCGGCGCGCCAAAATTCCCGAAGATAAACACGTAGTTGGTGAAAATATGCACAAGATTCAAGCCCAGGTTAATGAGCATGGGGGTTCGCGTGTCGCCTGCCCCCCGAAGGGCCCCGGTTGCGATTGTGAACACAAAGAACAACACCATTCCGGGCATCATAGCCCTTACGTACTGGACCCCGATAGCCCGCACCAGGTCGTCGGCTTTCATGAAAGTGATGATCCACTCTGCTTTCTGAAACCCAAGATAACTGATAAAAAGGCCGAAGACGAAAGCTATCAATATGGATTGGCCCGTCACTTTCGCGGCTTCCTCCTTGTTCCCGGCCCCTATGGCCCGGGCAGAAAGCGCGGTCGTGCCCACCGAAAGGCCCATGAACAAGGCATTAATCAAAAAGAAAGGCTGCATGCTCAATCCGACTGCAGCAACTGAATCTTTGCCCAGACGCCCCACCATTGCGGCGTCAACTACCTGGCTGGTCATGGCCAGAGCTTGCTCCAGTACAACAGGCCAAGCAAGAGCCCACGTTGTTTTGAGAATCAAACGGCTCTCTGGGTCAGCACCGAAAACTTTGTTTACAGCCTTTTGCCCGAAAGACTCGCTTGTCAGGCGACCGGGTTCGGGCACCGCGCCCCCCACAAATTTGCACCTCCGGAAACGAATCACCGTCCGGACCTCATGCCGGAAACACCCAACCGTCGGGAACCCCCGGCATGAAATACTTCGCTGTCCAGAAAATAAGTCCTTCTGGGCCGCAAAAGGGCCCCTTGGAAAAGAGCCCTTTTGCAGCACTTCAGCCCGATGCCGGCAAGCCGGCGCTATCTGCCCAGAAGCCGGTCTATCTTTTTCTTGTCAAAACCTACAACAGGCGTACCGTCGATGCTCAAAACCGGCACACCCATCTGACCTGACAACTTGATCATTTCTCTGGCGGCGGCAATGTCCACCGAAACATCCTTGTCTTCATAGGGCTGACCGATCTCCTCAAGGTACGACTTGGCCCTGGTACACCACGGGCAAACAGGGGTAGAATACACTATCACGCTGTGTTCTGACACTTCTTATGACCTCCCAAACCCACCTGTCATTGCTTCCAGGATACATCATCCATCGTTAGGAGTTGGTTTTCAACGCTTTCGGGCAAGAGCTTAGCCCTAAAATGCCCTTTTTACACACCTGTGCATGGCGCCGGGGCCTCTGAAATCCAAGTCACTGCAAACAGAGCATACTAGAGAGCG
This sequence comes from uncultured Eubacteriales bacterium, assembly GCA_964646385.1. Classification (GTDB taxonomy): domain Bacteria; phylum Bacillota; class Sulfobacillia; order Fermentithermobacillales; family Fermentithermobacillaceae; genus JAXGZG01. Next base: position 39,931 of record CAZYEC010000001.1, on the reverse strand, counting down.
GCAGGCAACCGAAAATTATGGGGGTAAGCACAAATGTACAAGGCAACGGTTTCGACAAAGGGCCAAATAGTGATACCCGCCGACCTCCGCAAAAGGCTGTCGCTCAACCGAGGCGCGACGTTGCGCCTGTACCTGGACGGCAGAAAAATCGTTGCGGTACCGGAGGTAGACGACCCGGTGAGTCACGGCTTGGGGCTCTTAAAAGCTGCCAACAAAGAAGAAAGGGGCAATGGTGCTGTCTGAATCACTGGATTGGGAAGGCACATTCGTGATGGATGCCTCATCGCTGCTTGTTTATTTACGTGGCGAACCCGGTTGTTCCATTGTGCAAAAGGTGTTAGGACAATCGGCCGAGTGTCAAGACAAAATCAGAATCACCTCAGTGGCTCTGTTGAAGGTGTACGGCGATTCAGCTTTGGAAAACAGGGAGCAACTGGACGAAGTAATCGCTTTGGTGGAGCAGCTGCCTTTTGAGGTTGTTCCCCTCACTGGAAATAGCGCTGCCGATGCTGCAAGGACTAATGTGGGCGACACCCCGCTCGAACCCGATGCTTCCACAACATATCAGTTGTTAAAGGACACAACCGGAGCCACGCTAATTACCGCCGACGAGGCTCTTCAGTCCCTTTGGGAACAATGCCTTTTTGTCCGGGCGGTCGGAGCCGCTTCTTCTCGGGACAATTGAAAGGAAAAACGCTCAAGCGTATCTAAACATAGATGCAGGTTCCAAAATCAACGGATGTGGGAGGGCTCGTATCGTGGGACTTGAATTGACGCTGGTTCCAATAGAGAAACCGGAAGAAACCAACATTATTATCGGGCAGGCCCATTTCATAAAGACGGTGGAGGACCTCCACGAAACCATGGCCAACGCCGGGGGCGGCCTCAGATTTGGCATCGCCTTTTGCGAGGCAAGCGGTGCATGCCTTGTGCGCGCCTCAGGAAACGATCAAACGCTGGTCGAACTTGCCAAGGCCAACGCTCTTGCCTTGGGAACAGGCCATGCGTTCGTGATTATGCTGGAACAAGGTTTCCCCATAAACGTACTAAACGCTGTAAAAATGGTACCGGAGGTCTGTGGCATTTACTGTGCCACCGCCAATCCGGTGCAGGTGGTTGTAGCCAACACGTCCTCCGGTAGGGGAATTATGGGAGTAATAGATGGGAGTCCCCCAAAAGGAGCAGAAGGCCCTCAAGACGCGGAATGGAGATATTCATTTTTGAGAAAGATAGGCTACAAGTTGTAGGGGTCATCGCCTGTTGCGCTACGGCGGGCTAGGGACATGGCCCGTATAAACGTGACAAGGGCCCCGGAGATCCCCCCCAGAGGCACGGCGAGAAACAAGCCCCAGACCCCGAGCAGCTTCGCCCCCGCCAAAATTGAGAACATGATCCAAAGGGGGTGAAGGCCGACTCTGGGCCCAGTCACCTTTGGAACAACCAGGTTTGCGTCAATCCACTGAATTACGCCAACTGCCCCCAGCATCCAAAACATAGTTGCCGGAGATTTAGCAAGGGCCGCCAGCAAAGCAGGCACAGCGCCAAGCAAAGGCCCGAAAAAGGGCACGAATTCCCCCAAACCGCTTACCATGCCCAACACAGCCCCGTGCTTTATACCCAGGGCAGCCGCAGCCGCCCAAACCATTCCCCACACCGACAGGGCAACTATCGACTGGCCCCGCACGAACCCGCCCATGACCCTGTCCACATCCCTTACCAGATCCATATATGGGGCAGGGTATCGGGCCAGAGACACCAGCGCCTGCCGGCGCCACCTGTTGATGTCCCGCAAGATGTAATAGGCAATCACAGGAGAAATGATTAAGTAAGACAAGAAAGTGGCCGAAGAGGCGCAATATGAGATGGCATTGTCCCCCAGGTTATCCAAGAAATCCTCAGACAGGCCCAAAAAAGTGACTATTCCCCGTTCCAATCCCCCGGGAAGATTATACCGCAATGCTGTCTCCCGAACCTTGGAAGCGTAGCCTTGAACGGTCAGGGTGAACCTGGGAATCTCCCCCGCCAGAACTCGGACATCTCTTACAAATTTGGGCACAAAATAGACAGTGATCAAAGAAAAAGCCACGAACAAGACCCCGTATAGGATGAATATGCTTTTTGCCCTTGACAGGCCCTTTTTCTGAAGACGCGAGACAACCGGTTCTAACACGAAGGCAATGAAAGCCGCCATAATGAACGGCGGAAGGATCCCCCTCAGCAGGTATAAAAAGTACCCCCCCAAAAGCGCAGCAAAGGCACTCAATAGTGCCTTTGCTATGTTTCGTTTGTTAATCTGAGAGCCTGTTGGCAACCTGACCCAGCGTTCCTTGAGCGGTTTTCAAGACTTTTTGTGCCGATTTGCCTATCATCATCTTTGTGCGTTCCATGGGCGTCTGCCGCCGGTTGACCATAAGGTGTCCCAGGAAAAAGCCTGCTCCCGCTCCCAGGACAACCCCACCCCAAAAAGTGCGGCCCCTCATCGTGCGCATCCCCCCTTTACCCGAAACAAAGCGGAGCCGTAGTTGGCGGGCCCTCAGGCGGCGGGGTTGGACCCGGAGCCCCCGGCTGTCCGGCCTGCAAAGACCCGGTTTCGCTCAGGGCGGTATTTTCAAGGGAATCCAAAAGCATCGTCCCGTCCGGTTCAAGGCGGTACATGCGAAACCCGTCTTTGGTCGGGACAAACTCAATGCTGCAGTCCCAGCAAAAGTACTGGTTTTGACCAATTTTGCCGACCGCCCGGCTGTTGCACTTCGGACACACCAAATGAAAACGCCTCCCGAAAACATTTTGCCCAGGAGGCCGAAACACGATACCGCTTGGGGCGGCAAAACTATTTTGTCAACTCATTTGCAAGGGTAGAGATTCGATAAGCACCCTCCTGACAGTCTTCTTTGGTGACGTCATTATGGGTGACTAACCGCACCACGTGGTGCGCGCTTGCGTTTGCCCACACGCCCCTTTCCTTGAGAAAAGCGGAAAAAGTGTTTGCGTCTACCCCGAGGCCTTTTGTGCCCACAGCAACCATGTTGGTTTGAACGGTATCCAATTCAATGTCCAGTCCGGGCACCGCTCCCAAGTATTCCCCTATCATTCTGGCATTGGAGTGGTCGTCGCCCAACCTTTCCACCATCTTTTTGAGCGCCACAATCCCCGCCGCCGCCAGAATTCCCGCCTGGCGCATTCCGCCTCCCAGCATCTTTCTGTAACCTCGGGCCTTATCCACGAACTCCTTGGGGCCCACAACCATGGAGCCCACCGGCGCGCACAACCCCTTAGATAAGCAAAACTGCACCGAGTCCGCATGCTTTGCCACTTCTTCAACCTCTACGCCCAAAGCAACTGCAGCGTTGAAAATTCTTGCCCCGTCCAAATGGACGTTTATGCCTGCGTTTTTTGCGATCTCATAAATGGCCTTCATGTTGGAAAGCGGCAAAACGCATCCGCCCGAGCGATTGTGGGTGTTCTCCAGACAAATGAGGGCAGTCTTTGGGAAATGGATGTTTTTACCTCGGATCGCGAGTTTGACACGGGAAGGATCCATGGCCCCGCGAAAACCTTTCACGGTTCGCGTTTGGACAGCCGACAGGACGGCGGTCCCTCCCACCTCGTAGACAAAAATGTGGGCTTCTTCCTCCAAAATGATCTCGTCGCCCCGACCGGTCCACGCCAACACCGATACCTGATTCCCCATCGTCCCGCTGGGAACAAAGACTGCGGCTTCCTTGCCCAGAACGTCAGCGGCCAGGGCTTCCAACTTGTTGACCGTAGGGTCATCGCCGTAAACGTCATCGCCTACTTCGGCCTCGTACATGGCATCGCGCATTTCTTGCGTGGGCTTGGTGACAGTATCGGATCTGAAGTCAATGATTTTCAAAGAAATTCCCTTCCTTCGCCTTCAACGGCCTATGCCTCCAGCAACTGGTTCACCCACCGGGCAAAACCCGCGGGGGTGGGCGGCCCCTTATATCTTTCAAGCATGTTTTTGCCGGCAAAAGCGGCGATGGTGGGGATCATAGTAATTCCGTAAGTCACAGCCAAGTTCATCTCATTGTCCACGTTCACCTTCAGAAACAAGACGGCGCCGGGATTGTTCCTGTAGGCCTCGAAAGCCACCCTTTCAAAAACCGGGGCAAACCTCAAACAAGGGCCGCACCAAGGTGCCCAAAAATCCACGATCGCCAGTTTCGAAGTCATCACTTGATGGCAGAAGGTGTCCTGGGTTGCATCTTGAACCTGGAAACTCCCATCCTGGGAAATCAACTTAGTCCCCTCCAGTTCCAAACACAAAGGGCAGAGGCTCTCTAGATATTTCGAGTTTTTGATGCCAGATCCTTTTTCAACAGGCACCAAAGCGCTTCCACTTGGGCCTCCGTCTTCTTCACATCGCCTGTGTTGTCTATTATCTGTGCTGCACGTCGCACCTTTTCTTCTAGGGGCATCTGGGCGTCGATTCTGGTTTCAACCTCTCCCCTGGTGTAACCGCCGCGTGCCATGAGCCTTTGTTCCTGGGTACTTCTGTCCACCCACACAACCCAGACCTGGTCGACAACTCTGTCGGCTCCCGCCTCAAACAGCAGGGGAGCGTCAAAAATCGCAATACGGACTTGCCCGTCTTTTTCCCATCCCCGGCTCAGTTCACCCAAGGCCTCTTCAGCCTTTTCCATGATAAGCGGGTGCAGGATGGTTTCCAGCCGCTTGCGCGCTTTAGGGTCGCCGAACACGATGCCGCTTAGTTTCTTGCGGTCCAGACAGCCCTTCTTTGTGATCATGTGGGGCCCAAATTCTTGTACCACTTTCTTGAGCCCCGAAGAACCCGGCTCCACCACTTCCCGGGAGATAATGTCGGCATCTATAATGATGGCGCCCAAGCAGGCCAAGATGGCAGAAACTGTGCTCTTGCCCGTGGCTATACCGCCCGTCAGCCCTATCACGTAAACACCCGGGCGTTTGGACCCCAGGCGGGATACGTCCTCAGACATCATACCAACTTTTCCCCACATCCAACTCAACTTTCAAAGGCACGGAAAGTTCCATTACTTGTTCCATTTCCCCGGTCACCAGCCCCCTCATGGGGTGTTCCTCCCCCAGGGGCACTTCAAATATGAGTTCGTCGTGGACTTGCAGTATTAGTCTGGAAACCAAGTCCTCATCCCTGAGCCTGCGGAAAATTCTCACCATGGCCAGTTTGATGATATCTGCCGCGCTCCCCTGAATCGGAGTATTGATGGCAGCCCGTTCAGCAAAAGAACGCTTTTGCCTGATGCGGGCATCAATGTCCGGAATGTTCCGCCTTCGCCCCAGGATGGTCTCGGCATACCCTTTCTTTCTGGCCAGCCGCACGGACTTGTCCATAAATTCCTTGACCTTGGGGTATTTTGAGAAATAGGCGTCAATAAATTTCCGGGCTTCTTCCCGCGTCACCCCAGTGTTTTTGGCGAGACCAAAATCAGAGATTCCGTAAATTACCCCGAAGTTCACCGCTTTGGCCTTGCCGCGAAGGTCGGAGTCTACCTCGTCCATATCCACGCCGAAAATTTCTGAAGCCGTTTTGGTGTGGATGTCCTCCCCCCGGCGAAAAGCTTCGATCATGGTTGGGTCACCCGCCATGTGGGCCATTATGCGGAGCTCAATTTGGGAGTAATCCGCGGCCATCAACGACCAACCTTCTGGCGGAACAAAAATTCTTCTCAAAGACCTTCCCAATTCACCCCTTACGGGAATGTTCTGTAGATTCGGTTCCGAACTGGACAAACGGCCCGTAGCAGTCACTGTCTGATGGAAGGTGGAGTGTATGCGACCTGTGGTGGGATTCAACACATCTTCCAAAACGTCCAAATAAGTGGATTTGAGCTTTGCATAATGCCTGTATTCCATAACGCGGCCCGGCAGTTCGTGATTCAAACTCAAGATCTCCAAGACTTCTGCGTCCGTGGAGAACCCCGTTTTGGTCTTCTTCACCGGCGTAAGCCCAAGTTTGTCAAAGAGAACGTGAGCCAGTTGCTTGGGAGAGCCCAAATTGAATTCCAGGCCCGCCATCTTGTAAATTGACGTTTCTATGTCGGCCAAAGCCCCGGCAAACTCCTGTCTGATGGACCTTGCAAACCCCAGATCAACGCCGACACCGGTGGCCTCCATTGCAGCCAAGACTTCTGTGAGAGGCAACTCCACTTGCTTCGCCAAAGGTGCAAGACCTTGATCGGACAATTCCTGAAGAAGATCTTGTGTAATGGCTGAACACGCATTGGCCCCCAAGGCCGCGTGTTCTTGGAGGGCACCTTGAATTTCGGCAGGATTTGCGCCTTTCGGGGGTTTTTCCAAAAGAAACGGTACTTCGTGCCCGTACTTCTTCCCAATTTCAGAGAGCCGGTAAACGGACCTGGTGGGGTCTATCAGATAATATGCTACAAGGATGTCGAAAAACGGGCCCGCCGGCCGGAGGCCCCGTCTAAAACACAGAGTAAAAAGCCACTTCAAATCGAACCCCGTCATACGAATCCGCGGATTCACGATGAGAGGCCCCAACTGCTTCCACAACATATCCTGCCAAGCCAAAAGATTTGCGTCGGGGGCCTTGATCAGCCAGGGGCCCACAGATTCTCCCGCAGAGATGCCTACAAGCGGGGGCCACTGGAAATTCCCTGTAACTTCCGCCCCGGGAGCATAAATTGACATCAACCCGGATTCACAAACCTGTTCGGCCAGCTTTTCAAGGCCTTCTTTATCTTGAACCAGGCGGAACGGGCCCCGGGCCCCGGGGGGAAAAGAGGGAAGCCCCTCAATCTCAGTTGATTTCCCAGCCGGACGCAGATCATCGAGTCTGGGTATCAGGCTATAAAACTCCAACCGGGAAAAAATAGCCTTTGCGGCATCTGCATCGGGCCCGGGCCACTCAAAGCATGCCGGTTTCTTGGGGATCGGGACATCTTTTTTTATGGTCGCCAAAGATCGGGAAAGAAATGCGCTGTCCCGGCCTTTTTCCAGCAGTCTTTGCACCCTTGCCGGAGAAACATCGCGGATGTTTTCGTAAATGTCGTCAAGATTTCGAAAGGCTTTTAGCAGGGTTTGAGCGGTTTTCTGGCCTATGCCCTTTACGCCGGGAATATTGTCGGATGAATCCCCTGCCAAGGCCTTGTAGTCCACCACCTGACACGGAAGCAAACCCATCTCCGACATTACGGTTTCGGGGGTGTATTGCCTGGTTTCCGAAATTCCTCGAACAGGCAGGACCGCTTCCACATTATCGTCCACCAGCTGAAGGCAATCCCGGTCACCGGACAATATAGTCACCTGAAACCCTTGGTTTTCGGCCAAGCTTGACAGGGTTCCTATAAGATCATCCGCCTCATAACCCGGGATTTCCAGGTGTCCGAGGTTCAAAGCGTCCAAAACCTGCTTCAGGACGGGCATTTGCTCTTTGAATTCCTCGGGAGAAGGCTTTCTGGTTTTCTTATAGTCCTCAAATTCTTTGTGCCTGAAAGTTGGCGACGGGTGGTCGAAAGTCACTGCTATATGCGTGGGCTGCATTTCCTGAATGAAACGTAACAGCATGGTAAGAAAGCCGAAGACGGCGCCGGTGTGCAACCCCTGACTGGTCGACAAAGGAGGCAGCGCGTAGAACGCCCTGTTTGCCAAGGAGTTCCCGTCTACAAGAAGAAGTTTGGATCTCTCCACGCCGCTCACCCTTAATCCCGCTTTTCTACAGTATAGTGTCACCGGTGACTCTAAGGCAATTTGGCCAGAAGCAGTCCGGCCCATTGGCTTTCCTGTGCCAAATGCGCTTAGGGGAACGGAAAGTAACACATGGGGACAAATACAGCGGCGGTTTCGCGCACCCGAAGGCTCAAGCCTGTTTTCCGCGGCGAACCAAACGGATTAGCTGAAAGATGCCGGCGGCAAGGAATCCCAAAGTGATGATCCCCGGGGCGGAACTCGCGGCAACGAACAAAATGTTCCTCCAAGCATTCACAAACACCCGCCAGAGGTCGTTCCAGGGGGAGGGTGGTTTGGTTGAAGCCCCTTCTTCTGTCGCGGTGAAAGAAAGCGACGCCAAAGCCACCGATTTGTCGTAATTCATGATCTGGGCTTGCATGCTTTCGATATCTCCCCTGACCCTGGAGAGCTCCCCTTCCACCTGCAACAGATCGCCCACGCTTTGGGCTTCGCCTATTATTTTGAGCAAACGATCTTCCTGTACGATCTTGTTTCGAAGCCGGGCATCCAAATCCACATATTCGTCGGTAACGTCTTGGGCCGACGTATCCTGCTTCATGACCCTGCCAAGATCTGAAAGATCCTTCATAACGCCGTCCAAGGATTCCGATGGGACTCTTGCCACCATAAAGAAGCTGGTGAAGTCGTTAGTCCCTACAGTTTCCGCCATGGAGGATTGTTCCACATATCCCAAGTGGACCTGCACTATTCCCGTTGCCCGGTCGGCGGCTTCTTTGACCTTGCCACGCCCGGTCTCCACGTGCAAAATAGCCCTGCTGATTATCATGCGCCTGGGCGCCGCCGCTTTGAACTGGGCGATCCCTGCCGCACCATCTTGCCCCCGGTTCAAACCGTCCTGCCCGCTTTCTTCGAAATACTGAGTTTGAGGTGTGGCAAACAGATTCCCCGGCGCATCATGACCGAGCTCGCTTTCTGTCCTTGGACTCGCGGCCCTGCTCAACCACCCTTTTTGGCCTGTGACGAATAAGGTACCGCCCACCGAAATCACCATCACGATAACGGCAGCGCCGACCAGAAGGGAGGCCCATTGTTTGAAACGCCAATTATCCATGCGGGACAAAAAAGCCCAGAATCCCTTTTTGCGAGCCTGTGCCGGCCCGGGTTTTGGGGCCCCGCTTTCGTTTAGGGCAGCCATCACCCTTTCGTGCAGCCCCTCGGGCACTTCAATTTCGGATAGACTTCCAAAAGCCGCTTTAACGAGCTTCAATTCTTTCAAGGTCCGGCGGCACGCTTTGCATTCCTTCAAGTGCTCTAGAAGGGACTCACGGTCTTGAGCAGGCAATTCCCCATCCACATAGGCCGACAAGAGTTCCTCAAAATGATAGCAGCTCACGAGCGGTCCCTCCTTTCGCCTATTTTGACGTTAAGAGAGCCGAATTGTTCCGAAACCAGACGCCTTACCATATTCCGGGCGCGATGAAGCCGGGACTTGACGGTGCCTATTGATATCTCCATAATGTCAGCTATTTCCTGGTAGGAATATCCGCGGACGTCGCTCAGCACTACGACGACGCGGTGAACCGGGTCCAGGCGCTCCAATACCTGCAGGACAGCCTCTCCCAGAGATTTGGTTTCCACCATATCCTGGATATCGCCTCCGTCATCCCGGACCTCTCTTTTGATTTGCGACTCCCCCATAAACAAAGGCTCATCCAAAGAAAACACCTGAACCCTGTGCTTGCGGCGCAAATGGTCCAGGCTGGCGTTGACGCACACTCTGTATATCCAAGTAGAAAAACGGCTATCTCCCCTGAAGTCGGGCAACGCTTGAAACGCCTTTAGAAAGACCTCTTGGACTATATCCATGGCGTCCTCGCGGTCCGGAACCAAGCGATAAGCCAGATTGTACACGCCTTTTTCGTAAGCTTCAACCAAGGCCTCAAAAGCGTATGCATCACCTTGGGATGCTCTTTCAACAAGCATTTTTTCGTCGGGCAGCACCGTGAAAACCTTCCTCTCCCTTGGCTCCGGTCAGCCCTGCGCACACTCCGGTTTCTTTTCGGCATTTTCCAGCAGATGGAGCCCCAGATCCCTGAGCTGGCGCCCGTCTACGCCGGCGGGCGCCTCTGTCAGAGGGCAACTGCCGCTTGTCGTTTTAGGAAAAGCAATCACATCTCTTATGGTTTCTGCTCCGGCCAGCAGCATGACCAGCCTGTCAAGACCAAACGCGATCCCTCCGTGTGGAGGGGTGCCGTACTCAAAAGCGTCTAGAAGGAAGCCGAATTTGAGTCTGGCCTGTTCCTTCGAAATACCCAAAAGGCGAAACACTTGCTCCTGAAGATCCCTCCTGTGTATACGTATGGAACCCGATGCAAGTTCCACACCGTTCAGCACGAGATCGTATTGCCTCGCTCTGATTTTCCCCTTGTCTTCTTCCCCAGCCACGGAGGTTACCTTGGCCATATCTTCGTCTAAAGGACTGGTAAAAGGATGGTGCGCCGCTTCCCACTCGCCGGTTTCTTCGTTTCTTTTGAACAAGGGAATCTCCGTCACCCACAAGAAATTGAACCGGTCCACCGGAATAAGCCCCAGTTTCCGCGCCAGTTCTAATCTAAGCCGGCCGAGGACAGCTGCTGCTCTTTCGGCATCGTCTGCCACTATAAGAACCAGATCCCCCTCACCTGCCCCCAGTAAAGATCTGATACCTTGGATCTCCTGTTGGCAAAGGTGCTTTTTAACAGCAGATTTTACGTCACCGGGGATGAAAGCGATGGTAACAAGACCTTTGGCCCCATGGATTTTGGCGCGTTCAGTGAGGGTTTCCATCTCTTGTCTGGACATTTTGGCTTGCCCCGGTACGCAAATACCTTTGATAGCCCCGCCGAATCGCAGACAGTTTTGGAACACGCCCAAAGAAGAATCTTTCAAGGCTGCCCCCAGATCGACGATTTCCATGCCGAACCTGGTGTCAGGTTTATCGGAACCAAAACGGGACATAGCCTCAAAATACGTCAACTTCTGAAACGGCGGGGCCAAATCTGTCCCCAAAACATCTTTCCACACTTTTTGCACCAGCCCCTCCACCATAGAAAAAACGGCCTTCTCTGTGGCAAAGGAAAGCTCTATGTCCACTTGGGTAAACTCGGGTTGACGGTCGGCCCGCAAATCCTCATCCCTAAAACACCTGACTATTTGAAAATACTTGTCCACCCCTCCCACCATCAAAAGCTGTTTGAACAGCTGAGGGGATTGAGCCAGGGCGTAAAACTTGCCCGGATCCTGCCTGGAGGGCACCAAAAAGTCCCTGGCACCTTCCGGCGTGCTCCGGGTCATCATGGGAGTCCCCACTTCCCAATAGCCTTCTTGGGATAGGTACTCTCTTATGGCCGCCGAAGTTCGGTGATGGATTTCTAGGTTTCTTTGCATGGCGGGCCTTCTGAGATCAAGATAACGGTATTTCAGCCTGAAAAGCTCGTCGACCTCGGCTTCGTCCCTAACGTACAAAGGCGGTGTCTTGGCGGTGTTCAGGACCCTGATCTCTTCGGCCATGATCTCGATGTCCCCCGTTGCCATATCGGGGTTGGCCTGTCCCTCCGCTCGATGAGCGACAAAACCCACAATGGCCAGCACGTACTCGGATCTTACCTGCCTTGCGGCTTGGAAAGCCTCGGGCGAACGCCCGGGATCAGTCACCACTTGCACAAGACCCGTTCTGTCGCGAAGATCTATGAAAACCAGATCGCCCAGATCGCGACGGCGGTTAACCCACCCCATGAGCGTCACCTTCTTGCCCACATGGCCCGAACGCACTTCTCCGCAACACATGGTTCTCACAAGATCTCCCATGCTCGCCATCTTCACACCGTGGTACAGATCACCCGCCTGCACGGGCTCAAGTTTCTCATCCTTTGCCAAGTTTGGCGACCTCCTCACCCAAGAACGCGACCGAATCCCGCCAGGGAATTGTCTTCTGCCAGCCTTCAGCCATTGACCTTACTACCACAGTTCCGTTCCTCACTTCATCGTCCCCGAGGATGGCCGCAAATCCGGCGTTCATCCTGTCTGCATGCTTCATCTGGGATTTCATGCTTCTGTGCAAGTGATCGAATTCGCACGACAACCCTTTTTGCCTAACCTTTTTCGCCAGGGCAAAAACCTTCCGGGCCACCGAAGACTCCTCACCTTTAAGCCCCACAACGAACACATCCAAGCCGCCTGTTTCCAGCGCAGGGCGGGAACCTTTTGTCATGGCCATTAGCATCCGCTCCATGCCCATGGCAAACCCGACCCCGGGAATCCGGGGCCCGCCGATCCCCTCAACCAAGCCGTCGTACCTTCCGCCACCTAAAATCGCGTTCTGGGCCCCCAAGGGGGGCCACCGGAGCTCGAATACTGTCCTGGTGTAATAATCCAGGCCTCTGACCAGGGAATTGTCCACACAGAAGGAAACACCTTGTGATGTCAAAAGACCTATCATTTGTTCCCAATGGTCCCGGCAATCGGCGCACAAATAATCCAGCATCCCCGGGGCTTGCGACGTGACTGCTTTGCACTGGGGGTTCTTGCAATCCAAAACCCTAAGGGGGTTTCTTTCAAGTCTGGAGCGGCAATCAAAGCACAGGTCTTGGGTCTTTGCGTCCAGGTAGCCCAGGAGTTTGCGGCGATACGTCGCCCTGCACGACAAGCAACCGATGCTGTTTAGTACCAATTCCGTGTCTTTTAGACCCAGGGTCCCGGCGGCATCGATAGCCAAAGCAATCACTTCAACGTCGGAAAACGGGGAGGCTGACCCCAACACCTCCACACCAAATTGCCGGTGCTCCCTGTACCTGCCCGCCTGGGGTTTCTCATACCTGAAAATCGGTGCAATGTAATAAAACTTCCTGGGCAGGGGGCCAGATGCCATCCCATGCTCCACAAAAGCCCTGGCCACATTAGCCGTCATCTCGGGCCTGAGAGCCATGTCCCTCCCGCCCTTATCTTTAAAGACATACATTTCCTTTTCAACTATATCCGTGGCTTCCCCTACCGTCCGGGCAAACAGCTCGGCCTGCTCAAAGGTGGGTGTCCTTATTTCGTGATAGTTGTATTTGCGGCAGATTTCCCTTAACAGACTTTCAAGATAAATCCACTTGGATGACTCTGGGGGCAAAATGTCAGAAGTCCCCCTGGGCGCCTTAAACATGGAAAATCCCCTCCGCAAAACGTTCCTTCAGACAAAGTCAAGGACAACGCGTACCTTTGACCCCACACTCATCATATACCATCACAAAAACGGGTTGTTGGCCTTCTCATAGCCGACGGTGGTCGCCTTACCGTGACCCGCGTGGACTGCGGTGCTTTCGGGGAGAGTCAGCACCTTCTCTCTTATTGAAGACAAAAGCTGAGACAAGTTACCCCCCGGCAGATCAGTGCGGCCCACCCCTTTGTGGAACAAAAGGTCCCCAGAAAAAAGGTGCCCCGGGCAATATAACGAAATGCTCCCCCGGGAGTGTCCGGGGGTCTCAATGACCTGCAATGACACTCCGCCGAAAGAAACCGTGTCTCCTTCTCGAAGCACCGTCAAATTTCCCACGTCTGGCCCTTCTTTTGTCACAAAAGGCAGCATCCAGCCGGGGTCCTTCAAAAGCTCGGAGTCGGCTTCACCAACAAATACAGGAGCGCCGGTAACACTCTGGACATAGCCGGCGGCGCCCGTATGGTCGAAATGTCCGTGAGTAAGCACGATGGCCCGAACCGTGGCCCCGTGGGCTGACACAGTCTCCATTATTCGTTCGCCCTCGGCCCCAGGATCGATCACGATGCATTCCCCGGCCTCGAAATCCACGGCTATATGGCAGTTGGTGGCCAGCCCACCTACCGGCACCGTAAAAACCTTCATGAAGATCTTTCCCACCTTTGCCGCCAAGATCCTACGAGGTTGGCCTTCAAAACTCTTTTTCGCTGGAAAGCAAGATGGTGACGGGGCCATCGTTAACTGATTCTACTTCCATGTGGGCGCCAAAAACCCCTGTCTGAACTTCCAATTCGTAAGCTCGGATGCCTTCCGCCACCGTTTCATAAAGCGCTTTGCCCAAACCGGGAGGGGCGGCAGCCTCAAATCCCGGACGTTTGCCCTTCTTGACGTCACCGTACAACGTGAACTGAGATACCAACATCACTTGCCCCCCGGTATCCAACAGTGACTTCTGCATCTTGCCCTTTTCCTCGAAAACCCGCAAATCCGCGATTTTACGGGCCATATAGGCGGCATCCTTTTGGGAATCCTTTTTCCCAACAGCCAACAGAACCAGAGCACCCGGCCCTATGGACGCTATTTCTTTGCCATCAATCACGATTCGCGCCCTTGTTACTCTTTGAAACACTGCACGCAATGAAATTCTCCTTACTCTTTGCTCGGCTCACGATCTCAGCCTGCCAAAGGCCCTGTTAACTGAAGTGATACCTTTGATCTGTCTTATGCTCTTGAACGCCTGCTCAAGTTCGCTCAGATCATGTATCTCGAAGGTTATGTCAACTTTCGCATCTCCGCTAGGCTGGCCTTTCGCGGAGGCGCTCAAAATGTTTGCCCCCAACCCCGCTATCACCGACGTGACTTCTGCGAAGAGCCCTGGCCTGTCCGCCCCCTGGACAGCGATTTCAACAGGGAAAGAAGCTTCCTCAACCTCCACCCAGGATGCTTCGATGAACCTTTCCTTGTCCGTGTAAGACCGCAGGCTCGGACAGTCAAGACGGTGCACCGAGACACCCCTGCCCCTGGTAATATACCCAATTATGGGGTCCCCGGGCACGGGGTTACAGCATCGGGCAAGACGCACCAGAATGTCTTTCATCCCTTTTATGATGACAGCTTCCTCGGGGCCACGGGACCTCGGCCTTACGGTCCTGGGAGCTTCTTCTTTTTGGGGCAGCAGCTCCGGTTTCAGGCGCCGGACTTCATCCCGCACTCGAGTCGCCACATGGACGGGGCTGATGCCTCCGAAAGCGATGGCGGCGTACAAATTTTCCATATCCGGGTATCTCAGTTTCTTCAGAAGGGCGCCGAAGACCCCGATCTCTTCCAGCACTGAAGGAGAGATGCCCACCTTCTGGGCCAGTTCTTTTTCAAGCGTGGCCTTACCTTTGACCACTTCCTCTTCCCGCAATTGCCTTTTGAAGAACGCCCGGATTTTGGACCTTGCCTGTGGCGTCTTGACAATTTCAAGCCAATCGCGGCTTGGACCCAGAGACTGCCTGTTGATCAAGATCTCGATGATGTCTCCCGTGACCACTTTCCTTGACAACGGCACGATCCTGCCGTTAACCTTCGCCCCGACACAGTGATGCCCGATGTCTGTATGGATTTTGTAGGCAAAATCCAAAGGCGTGGACCCCACAGGCAGATCGACCACATCTCCTTTTGGGGTAAAGACGAACACCTCGTCGTTAAACACGTCAATTTTTAAGGCTTCCATAAATTCTCTGGCGTCGGTCATTTCCCGTTGCCATTCCAGCAGTTGCCTGAGCCATGACATTTTTTGTTCAAAAACGCTGTCCCGCGCTTTCTGAGCCCTTTCTTTGTACCGCCAGTGAGCCGCACTGCCGTATTCGGCGGTTCTGTCCATTTCCCATGTCCGTATTTGAATCTCAAAAGGTTCTCCCAATGGGCCCACGACGCTGGTGTGTAAGGATTGGTAGCCGTTGGGCTTAGGCATGGCGATATAATCTTTGAACCTGCCGGGCAGCGGTTTCCACAAGGTGTGGCATACGCCCAAAACCTCATAGCAGTCTGTCACGGACTCAACCAGTACCCTCACGGCAATGAGGTCGTAGATTTCGGACAGATCCCGGCCTTGCCCTTTCATTTTTCGGAATATGCTGTACAGATTTTTGGCCCTGCCGTGAACCTCGCACCTTATCCCGTCT
The DNA here is from genome assembly GCA_964646385.1 of uncultured Eubacteriales bacterium. Classification (GTDB taxonomy): domain Bacteria; phylum Bacillota; class Sulfobacillia; order Fermentithermobacillales; family Fermentithermobacillaceae; genus JAXGZG01. Next base: position 24,355 of record CAZYEC010000001.1, on the reverse strand, counting down.
TCTTCTATCTTCTGCTTCAGGCGGGACATGACCGTTTCCGCCTCAACTTCCCGCTCGCTTCGCCTGGCAACTATTCGTTTTGTGAGGGAACGGTACTCCTCGGGCAAAGAATACTTGAAGGCTAAATCTTCGAGTTCCCACTTAAGGCGCCAAATTCCCAACCTGTGAGCCAGGGGGGCATAGATTTCAAGGGTTTCTTCTGCGGTTCTGATTTGACGATCCACAGGCAAAGCGTACAATGTCCTGAGGTTGTGGAGCCGATCGGCTAACCGTATGACGATGACGCGCCAGTCTTCGGCCATAGCCAAAAACATTTTCCGCAGATTTGAAACTTGCTCTTCCACCCGGGAGCGAAACTCTATGCGGCTCAGCTTGGTAACTCCGTCCACCAGTTTGGCAATGCCGTCACCGAATTCGGAGCGGATCTCGTTCAGCTTCACGCTGGTGTCCTCCACTACGTCGTGCAACAAAGCCGCACAAAGAGTCTCGACGTCCCCTTCCATTTCGGACAAAATGGCGGCAACGGCGACTGGGTGCTCCACAAAGTCGCCCCCGGACAGACGGGTTTGACCGGCATGAGCTTTTACAGCAAACTCGTAAGCCCTAACCAAAGTCTGCCTGTCTTCTCGGGATAGATGGCTGCCCACATACTCCTTAAGCCCCGCGATGGCCATTTGGCACCTCTTTAAACAGGCTTTCTACATATATTACAGGTATTACAGAAAAGCGACATGTCCTGACCCTTCCGGAGTCGAAAATGTCGCCGCCCTGATGGAATTCTGAAAGGTTCAATCTTCCAGCTTAATCACCGAAATAACATCGTAACCCCTTTCTCTTAGATTAGCCCTGCCGGGCATGTAAGTCAATTCTATAAGAAAAGCCGCGGCGCTCACGACCCCCCCTAGCCTTTCCACCATATCCGCTGCTGCCACTACGGTACCTCCTGTGGCCAACAGATCATCAAGCAGCAGAACCTTCTGACCCGGCAGAACGGCGTCTTCGTGCATTTCCAAGGTATCAACCCCGTACTCGAGCTGGTACTGCCCCGAAATGGTTTTGCCGGGCAGTTTGCCTTGTTTTCGAACCGGTGCAAAAGGTTTGCCCATAGCGTAGGCCAAAGCGGCGCCCACGATGAAACCCCGGGATTCCGGCGCAACGATTGTGTCAAAATTCACTTTGTCGCATTCTGTTTTCAGGGCCTCTATGGATTTGTGGAAAGCCGAAACATCGGCCAAAAGCGTGGTTATGTCTTTGAAGCTCACGCCTTTTACAGGAAAATCTGGGATCACCCTCAGCTTTGACCCCAGTTCCTTGCTTAGATCCTCCGCCATGAACCATCCCCCCATAAAGAAAATTGGCTCAAAAATCCCCTAGGGCGGGGCTCAAGCCATTTATCCCTAATAGCCTTCCCACGAAGAAACAAGCGGGAATCCGACAAAGACGTTCTGCCTGCCTTCGGGTTAAGAATCAATTCCGGCATTCTCCGGCTTTCGTCGTATTCCGCCAACCCAAGTTCCTCCAGCACTTGGGCGCCTGACACGATTGCCTGTTGTGCGCCTTCCCAGCACGGCTTTCCTTCGTGAACAGGGTCGCAAAGGGCCAAGATCTGTTTCCAACGCCTCCCAAGATCACACAGAGGTGCTCGGTTGCCAGAAAACTCGGCCATCAAATAATTCCACAAAGACTCAACGCGTTCCTTTGACGGAAACGTCCAATCGCGCCAGCGAATCGAGTCGGCTTCCCCTTCGCTATACAAAAGCCCGCTTCCAGCCGAATCTGCCACTTCCTTAAGACGCGCCAAATCTTTGGGGGCAGCAGGCGGGTGCATAACCAACAGAAAGGGGAACGGGCCGCCACTACCGGGCGTGCTTAGAGTCTCTACAGGCAGGGACCACGGAGATGTCGAAACGACCACACCACCGGGATCCCTTAACGTCAATTTTGCTTCGTGTGCAAAAGCGCCCACAAGTTCATGGGAATGAAAGGCCGCCGGTCGCCCTATCTTTTCAAGGGCCGACAACAAGGCTTTTGCCGCGGCATCCGACCAAGTATATACGACGACGGGGCGGCCTTGAGGAATATTTCGAGCAAAAGGGCAGTAGAATTCTCCGGCCAATTTTCCGGCAGGCCGAATGTCCCTTATCAAAGGGGCGAATTCCTCTCTTCCCAGATAAAGACTTCTAAAGGGCACAAAAGCCAAATCGGCCCGGCCCCAAAGGGCGATATCCTTACCAAAACCTCCGCCACCGAACCAGATGAAGCGCCTTCTGACCCCGTTCTTCTTCGCCATTATCTGCAAGTGATTTCCCGTTTTCCCCATGAATCTCACTTGCTCAATTTCGCAATCAACACTGGCCAGAACGGGCGGCGTATTTTCACACCCGTAAGGTTCCAAAGAAAAGAAAGATTGCAGGTCCTGAGAGGACACCGTTCCCAATTCAGCCACATAATCGATGTCCAGCGACGGGACCAGTGAGGTGGAGGTTAACATTTCTTCAGCCATCTTTTGCATCTCGTCAAAAAGCGCCGCCGCATCGGCTTTTTTCACGGAAAAACCCGCTGCCCCTTCGTGCCCGCCGAAGCTTTGCAGGAGTCCGGCACATCTGGACAGGGCACGGTGAGCGTGGAATCCGGGGACCCCCCTGACCGAACCCTTTAGCAAACCCTTTTCTCCTGCCGCCAGGACCACCGGCCTTTGATGCATTTCTCTTAGCCGGGAACAGACGATTCCTATTACTCCTTGGTGCCAGTCTTCGTGAAAGGCGCACAAAGCGTATTTTTCAGGCAGCACCAGTTCTTTACACCGAGTCAATATATCCATTTCCACGGTTTTGCGCCGCAGGTTGTGCTCTTCTATCTCACCTGCCAAATCTAGGGCGATCTGGGGATTCGTTTCCGTAAGCAACCGGTAAGCCAAAAGAGCGTCATCCATTCGGCCGGCAGCATTGATCCTGGGCACAAGCCCGTAAGTCACATCGCTGTCAAAAGAGGGAGAGCTGCCATCTTCCTTGAAGCGGTGCAAACCTGCCACTTGAGCCAGTGCCGCAATTCCGGGCCTCGGGGCTTTTCTCATCAGGCAAAGCCCAGATGTTGCCCATTCCCTGTTCCAGCCCAAAAGAGGTTGGCCGTCCCCGGCGATGGAGAGCGCCAGGAGATCGTGTCCCCACCGAGGCGGCATTTTCCCGTAATCTCCGGCATTTTTGAGCAGCGCAATTGCCAAAAGATAGGCGACGCCTGCTCCTGATAGGTAACCCAAATTTAGGTGGCTCCAAGATGATAGGTGCGGGTCAAGGATTACAAGCGTTTCCGGCAACTTTTCCGGCAAAAGATGGTGGTCGGTGACGATGACATCCGCCCCCAAATCTCGGGCCTTACTGCAGCCTTCGTGACCCGCAATCCCCAAATCGGCGGTCACGAACAAAGATACCCCCGAAGAGACCAAAGCCTTTATACTTTTTGCATGAAAACCGTAACCTTCTTTTTGCCGGTGTGGCAAATATACCGAGCTGTGGATGCCTGCCGCCTGGAAGGCCTCGTTTAGTATGACCGCACCGGTCACCCCGTCCGCATCGAAATCGGAATATACGGCAACTTTTTCTCCGGCGTCCCTCGCCGAAACTAACCGCTTAACGGCTTGCGGAAGTTCGGGAACGCGGGCCAGAAGTTCCAACAGCTCTTCCCCGGGTTTAGCCATAAATGATTCGGCCCGAGAGGGGTTGCCGCCGTGACGCCTCAACAATATGGAAGCTATTTGCCGGGAAACTCCCGTCTTAGCACACAGCTCCCGAATCTTTGCGGGCTCTGTCGCTGCGGGAAAATTCCAGCGAAATGCCGGCAAGCGGTTATAAGTACGTCGTTTTGTTTTCATCGCGCACTTTGGGAACCGGCGTAAATTCTTCAAGGGCTCTGTCCAGCCGGGAGGATTTATCCTTCACTTCCTGCAGTTCCTTCGCCAGGCTTTTCACTTTGGACCTAACGCCCAGGTGCCGAAACCAGACCCAAACCGCCCCCACAAGAACGCCGATACAGGCCGACCCCAGAACTATCAACGCAAGGTTAATCTCGAGCGCCCACGTGAAAAACGTGATGTGTGCCACTTGGGCGTTTTGTACGGCAAACACCACAATCAACAAAAGAAAGATTACGGCCACTACCAACAAAGGGGCACCCCCTCCTCACTTTTCCGCCAAAATGTTTGCACAAACCTCAGGCTACTTGCGCCGCCGCGGCCTGGGAACCGCCCCGTAACGCTTGCCAGTCTGCTTGACCGGGGACCCGTCGTACTTTTCCAACAATGATGCGAAACTCACGGAACCCTCGCCGAAATAATCTTCCATCGTCTCCTCTTCTGCAGAATCCCTCGCTTTCTTGGGCGAACCCCGCTGTCTCCCCTTGGGGTTACCGTAAGCAAGGTTTTCCCGCCTTTCCCGCTCGGCTTCCCCAGCCAAAAGCGCCTTGCGGACTTTTTCAAGCTGATTCCGGTACGCCACGTTACGAAATCTTTGCAGCTTGGAGCCCGGCGAGGCCATCGCTTCTTTTATCTTTTTGACCCACCGGCCAAGGCCCCCGGGGGCCAATAATTCCGAGGCAGGCACCCGCAAAACGGTACAACCCGAGTTTTCCAGAATCCTTTGCCTGGAAGCATCTCTTTTAGCCCTATCCCTAGTCAAATGGCTTTCCCCGTCAACTTCAACCACCAGCCAACCGTCGATCATGAAATCCACGGTGAAGCCTTTGACGTCGACTTCCCGACCGTATTTTATTCCTGCCCGGCGCAGGCCTTCTGCCAACCTTTTCTCGCTTTTGGTGGGCTGATGATGGCCCCAAATGTAGCTTCCGCTGACATCTTTTTGCAACCGGAAGACATCCTTTCAGATAAAATCGGGCAAAAACACGGACGGTTTGCTTTCGGAGTGAAGGGCCGGTTCATAATGCTCCGCCACGGGTTTCAGATACCTGTCAAACCAGGCGAGGATGTATTCCAATCGTTCCAGCCTATGTTTAGGCTTTCCGGAACGGGATAATTCGTGGTTTTCGTCGGGAAATCGGACCAGAACCACTGTCTTGCCGAGTTTTTTTAGCGCCACAAAAAATTCCTCGGCCTGCTCCATGGGACACCTTAGGTCTTGTTCGCTGTGCACAAGCATCAAGGGGGTTTGGACGTTCCTGACGTGCATCAGCGGGGACCTGTCCAGATAGGCCGAAGGGTTATCCCAGGGATCCCCGTCAAATTCCCAATCCCCGTTGGTGAAGGCAGCGTCGCTGGCTCCGAACTGGCTCATCCTGTTGCATGTGCTTCGTTGTGCCACGGCTGCCTTGAACCTGTCTGTCTGGGTGATGATCCAGTTGGTAAGGTAACCCCCATAACTGCCGCCCAAGACTCCCATCCTGGAAGGGTCAATCCAGGGCCGGGTTGCGGCATACTCGGCCGCCGCCATCACATCCCGGTAATCGGCTCCTGCCCAATCGTGCTTTGTGGCCGCAACAAACGACTGACCGTACCCCGTGCTCCCCCTGGGATTACAAAAAACCACACCGTAACCCCTGGCGGCCAATAGCTGGAATTCGTGAAAGAAGGCAAAACCGTAAGCCGTGTGTGGCCCCCCGTGTATCTCCAAACTGACAGGATACTTGTGCCCCTCCTTACAGCCAACAGGTTTCATGATCCAGCCGTGAACCCCGGTTCCGTCTTTGCTTTCTGTTTCGAATTCTTGGGGAAGGCTGAGGGTTACCCGGGACAGCAGTTCCTCATTAACCCGGGAAAGACGCCTCACCATGTAGGGCAAATCTGCCCGTAATCCGAAGGGCCCGGTGCCCGCCTCAGGAAAGGCCGCCCAGGAAGACCCAATCCCGGAAGGGTCAAGCACAAACACATCGCCTATAAGAACGGGGGATTGCACGTGCAGAAGAAACGTGTCGTCGGAAACTGCTTTGGCCCAGCCGGACACGATGCAGTCTCCGAAAGTTATCTGGACGATTTTTTTCTTTGCCAAATCGTACTTGTACAGATGGGTCCGTCCCCGTTCCAAGGCGCCGAAGAATATCGCTTTTCCGTCCGCTGACCAAGCCGGGGGGACACCGGGGCTTCCCCCCATATCGCCCGTGGCGGATTGGGCCACGGCAAGTTCGTAGTCTTTTGTCAGAAACGTGACCTTCCCGCCGTCCACTGCTACGGTGCAAAGGCCGGGCACCGTTGCCCCTTTGCAGGAATTGTCGTGACCGTAGAAAGCAATTGCTTTGCCGTCGGGAGACCAGGAGAGGCCGCCCAAAGACATGTCGCTCTCTGTAATCTTCCTGATTTGCCCGCCGCGGGCAGACGCAACGTAGATATCCCTTATAGAACCGTACTCGTGCCTTTCGAACCTTGCAGAAACGAAAGCCAGATGTTCTCCATCTGGGGACCACCTGGGCTCCCGACAATCATAATCGCCGTCAGTGATCTGGGAAACCTCACCAGACTTAATATCCAAAACGTGTATCTGGACCGGTTTGTCAGGCAAAAAACCCCGTCCGTTCAGTTTGAAACGGATTTTGGTTATTACCTTTACATCTGACTTTTCCCGTTCCTGGTCCCGGGAATCCTCGCAAAGTGCCGAAAAAGCTATTTTGCTGCTATCGGGAGACCACACCGGTTCGCCGACGCCGTTTTTTCTTGCGGTAACCTGCAAGGCCTCGCCACCGCCTGAAGACATGATGAAAATCTGGGTCTTGCCTTTGGCGCGGTCCGACAGAAAGGCCACCTTTTTGCCATCGGGCGACCACCTCGGCGCAGTATCGCTTTTGGGCCCAGACGTGAAAGGGCGCACCTCGTCGGGAAACGCCACGCAAATATTGGTTCTGTACTCCATGTCCTTGTCTTCCGGAGATACCCTTTTCATAGTGAAAAGCGCCCTGGTGCCATCGGGTGAGATTCTAGGGTCCGACACCCATTTCATAGAAAGCAGATCGGTTGAGGTCAGACTTCTCATGTCGTTTCCCCTCTCGGGCCGTTTTCCCCTCCGGCCTCAATTAGTTTTTCTCGACAGACGCCAAGAACTCCCGCCCCGGTTCGCTCTATTGCGTCAATCCTTACTCCTTCGACTGCGGCTGCGTTTGCTTCTAAAGAAAGTTGAAAACACCGACAGTTCCTGGCATTTCAGACATGCCGCAGCGATCAGATACGTCAAAGCCGCGCCGGCCATGGAAATTGCCCCGCGCAGCAAATCAAAAAAAGCGTTGCCAGTGCCGCTTCCAAATCCCGTTACCCGGGACAAGAATAAGGCAACTGCCCCCATTATCCCCGAGGCCAAAACCATTTTGCCAAACGGCCGGGCTAGGGGCTTCAGAGATAATCCGGATTTCTTGTTCAAAGCGTACAAACCGGCAAAAGCCCCCAAAAGGCTTGCGGCTGAATTGGCGGCTGCAAGTCCCACATGACCAAGGGGTTTTACCAGCAGCAGATCCAGTATTGTGTTTAGTACTGCAGTTCCCGCGGCTAAAAGCACGGGAATCCTCGTTTCGTGACTGGAATAAAAGGCTACGTTTGTCACTTGTGTGGCTGCCATTCCCACAAGAGCGGGGCTGTAAGCCAGAAGCGCGGAAGCAGTGTGGGCCGTTGCTTCGCTAGTAAACGCGCCGTACTCGAAAATCAACCTTACTGTGGGGTTTGCCAAAACCATCAACCCCACCGCGGCGGGCAAACACACAAATTCTGCGTAGCGGAGACCCATAAAGGCGGTTTCCTTAAAGCCTGCTTTATCCTCCCGGGCCCACATAGCGGACAATGAAGGATAAATCACCGTTATCACCGCCGCCACAAACAACCCCAAAGGGACTTGCCTTATCCGGTCGGCAAAGCTCAAAGCGGCTATAGTGCCTTCTGTCAAACGGGATGCCAAGTTTCTGTCCACAAAAAGGTATATCTGGGCAAACACAGCACCCGCCATCAAGGGTCCTGCAAGCTTGAGCACTTTGACCCCGCTTTCGTCTACCTTTGTGGAGATCTTTGGCCACCCCCCAACCTTCACAGTGGAGGGTACCTGAACTAAAAACGCGGCGATGTACCCCAGAACCAGGGCTAGGGCTAGGGACATAACGCCCATAACGGGCGCCAGCAAAGCCGCGACCAAGATTACGGTCAGATTCTGAACAGAGGGTGCCGCCGCAGGTACGGCGAAATGATCGTGAGTGTTAAGAACAGCTTTTGCAAAAGCCGACAACAGCGGGATTACCATTGCCGGCAGGAATACTCTGGTCAACGTGACCGCGTCGTTAAAGGTCGCCCCGGCAAACCCGGGGGCAACCAGCCGTATCAGCCTGTCTGCGGGAAGCATGGCGACTACCGAGATGAACAACACCAGAAAAGTCGAAACGGTGACGATGGAAGAAACGAGATGCGATGCACCGGCCTTGTCGTCTTTGGCAGCCAAAGACGCGTAAACCGGCAAGAAAGCCGTTGTAAGCGGGCCTGACAAAAAACCGGTTACCAAAACAGGAACCATATTGGCCACTACGTAAGCATCGGTGCGGCCCGTTGCCCCAAACAAAAATGCTATCAACTGCTCCCTGGCGAACCCCAAAACTTTGGAAAATGCGCCCAAACCTACCACTACCATGGTCGCTTCTGCAATCCGTTTTTTGGACAAGAGGGAGCCCCCGTTCCCAAGGAATCGTGTTCCACCCATTATAGCAATTACCGGGGGAGGCAACTCCTTTTCCCTTCCCCGTTTGCAGGAGAACGGGAACCCATAGCGAACAGATAACTGGCTACTTGAAACTTAAGTCGTCAGAGTTTTGGGAAAAGCCGGGAGACTCCTTGGAAAGCTGGCAAAGAAACCTCTATGTAGTTTTGATCCTGATGTTTGTGGGGCAAGCGTCCTTCACTTTGGTTACGCCGTTTCTGCCCTACGTTTTAAAATCCCTGGACGTGCAGGAGAATTTGGGCTTGTGGTCGGGGCTCGCATACTCGGCCTCCTTCCTGGCCTCCGCGATTTCGGCGCCTCTATGGGGGGCACTTGCGGACAAATACGGCAAACGGCCCCAGATACTGAGATCCGGAGTGCTCATCGCCGTGTTTTATGCCCTCTACCCTTTGGCCAAGACCCCGTTTCAGTTCGTCATCATGAGAGGGCTTACAGGGCTCCTGTCAGGATTCGGCCCTGCCGCCACGTCGTTGATAGCAACCAACACACCTGAAAACAAATTGGGTTACGCCTTGGGATATTTGCAAGCCGTTTCAGCGGCAGGCACGATTTCCGGCCCGCTGTTTGGCGGTATTATGGTCAAGCTTGTGGGAATACCGTTGACATTTCGCCTTTCTGCGTGCCTTCTCATGGCAATCACGGTGGTCTCGGTGTTCTTCATAAAAGAAGAAATAACCGGCGGCGATCTTAAGATCAACGTTTTGGGAGACATTAGGGAAGCCTTTTCCAGCAAAGCTCTCACAATGGTGTTTTTATGCCTGTTCTTAGTGCAAGCCGCCATCCAGGTTACCCAACCTACCTTGGTGCTGTACGTAGACCGGTTGTTGGAGGGCAAGGAGTCGTCTGCGGTAAGCGGGATAATTTACTCAATTGCCGGTCTGGGAACCGTAATAGGGGCCAGTCTTATGGCCAAAAAGACTTCCCCCGCCGGAGAACCGCCGGCGCGCTTTTTCTTGGGCGGAATACTGGGTGCAGCCGTCTGTGTGTGTCTCCAGGGCCTGTGGGTTGCTCTCCTTCCTTTGGCATTTTTGCGCCTGGCGTTTGGGGCATTCAACGGAATGCTGACGGCGTCCGGGAACATTCTGGTGGCGGCATGGGTGAGCCGGGATTTTCGCGGCAGAGCCTTTGGCGTCCTCAGCGGAATACTGCCTTTGGGGTCCTTTGTGGGGCCTATAATTGGTGGATTCGTTGGTGACCGGTTGGGTCTTGGCAGCTCCTTTTATGCCGCAACGACCGTATTCCTTTTGGCTGCAGCGTCTTTTGCCCCCTTGTACAAAAAAAGCCTAAGAGGCAAAACGGTTCCGAAAACCACGGCCCGCTAGAATTCCTTCGTACACCTCCTTCGTTTTCTGAGCCATGGTCTTGGCATCGAACAAGCGAAAGGCCCTTTCGCGCCCGGAGGCTCCCATTCTGGCCGCCAAATCAGGGTCTATTGCTAACCTGACGACAGACTGGGCCAGAAGTCGAGGATTTCTGGGCGGAACCAAAAATCCTGTCACTTCATCTTCAATTATTTCGGGCACCCCACCGACATCGGTACCCACTACCGGAAGCCCGGAAGCCATGGCTTCTATCAGTGCCAGGCCCAGCCCCTCCGAGTCAGAAGACTGAACATAAACATCCAAACCGGCCAAAAACCCCGGAACATCTTCCACAAAACCTGCCATTTTCACATAAGGTTCCATCTTCATTTTCTCGATCTGGGATTTGAGCGAGGCCTGTTCGGGTCCCATTCCACCTATCACAAACCTTGCCCGGGGCAACGAGCCCAGGACTATCCTCGACGCGTTTACGAACACATCCAAGGCTTTTACCCGATGAAGCCTCGCAAGGGTCCCCACCACGACTTGTCCGGCATCGTCTGCCAACTCATCCCTGACAAATGGCCGGGGCCGGAATTGATCCAGTTCAATCCCGTTCAAAACGCATACCACCCTTGAAGGCTCGATCCCTGACTCCACCAGTTCTTGCCCGACACTTTGGGACACGGCAATTACCCTGTCACAGAACAACTTGGCCACCAGGCGGTTAAATCGCCGTTTAAAAAGGCCCGGCGGGGAAACCCTTCCCCAAGCGGAAGGTGTTCTCGTTTGGCCGTGTTTGGTGTAAACAACCGGAATGCCCAAGAGCCGGGCAGCCACCCTTCCCGACAGGCACGAATGGGTGTGAACCAAGTCAGGTTTGACGCGTCTCAAGAGCCTCACAAGTTCCAGCGCAAGGGAGCCTGAAAAGGACACATCTTTCCCCGATATGGAAATAGTCTGCACCCCCGCAGTTTCAAGTCTCTTGGCAAGTTCGCCCCCGGGACACGCGACACTGACATCCAGGCCGACAAAAGCCGGTTGCTTGAAGAGAGTTAAAATATGCCGCCCTGCCCCACCCAAGTTTGTATCAGTAATTACATGAAGGACTTTCATGGGGCCAGTTTCTCCTCTCGCCCGGTGGAAACCAAGGGGGCTCTCATTGACACCCCAACTCCCGCCGCCAAACCAAGCCACGCCCAAACCAACAGCATTATCTGGGGGTTGTACCATGTATGATCGATGATGCCTTGAATCATGTGGCCCGCCACCGCCGCCACACATCCGGCCGGCACGGCAATTCGAGTCCACCGGCCCATAATGTCCGTGCCTTTTTGCGAAAAGATGAAGGACAAAGGGCACCACAGACTTGCCCCCAAAAACCACATCAGGACCAGGAACCCGAAAAAACCCAGTTCGATGGACATTTCAATATAGATGCTGTGGGAATGAAAAGCCGGCGTCTCAATTATCATGTATTCCGGGTACATTTCTTTGAAAGCAGCCGCCCCCAGCCCGACGCCCCTGAAAAAGAAGGCTTTCAGCAGCGACAAAGACCCGCGCCATATCGAAACCCTGTAGCTGTTGGAACTGTCATCCACGGTAAATGACGACAATAGCCTTTGCACGATGACGGGAGGAGCCAAAAGGCCGACAATGAGTGCCAAAACCATGCCCGCAACCAAGAGCCTTTTGTCGAACAACACTGCAAGCACGGCGAGAGATCCCAGAAAACCCAGCCAGGCCCCTCGGGACCACGTCAGCACCAACGCAGCACCCTGAAGAAACGAAACTCCAAACAAAAGGCCCTTATCCCGAAGATTTCGGTTTTTTATGAACAAGGCCAGTGCCAAAGGAAGGGCAAGGCCGACCATTTCCGCCAAATAGTTCGGGTTAGCGAAAGTCCCCACAATTCGAACAATGTCGTCTTCGAATTTGGCATCGAGCCAAGATCTCGGTGGTTGCCAACCGGACAAGTGCTGGTATATGCCCACCATGCCTGAAACCGCCACCCCGGTCAGGACAGGCCAAACCACGCTATCCTCGCGCCCTTTCGACGCAGCATCGAAAGACCACAGAAACACCATTCCGTTTATGCTCCAAAGAAAAAAACTTTTCAGGCTTTGCCCCGGCACCACTGAGGAAACCGTGGCCCCGGCGAGAAATAGGAACAGGGCCACAAAAGGAAGCGCCAGTCGAAATGGAAGAGCGGCGAAAATTGGGGATTCTTCGCAAGCCGTCGCCCTTTTGTACAAAAGGGCGAAAACGAACCCCACAAAAAGGAGCGCTTGAAGCCCCGTAGGCACGAAAGCGCCGGCAACCAAAATGATTCCCAATGCGGTACCTTCGGTCAACGTCCCGCATTTTGGAGCCAAAAGCAGCGGGGCATATTTCCGCCCAAGTTTGGTAAACGCACTGGCCGAAAACCAAGCCTCCGGGTTCAAGAGGGCTACACCCCTGGCCAATGCACTGCCTTTCCAAGCCTTTCCGAATGCAAGAAAAAACCCCTTCAACAGAAGGTCCAGCCTGTCTCCTGCTATCCCAAGAACCTCCCGGGCCCGGCTGTCGGGAAAGTCGTTGCGGCAATATGAACCCAAACCCATCAGGAGTTGCCTCCAAGCCCCAAGTCCATTGTCATAACATGTCCTTGAAAAACGCAAAATTTCGTCTGAAGGTTGAGGCTGCCGCCGACTCTTATTTCCACACCACTCATAGTTATGACGTTTTCTCCGAGCCGGGCAATTCCCTTAATCGTCACAAACGCGTTGACTCGATCCGGGGACTCCATTTGCACCCATTTCCCGCCCCCTTCAATCAGGGTGACCACGGCGGGCTCGGTACTAACGCTCACAACTTCCCCGATGCAAGCCCCGGTTTTGAATTCAAATATCCTGCCGCCTTTGGCGATTGCTTCGGCAGTGGTAGTCCGTATGCCCGTAGTCACCACAACTATTTCCGTTTCCTGCTCCCTTGCCGCCACCTCACTCTTGAGGTTTTTTCCAAACATCGAATACCCAAACCACACGGCGGCCCCGACCAAAACTAACACCACCGCAAGGTCAATAAGGCTGACTTTGCCAAATATACGGCCCTTTTCATCCAAGAATCCCAAAGCAAACCCTCTTTTCCGCGCCCCCAAATCTAAAGCAGACGCACGCGATTGATCTCCAATTCAAATTGAGCGCCCAAAAACTCCGCAGCCCGCCTGCAAGCCAGCATCCTCGTGAGAAATATCTCGAAATACTCCATGACAGGGGATATTTCCGTGTCGACGGTTAGCTCCAGGCTCACAACCCGCGCGTCGGAGTCCACCCTCAAAAACGACTTGGTAACAGCATAATTCACCCGGTCATGCTGGTCGAAATTGTGTTTGTCGGGGTTTCTCACCCTGGACCGGTGCACGTCAGATTTGTCGGCCAGAACGAGGGCGGCGGAGACATTTGATACGGGATTGGCAGTATCCTCCGGGTCATGGCTACCTATGGCCCCCACGACAACGGCGATTTCCCGGGGGTCCATACCCTTGGACCAAAGTAGCCGTTCGGCCAAAACGGCGCCCGTTTGAGCGTGTTGGTGCCTTGATACCACGTTGCCTATATCGTGCAGGTAGCCAGCTATTTCGGCAAGTTCTTGCTCTCTTTTGGGGTACCCCAAACGCCCAAGTACATTGCCGGCAATGGCCGATACAAGCCCGGCGTGCCTTTGCCCGTGGTCTGTGTAACCCAAAGTCGCAAGATGTATGTCTCCTCCCAGTAGATAGGCTTCGACCTGAGGAGCCTCTTTGAGATCGTTTACCGTAATTTGAGTCATTTTTTCCAAGCGGCAGTCATCTCCGCTGAATCAGCATATACTCTATGTGCAGGGTTAGGTATCAATTGCCCCCGAGACGCTACTACGGCATCCCAAGGAAACGCGATGTGCCCGTGGGTCTCCAGCCCGTACCAAGTAGGTTTCCATCCTTCCGAGCCGGCCCACAAACATGCCGTCTTCACTGTTTTTGCCTTCTCCTTTTTGCACATTATGACAACCGTGCGCATAGTCTCTCCCGTGATCACCATTTCGTCAACTACCAAGACCCGCTGCCCCGCCACTGTGCCCCCCACCGGCAAGACGACTTTTGGGCGGTCAAATATCACTTGTCCCCGCCTCCTCCTGGTAAGAAGACACGGACATAGTTCGACCTTCAAAAGGGAAGCGATCACCGCCGCCGGAATGAGGCCGCCTTTCCCTATGCCCACAACCATATCAGGGCCGAAGGTTTTGGCAGCCTCCAGGGCAATTCCCTGGCATATCCCATTTACTTCGTCCCAAGTCATTTCGTACAATGGCGAACCGATGTACCGGACTTCCACGAAAAGCACCCCTTACCACGAGTACAGCGCACAACGGCCATTAACATAATTCAAGGTAAGAGCAGGAGATCCTTCATCTTGAGTCTTGCCCGTCGCAGTTTTTCAAGGGTCGGCGACGACAGTGTCGATAGAGCCAAACCCCCTGCCCGACACGCTCACCCGGTCGCCCCGGGTTAGGATGTCGATATCGCAAAGGTTTCCATCGCGGATAATGAGCGCACCGACATTTATCTTAACCGTGGAAGATGAATAGTCGTCTCCAACCGTCAGAACATTGCCGTTTTTGTACAAAACGGTGCCCGAAAGCTTGAACGGTGGACTGTAAATTCGTTCAGCCCAAAATATGGGGCCGCCAGGATGATTGAAAAACTCCACTTTGTCCCCGGGGAAAAGCCCGGTAAGAAGGTCTTCACACCGAGAAACCCAGTCCACAAACCTTGCGTCTGCTTCGTGGGCATACTGGTTGAAAGACCCTGCCCAGGCACAAACGGTCCCTTTTGCAACGGAGATGATTGTGCCCGAAGAACTCCACAACCTGTCCGGGTTGTCCTGTACTTCCAGATATGTGAGGGCTCCATCACACCCTGCGGCCATGACTCTTGCCCCCGGCGTCATGTTCGCCCCGCCAAACAGACCTACGGTCACGAGATCGTGTCGGGGGGTCAAGCCTTCGTATCCGGTAAAGTAAAAGGCCCCGTCCCTTTCCCCCAAGAACCTGCCTGCAATTCTGCAGTTGCACCTTTCTTGCACCACACCCCAAAGCACTTCTTTTGTTGGACCTAACCACAGCCTGACCCTATCCCCCCATTCCAAAGAGGCAACATCAAGGTTCCCGCACCCGCCGACCTCTGCAAACTGTGTCCCGAAAGCGGCAACAAGAGGGTAGGCGTTACCCCCGGGAATGAGATCGATTTCGTAAAAAACCTTGTCCTGCCCGTGGTCCTGGGGTACTACTACCCCATCTGCAATCCTGTCGTACTGCAACCGCTTTTCGATCAAGATGAACTCGATATGTGTTGGGTCCGAACCGGCCGCTATGACTTCATCACCCAGTTGGAGGTCAAAAAAGGATGTCCTCTCGTCACCCAGAAACACAAGGGTGCCCATGTTGATGGAAAGCTTCGTTGATGAAGAAGTCAAACAGACTGAATTCCCTGAAATGGAGCCGATACTACCCCGGACAGACGTTTCGGCGCGCTGCAGGTATTCGGCCCACACCGGAAGACCTTTGGAATCGAGGTAAAACTGGATTTGGGAACCTGCGGGGACTGAATCAATATTATCCGCCAGTCTATTGAAAGCATCCACTACCAAGAGACTCGGTGTAACGGTAAGTCCCACAGGCCCTGTCTCCCCAAAGACTACCGTGCGGTCACTAAACGCTACGCAAAACCCGTCTTGCAGGGTTTTGTACGTGAGCGGTTCCACCACTTCGACCTTTTGGATCTGTTGGGGGGCGACGCCGGACACCCGCACCGTGTCCCCGGCCTTGAAAAAAGATGAGGTTCCGGGGGTAATCTCGTGCGGGTCCCACCTGTCGCCCAGATAAAAGACGTTACCTTGTGTGGCCATAACTGTTCCTTGGGCCGAATATCCGATGGTTTCTTTACGCGACCCTGCGGCGGACAGCCTGCCGCCCGAGGGAGCAGGGGCTTTTGACAGCATTAGGGATACGTTTTCTGCCCGCTCCCCCACAAGTAAAACATCCTGAGATTTGCTATGATAGCCCTCCAGCTCGGCCGAAACCGAGTACTGCCCCGGAAAGACCTCAAGGGAAACCGGAGACTTCCCCTTGAATTCACCGTCCAAACAAATGTTGGCGCCGGGGGGAACAGACTCAACGATTAGAGTTGCCGTCACAGGCCTGATATCGGCAACGACATCTATCCTGTCTCCGGGGGCAAGATCAACCGTTGTCGCATAATCCTTGTGCCCGGCGGCTTTGACTACAACACGTTTTGCCCCGGGGGATACTCTCACCTGGCAAGGCGTCTTGTCCTTGTAAGCGCCGTCAACATAGACTCTTGCCTCCAGTTCCCCTGCCCAAACATTGATGGTGGCCCCTCTTCCCATCACATCCACCACAAAAGCAGCGTCCCCGTGACCCCACACCTTCACCAAGTCCCCGGTGTTAAAACCAGTCCCGTCTTCCGACAGCTTTTTGCCGGATTCCGTCACCAGTGCTTGTGACACATCACAATCCTGTGCCCCCACTTTGATCCTTCCGGCAGCCGATGACCCGATCTCTCCTTCGAGATCTAACAAGTCGCTAAGCAGCCGCGCTTTGTAGACGTGCCCATCGGGGAGTGCGGTTAACGACAGGAGTGCCGGGGTAGCGCCGGAAAAAGCAAGACTGTCCCATGACGCCTGTTTGCCTGAAGCGTCCAAAAGCGCGCAATTTTCTGAGATCAAAACGCCTGCAAGGGGGCTGCCGGAGCCCGCCGGTTGCGCGTCAAGGCCCCCGTTCACCGGCTTGTAAACTGTCAGGATACCTCCGGAGAATCCCGTTGCCAGCACAACACAGGTTGTGCTTCTCTTGGCCCTGAAATAAGAAGAGCCGAAGCAAAAAGCAGTTGCTGCCACCACGACTGCCAGAAGCAAATTGACAAGCCAGGCCAGCAAGATTTTGGCCAGGCCCCGCACCCTCGTTTTTGAAGCCACCTGTTCTTTGCCCGACATGCCGATACCTCTTACCGTAACAAGTGAGTAACTGACTTACCAAAGAGGATATCGTCAAAAGCGGGGACGAAATGAACTGCCTGGCACGAGAAGCGGTACGCCCAGGATCGCAGGACAACCTTGGAATGCGGATAAGTCAGTCTATTACCGCCGAACAGGTATCGCCTTACCAAGGCGGTGATAGACTCCCTGGAAGTAAGCGACGGGGTCTGCTTTGTCCGGGTCGACTTCACCGTCCGCCAAAACATCGTGGTCAGCGTGAACGCTCACCACTTCACCCACGAAGAGGTCGTGACTTCCCAAAGAAAGCCTGGTTTTGACCTTGCACTCTATGTTCACCGGAAACTCTGCCACTAGAGGGGCTCTTACAATATCCGCCTTTATCGGGGTGAGCCCGGCCACCTGAAACTTATCTTCATTTCTGCCCGAAACGCTCCCGCAATACGCCAAAATATCCGCTTGGCTGGCCTTTGGCAAGTTGACTACAAAATCACTGTATCGCTGAATCAGCCCAAAAGAGTACCTCACGGGGCGGACACCTATGGCAATTGTGGGAGGATCCGATGAGGCGGTGCCTACCCAAGCCAAAGTGATGGCATTTCTTACGATTTCGGCGTCACCGCAAGTCACAAGCACCGCCGGTATAGGATACAAAGCCGTGGAAAGCGGAAGAGTTCTTTTGTTGGGGCCATTTGTCACGGGGACCCACTCCTTTCGTATCACACCACATTGCCGGCCGCCTTTACCTCACGGCCAAGCGTCCGCATATTCCGAAAGAGCCGCATTCCTCCATTTTGGTTACGGCTGCCCGCACAAGGGCCCTGCCGGCTTCAAGGTACATCCGGGTGCCACCGGCTGCTTTGAGCCCCCGAGCAATGCCTTCCGCGTTTTCTCTGGTGTACTCGGCCAGGCTTTTTGCGCCCGTTACCAAAAAGTGCGTGTTAACATTATTCTTGCCCACAAGACCCCGGGCAACACTTTTCGCTCCTGTGCCGCCGTGTTGGGCGAAGGGAACATAACCGCCCGTTACTTTGATGATTTCTCTCTGAACGGCCTCAAGCCTTAAGACGTCGGGTTCATGGAACTCACCCCCGGGAGCGGCATGCTCCATGCCGATAGGGTATGAAATACCCCTGGCCCCCGAATACTCAACAAAGCCCGCAACTTGTCGTGCAAAAGCGTCCAGTTTTTCGCCTCGGAGTGCTGCGTAACAACCGTCGTCTCCTGCCTGGCCTGTTGGGCCGTATTCTGCTTCAACCATTATGTCCGGGTCGAAAGCTTTCACTCGATCCGCCACTTCTTTGGTCACGGCAAAATCCAGCACGGGCGGCAAGTCTTCTGTGTCCACCATTGCCCAGGCAGGTCTGAGTTCCGTTACGCAGATGAGAAAACCTTCCAAAGCTTCTTTGTACTCGTCCGAGCGCAAATAGGCCTCCCAGGCAGCCATCTCATCGCCGGCAGGTATATCCGCACCCCAACGCCGAGCCTGACGGCTTGCATCTGCCAAAGAGATTCCGGCTTTGGACAGAGGCCCGGCGCTTCTTGCCGTCCCACCCGATGAAAACGTGCGAACCCCCAGCCCCGGCACGGCAAAATGGTCGAGTCCCAAAGCAACGAAAGGCGGGCGGTACATCTCCCAATACACGTCTGCCACTCCACGAAGAAGACGGGCCCCAAGACGAAGATTTGAGAGCCTGGTTGCCCTGGAGTCTGGTTTGCCCCCGGGAATCCTGAGCCCCGAACCCGCTAAAGACAGTGAGGCACCGCTCACCTGCAGAAGCAAGGGGCTGCCACCTCCCAAAGAAGCCGCTTCAATGAACGCAGAAACCTGAAGTTCAAAGGGAAAATTGACGTTCGCCGCCAATATGCTGTGCCGTTTCTCAACAGGTTTCAAATTCAAGGCATCGTCAAAAGGGTTAAGGCGCGAAAAGAGCTCACGAAGCTGCTTTCCTTTTACGAAACCGTCTGCCATGTTAAATCGCGCCCTCCGAGTTCGCTCACCACAAGCGGCAACGCCGCGGGGAGGACTTTAACAGTTGCGGGGTAGACCGCATCCACAGTATCTCCATCCAAGTGACACGGAAAACCCGCCGGAGCAAAAAAGGTCACTTCTTGGGCCTGCCCCCGAAAGACCCCGGGTTGCCCTATGTGTTTGCCCGATCTTACCAGAAATATGAGCTTAACAAGGCCAAGCCTGGACATGCCCGCCAAAAAGGCATAGTCTATGCGCCCGTCCCAGGAATTTGCCCCCGGACACACTTTCATACCCCCGCCGAACCTTTCCGAATTGACGACCGCAAAAAGCCACACGCTTTCCAGTTCCCGTCCCGGCGGGGGGCTCCCATCCAGAGGGCTCTCAGTAATCTTTACGGCAAGTGCAGCCGGGTTAAAGCGAACGAGGCCCCGAAGGGCCTCAAGCATGTAACTAAAATGCCCCAATCTGCGGGAACTCAACTCCGAAACCCGCTTGACTACATAGGCATCGTAACCTATTCCGAAGGAGTTCATGGCATACCTTCGCTGCCCCGAAGCATCGCTGTACAAAATCACATCCATGTTTCTGAACTGCGGCCGGGACAAAGTCTCCAAAGCCTCGGCTGTGCCTGTGAACAGGCGGTTGCCGGCGACAAAATCGTTCCCCGTGCCCGCGGGAATGACTCCCATTGCTACCCCGGGAATTCCTGAGGTCAGGATCCCGTTTGCAACTTCCCCTACAGTGCCGTCCCCCCCCATGGCAACGACTATTTGATACCCTGACCGGCATGCGCCTTTGGCCAGCTCTACCGAATGCTTGGGGTATTCCGAACTGAAAACATCGGGAAAGACCCCTAAACGCCCCAGATCCTTTACGATCTCAGGCAACATTTTGGCTGACTTACCATATCCGGCCATTGGGTTACAAACGATGCAAACTTTGTATGATCTCATCCGCCGCTGCTCCTTCCAAGGGCGCACTCGCGAAATTTACAGGGTTACGGTAGCCTCCGCGATTCCCGCCCTTTCACCCGAGACTTTGATGGTGAGCACAGTGTCTTTGGGAGCTTTTGCGACGAACGTGACTTTGGCTTCGCGAAGGTCTGCACCCCCACGGCTAAATCCCATGCCGAAACCGCCCCCGGAACCGGACCGGCCGTCCAAATGCTTCAGTTCCTGCTTCTTCTTGCCAACAACCTCAATGCCTTCCCCCAACAACCGCGCTTCCAGAGGTCGGACTTTTCTGGCGGCCTGGGCTTGATAGCTACCCTGGGTGGGCAGATATCCCACATTTTTCACCACTGCCCCGATTTCCCAAACGCCGTCACCCAGCTCTTTTTTGGAGACATCCTGGATTTCCAACCGGGGCAGCGTAAGCATAGCTCTCAAAGAAAACACCATATTTTTATGGCACTCACCCTGCAAGAAAAAAGGCGGAGCATTTTGAACTACGTACTTTGTGTACCAGCCCCCGATTTCCACCGGACCAAGTTGGGGGTGGTCGAAAGATCTCCAATTGCAAAAGCCGCGACCGCCCAATTCCTTGTCATTCCAAGACAGAAGTTTCAGGGTGTCCTCGTTTTGTTCGGCCTGACTTTTTTGACGCCGGGGCCACAGGCTCACCCCGGCCCTCTGGGACATGTTCCACGTTTCAACCGTGTAACCCAAAATGCCCCGGTGTTCGTACAACCAGTCGTCGAACGCGCCGGTACTGTAATTGTCGCCCCCGCCCATGAAGTCTTCAAAACAAGGAATGCAAGGGTACCCCGTCTCCTGGACGCCCATTTCCCCGATTTCGATTAATGCTTGGATATCCTTCTGGGGGCTTTTGGAGGCCGGGTGAGCGCCGGGTACCCTCAGAAGGACCCCCCCGGTTGTATGGTAGGTGAACGCCAAAACGATATTGGGGTGGGCCACAATGAAATCGGCAACGGCTTTGGTTTCGGGCTCTGAAAGGGGATATTCTCCTGCGCCGGGCTGGCGGGTGTCGGGGGCCCATCCGTAGGGAAAATTCCGGTTGAAGTCAAGACTCCATTTTCCCGGGGCCTGTTTGATTTCCCCTCCCCGGTAATCCCGGATGAAGCCTTCCGTATAAACCCTGTAAAAAACCCCTTCTTCATCATCAGGTTCTCTTTTTACAAGGGCCCGGGGATCTTTGGGGGACGTTTTCCAGTCTCCTGCCTTGTCCACAACTCTCATTTGCAGGATATGGCCGTCCCCATCTATGTCGGCTGGGTACAATCCCTCTTTTTCGAGGGCATCGGTAAACGGGTAGAACCTGGGCGCCGATCTAAGAGTCTCCGGGGTCGTCAGATACACTTCAGCCCCGTCGGGAGATACCCTTGGAATTATGTAGATCGTGTGGCGCTTCAGTATTTTCGTCACCCGTTCGTCTTTGCCGTACTCGCCCAAAAGGTGTTTGGCCGTGTACATCGAGATCATAGATCCAGTGACCTCACCGGCATGATGGTTTCCATCGATGTAGAACGCAGGTTTTTCGGCGTGGTCGCCTGTGCTCTTGTCGGTGATGGTAATGGCCCAAAGATCCCGCCCTTGGGGGCTCTTGCCGACCGAGGATAACTCGGCAAGGTCCGGGTATGAACCGGCAAGGGCTTTTAACTGGGATTCGATTTCCGAAAACGAGTAATAATGGTCGAAGGTCATTTCTTTCAAAGGTCTCACCTCTTGCAATCGTTTGTAAACAAACCAATAACTACTTCTGTGAGGACGCCCCCTTATCCTTCGAGCTTAGCCTTGGCGACGCGGAGGTAGTGACTGAACCTTGCCTTTGTGACATGATGGTCTTTAGCAGGTTTTTTGCAGACGGACCTTTTGGAGGATTTGTGTGGGTTACCTGAAAATTACAGCCGCATCGGTCCTGTGGGCTCTTTCCGGCCCTTTCATAAGGATGCTTGAAAGACAGGGGCTGTCTTCCTGGGACATCGTTTTGGGAAGAGCTTTGTTTTCCGCATCCCTTTTGGGTTTCTGGGTCTTTTTTACGCGCTTGCTGCACAAAGAGACGGCTTCTGCAGATGGCCCCGCGGAGCCGCCGTTCCCAAGATCCAAGGACGTGGGCACTTTCTTGCTTTTAGGATTCCTGGCCGTAGTCCTTGCACAATCAACCTATTTTTACGCCATTTCCCAAATTAGCCTGGCGGTGGCCGTTACTCTCAATTACACAGCGCCATTTTTCGTCATGGTAATCTCCTATTTCGCTTTCAAGACTCCTGTTACAAAAGATAAAGTGTTGGCACTCTGCGGGGCTCTTGCAGGTGTGGCCCTGGTTTCAGGTTTTGTCGGCCCGGCAGGCAAAGCTGCAACGACGGGATCGCCTGTGGGGGTTCTGGTGGCAACCATATCGGGGGCCGCCTACGGTCTTCAGATCGTGGTCTACAAGGAAATAGGGCGCAAATTCAGTCCCGTCTACCTGAATTTGTGGATGATGGCTTTCGGATTCGTGGAACTCACGTTGCTCCTGACTGTAGTCACAAGACGGCTTCCCCCGGTGTTCATCAAGTTGGCCCAAGGAACTCCAAAAACTTGGCTGCTATTGTCGCTCATGGCCCTGGGGCCGGGCTTGTTCGCTTTTCTCCTTTTCGCTCAAGGTATCAGCAAGGTCGATGCCGGCAGAGCCTCTATAGTCGCCATGTGCGAACCTGTGGCCGCATGTCTTCTGGGGTATTTCCTCCTGGAAGAGACGCTGACCTTGTTCCAAGTTTTGGGCATTGTTCTTGTTGTAGGCTCGGTGCTGGCCATAAGTTTGCCCCAAGCTAAGACTCACGAGGTGCGCTTTCCTGAAAACAAAAAAGAGCGTGCGTAATGGAAAAGAAATTCCTGGGCGTAGCCCGCCAGCCGCCCAAAACGTCTTGTGCCTTCCCGTCTCACAGCGCGTATAGTCGCCTGCTTTTCGCCCATGTAATAGTGGGACATGATTCTTGCAACCCAGACGTCAACGGGAAATACATCAAGCCGGTGGAACCCGAAAAGCAGGACACAGTCGGCAATTTTCGGCCCAACCCCGATAATTTTCATCAATTCTTCCCGGGCTTCCCCGGTTGGCATGCTTTCCATTTCCCCCAGCCGGACCTCGCCGGACACGACTTTTTGGGCGGCATCCAAAAGAAAACGATCCCTGTAACCGCATTTTGACAACCTCAAGTCCGAAAGGGAGCACCGTGCCAGAACGTCCGGTCCAGGAAATCTGTTCTCGCCAAAGCCGCAGGGTTCGCCGTAAGCATCCGCCAGATAGCCTACCACTTTGGAAATGTTGGGAATGTTGTTGTTGGCCGAGATGATATAAGAAGCGAGGCACTCCCAGGGCTCCTGGGTCAATATCCTCATGCCTTGCCCGTATAGTGCCGCATTCTTCATGACCCCGCCGGACGCCATCAACCGGGAACATATGTCCTCCAAATTGTCTTTTGCCGACAAATAGCCAAGAAGAAGGGCCTTAACCGCCTCTTTGTTGCTGTACGAAGGGTCATAGGCCACAGACAGGCATCTATCATCACCGTTTTCCTGGCCGACAAAGAGCGCCAAAGAGCAAGCTATTCCTCTGAATGACCGCAAAAGATCGGAATTTCCGGGAAATATCTCCCTTTTCCACCTGAAAGCCTGCCCACACAAAAGGGTAGCCTCAAGATCTATGCGTCCCGGGAACTTCATCTGAAAGATTTCCTGCCCTGTTTCCGAAGTCACACCGATGTCCTCCGAAATCGCCGCTCAGCCTAAGTCTTCATTATCAGAATACCACAAGCCTGCAGCGCTGGAGGATCTGAGGGGCCAGCCCAGAAATAAAGTCTTAACCGTGGGCGGAACTCCGCAGAACGCGATCATTTCAATAGGGGGCGACAGGATGTCAAAAATTAGTTCTAAATATCTCAAATACCAAGAAATCCTGGAGTTTTTGCAGGAAATGGCGAATAGGCATCCGGACATATTGGAAACTCAGACTATCGGCCAATCTTTCGAAAAACGGGATATCCCGGTGTGCATTATCACATGCAAGGCCACCGGACACCATTCCACAAAACCTGCAATATATGTTGATGGCAACCATCATGCCGGTGAAGTTACCGGCTCGGCAGTGTGCCTTTACACAATTGAGCACTTGTGCACAAATTATGCCTCGGATGAGACGATCAAAAGACTTGTGGACCATAGCACTTTTTACATCGTTCCCAGAGTGTCTCCCGACGGATCTGAACTGTATCTGAATACACCTTACATGCTTCGTTCCAGCGTCCGACCTTATCCTGATGAAGATCTCGGCCGCGGGCTAGTTCCTGAAGATGTGGACGGCGATGGTAACATACTGCAGATGCGCTGGGAAGACCCGGCTGGGCAGTGGAAGGTGTCAGAAAAAGAC